>JAHEKM010000012.1:0-38557 GCA_024638325.1 Gemmatimonadota bacterium | reverse complement strand
AGCGGAGGGCGATAACATACTCGACCCGCCGATGCGGCGCCGAGTTTCTTGGGCAACCCAGGACGTGCCGCTGCGCATCGAAGCACCTGAATGAGCGATCCTTACCGGCAGGACAAGGAACGCGAGCTGATACGTCTCGCGACGGAAGGAGACGCCCGCGCAATCCGGACGCTGTACGACCGGTACGCGCCGCGGGTGTATGCCGTCGTGCGCCGTATCGCTGCAGACGACGACCTCGCGCAGGACTACGCACAGGACGCGTGGATCCGCGCGATCCGTGCCTTGCCCACATTCAGAGGAGACGCGCGCTTCTCGACGTGGCTGCACAGGATCGCCGTGAATTCCGCGCTCCAGGCGCTGCGGAAGGCCGAGACGAGAACACGCCGCGAGGCGCCGCCTCCTGAGGAGATCCCCGTGGCCCCCGCCCAGAACGACTCGCTTCTCAGGAAGCGACTCGAGGGAGCGCTCGACAAGCTCCCAGAGGGCATGAGGCAGGTCCTGATTCTCCACGACGTGGAGGGATACACCCACGAGGAGATCGGGGACGTGCTGGGCGTGACGTCCGGGACGTCGAAGTCACAACTATTCAAGGCTCGGGCCAAGATGAGGGAGATGCTTTCCTCGCTGTCCGGGTCCGTGCAGGAACATGGAGCAGAAGCATGGAGCATTTGACCGCTGAGACGTTGGCCAGGCTCGTGGACGGAAGTCCCGGCCCGGCGGAGACGGAGCACCTCGACGCGTGCGAGATCTGTGCCGACGAGCTGGCCGCGCTGCGCGATCAGACCGAGGCGCTTGCGACGCTCCCCGAGATCATGCCGCCCCTCGGTGACTGGGAGGTCCTCGAGGCGCAACTGCGATCGGAGGGGCTGGTGAGCGACGCGACGCCGCTCAGCAAGCTCGGTCTCGCACGCACCCCGGCGTGGATGCCCGCCGCCGCCGCGATCGTCCTCTTCTTCGCCGGCGCCGCGACGGGGGCCGGACTCATGGCGCGCGAGAGCGCCCGACCCGCGCCCGTCGCGTCCACGGTGGAGGAAGCCGCGAGCGCGGTGCGCGAGGCCGAGACACGCTACGTGACCGCCGTATCCACCTACCGCGACCTGCTGGCCGAGGACGGCGTCGACGATTCCGGCTCGGACCCGTACAGCCGGTATGCGGCGCTCGAGCAGCTCGTATCCGTCAGCCAGGCGGCCGTGCGGCAGGCGCCGGCCGACCCATTCCTCAACGGCTTCCTGGCCTCTGCCTTGGCTGAGCGCAACGCTGCCGCGCGCATGGTCTCGCTCACGGAAGACAACTGGTTCTGATATGAGACGAGCTTCGGTCGGGCTCCTGGCCCTCGGTGTGCTGGTGACGGTCGCCCAGCCGGCGTCCGCACAGCGCGAGCGCGACGGGTGGATCGGTATCTCGCTCGACGTTCGCGTCGTGGGCGG
Organism: Gemmatimonadota bacterium; assembly: GCA_024638325.1. Lineage (GTDB taxonomy): Bacteria > Gemmatimonadota > Gemmatimonadetes > Longimicrobiales > Gaopeijiaceae > UBA2982. The sequence goes on along the minus strand of JAHEKM010000012.1, from coordinate 37,130 downwards.
GCGCGCCGACGACCGGACCCTCGTGTTCATCGAGGACGTGCGGCAGGGGAGCCCCGCTGAGGAGGCCGGACTGCGCCCCGGCGACAGGCTCGTGTCCATCAACGACCTGCGAGGAGCCGAGGACTTCCTGGCGCTGCCCGAGCGGCTCCGCCTGCGAGTGGGCGAGCGTGTACGCGTGCGAATCGAGCGCGACGGACGTCGCCGCGAGGTCGTCGTCAGGGCGGCCGAACGTCCGGACGACGTCCGCACTCGGACCGTCAGGGTGGCAACGGAGACCGACGCCATGGTCGAGACCATGGTTCGGGCGATGGACTCTCTGCGCGTACGGCTCGTTCAGATGAACGCCGACCGCGACGACGATGCGCGCGGCAGAGGCACCATTCGGCTCGTAGATGAGACACAGACGGACGGGGGGGTCAACGCGCCCTTCGAGTTCTTCGTGTTCCGTGGGGAAGCCCACGACTCGCTCCGTCAGGCGATGGAGGCGCTCACCCGCGCCCGTGACGACCTTCGTCGGCAGGAGGAGGCCCAGCTGGACAAGCTCCGGCTGGCCTCGCTCAGCCGGAGGGCGGCCCGCGAGGCCGAGGAGGACCTGGGGCGCTTGAGGGCCTCGATCGAGGAGGTGACCAGGCAGTCCGCCGAGCTGCGGGCAGCGATGTCCGATGCAGCCCGAGCATCGGCGGGCGTCGAGTACATCGTGCCTGGCTGGTCGTCCCCCGTACCCGTGTGGGCCCCGTCGGCGACGCCTGCACCACCACCGGCCGCCCCGGACCAGACGCCGGTCTTCCGGCCGCTGACGCCCTACGTCGTCGGCAGCAACATGGTCGCCGGCGCCCACGTCATCGACCTCCGACCCGAGCTCGCCCAGTACTTCGCCGTTGAGAACGGCGTCCTCATCGTCGACGTGGCCCCCGGGACCCCCGCCGCCATGGCTGGACTGATCCCAGGTGACGTCATCACCCGCATCGACCAGGTCGGGGTCCGATCCGTCGAAGAGCTCCGCTTCGGCGTCTCCCGCTCGGGAGAGGCCCTGCCGATCTCGCTGGTGAGGCAAGGCCGGACCTTGGAGGTCTTGCTGAGGCGGTAGGGCACTCGCGCGAGCGAGCGTTCGAGCCCCGCCCTTGCCCCGCGCCAGGCCTCCCCGCTCCGATCACCCTGCCCGTCCCAGAGCCACACGACCCCCGCGAGCCGTGAAGCCGGGCCGGCGCGTGTGCCCCGGTGGGTGAGCGGGGCTCGGCGAGGGGAACCCGCGCCTGCAGGGCGCGGGTCGGTCGGCCCCTCGCCGCAGCGAGTCACTGTACGTGGAAAGGACCTGCCCGCCCAAGCGACGAGCGGCCCCCGAACCCCCGGGGCACACGCGCCGGCCCAGCCTGCCCGAAGAAGGCGGTACTCGAAGCCCTAGAGCCTACTCGTAGCGCAGCGCGTCGATCGGATCGAGGAGAGCCGCTCTCCTCGCGGGCCAGATCCCGAAGAACAGCCCCACTCCGGCCGAGAAGACGATCGCCGCGATCACCGCGACAGGCGCCACGACAGCCTGCCACCCGGCCATGTTGCGAATGAGCGCGGCCGCTCCGTACCCGGCGCCGACGCCCAGCAGCCCGCCCAGGATGCACAGGAACAGCGCCTCGACCAGGAACTGGATCATGATCGCCTTACGGGTCGCGCCCAGTGCCTTACGCACGCCGATCTCGCGTGTCCGCTCCGTCACGGACACGAGCATGATGTTCATGATGCCGATGCCGCCGACGAGCAGGCTGATGCCCGCGATGCCGGCGAGCAGTGCCGTGAACGTCTGCCGCGTCTCGTTGAACGTCTGCAGGAGATCCGTCGCGTTGGAGATCTGGAAGTCCGCGTCGTCACCCGCGCGAATGCGGTGCTCCCGGCGCAGAATCCGATCGATCTCCGCGTACGCCAGGTTCATGTCCTCGGGCGTCTCCGTCGACGCGTAGATCGTGTTCAGGCGGTTGCGACTGCCCATCACGCGGTACTGCGCGGTCGATTGCGGCATGAAGACGCTCCCGTCGGGCCTCAGGAAGCCCGCGTCCCCCTTCTCCTCCAACACGCCCACGATCTCGAAGCTGATGCCCCGGATCTGGAGCGTCTCTCCGAGAATGAGCTCGGGATGAACGTCAGACAGGGACTCGTCGAGGTCGGCCAGCACAGCGGCGCCGAGCACCGCGACGCGCCGACGGCCCGCGACCTCACTCTGGGTGAAGTAGCGTCCCGCGGCGAGCCCGATGTTGTAGATATCGAAGTACTCGGGCCACACGCCCATGACCTCCGAACGCGCGTTCCAGCGCATGTACGCGATCTGCATGCCGGAGCGCTGCTCGGGCGACACCGTGACGACGTCGCTGGCCTCGGCCCGGAGCGCTATGGCGTCGTCGATCGACATCTCGGCGTCGCCCCATGACACGCCGCCCGCGCGCTGCTGGCCGGGGCGAATGGTCAGGACCGTCGTACCCATGCGGTTGATCTCCTCCTGGACCTGCCGCTGGGCGCCTTCTCCGAGCGCCACCATCGTGATCACCGCCGCGATGCCGATGACGATGCCGAGCGTGGTGAGCACGGAGCGGAGCAGGTTGGCCCTCACTGCCCCCATGGCCACCATGATGATCTCGAAGAGCAGCATGTCGCGGGTCTCCTAGAACCTGCGCCCGAATCCGCGCCCGCCGCTCGGCACCCCACCTCCGAACGGGTTGCTGTCGCCCATCCGCTCGCGCATGCGGTCGATGAACTCCTGCTGCTGGGCCTGGAGCTGAGCCGCACCGACGATGACCAGCACGTCGCCCGCCTGGATGTCGCCGGTGACCGACGTATTGTCCCAGTCACCCAGCCCAATCTGAATCGCCCGAGCTTCGATGCTGCCGTCCGGCTGCAGGACGAACACGGCACCGGGTCGCGTCTCCACCGCGGGCGCCCCACCCTCCTCGGACGCCGGGGCGCCGGCGGGCGGACCACCAAAGCCGGCCCCGCCTGCCGAGCGCATCGCCTGCATCGCCGCCCGCAAGGAGTCCTGGGAGATGGCGCCACTCTGCACCTGCTCACGCATCGCCTGCATGCGCTGCGCGGTCTCGGGGTCGAGGTTGGCGCTCGCCCCACCCCCCGCGCCACCGCGCTGACCGCCATCTGGGCGCCCCGCGAAACCCCCTCCTCCACCGCCGCGAGGCGCAAACCCACCTCCGGAGCCACCAGCCGTCAGGAAGGCCGTGAGGTCCATGTCGTCGATGTCGAGACCCAGCGCCATCGCCGCGGGACCCACGTCCTCGGCGCTCACGATCGCGTTGTTGGCGACGAGAAGGACGTCACGCGCTTCGTCGATGAAGATCTCGACCTCGGCGTTCATCCCCGGCCTGAGCAGTCCGGAGCTGTTGTCGAGGTTCACGATGACGGGAAACATCGTCACGTTCTGCTCGACGACCGCCTGGGGCTCGATCTTCTCGATGGTGCCGGCGAAGGAGCGGTCCGGGTACGCCTCGACCGAGATGTCGGCGGTCATGCCTGCCCGCAACATGCCCATGTCGGTCTCATCGACCAGCGTGCGCACCTGCATCTCGCCCAAGTTGGCCATGACGAAGAGCGCCGTCCCACCGGAGACGTTCTGCGACGCCGACTGAATGACGACCCCTTCTTCGACGTTCTTCTGGATGATGGTGCCGTCCATCGGCGCCGTGATCCGCACGTCCTGGAGCTGGAGCTCGGCCAGCTGGAAGTTCGTCTGCGCGCGCAGGAGCGAGGTCTGCGAGTTGGCGTAGTCCAACCGCGCGTTCTCGTGCTCCTGCTGGGTAATGATCTCCGCCTCGAGGAGCTGCCGCGAGCGCTCGAGCTGGGACTCGGAGATCTCCATGCGGGCCTGGGCGACCGCGAGATCCGCCTGCATCTGGTTGTAGCTGTTCTGCACATCGCGCGGATCGATCTCGGCCAACAGCGTGCCGCGTGCGACCCGGTCACCGACGTCCGCGTGCAACCGGAGGATCTCGCCCGACGCCTTGGACTTGACCTCGACCCTTCGCACGGGCTCGATGCTCCCCGTGGCCTCGGCTCGGATGATGAGGTTGCCCCGGCGAACCTCGACGGTCAGCCGGGTCGGGCCCGACTCCGCCACATCCCCTTCCGCGCACCCAGCGGATACGACCAGGGTGGACAACAGGGCCACGCCCAGTCGATCCAGCTTCGTTCTCATACAGCGGTCTCCACGGCCTCGTTGGCGAAATCGCGCTCGATGACTCCGTCCTTCAGGTGCACCTGCCGCCTAGCGAACGCTGCGATATCGGCCTCGTGCGTAACTAGGACGATCGTCTGGCCCTGTTCGTTAAGCTGGCCCAGCTGCTGCATGATGTCGTGGCTCGTGACTGAGTCGAGATTCCCGGTCGGCTCGTCGGCCAGCAGGAGCGCCGGCTCGTTCACGAGCGCCCGGGCGACCGCCACACGTTGGCGCTGTCCGCCCGACATCTCGGGCGGCTTGTGATCCATTCGGTCGCCCAGACCGACCAGCTCCAGCTTCTCCTCCGCCCGCCGACGGCGCTCCTTGGAGCTCACGCCTGCGTAGATCAGCGGCAGCTCCACGTTGTGGAGGGCGGTGGCGCGCGGCAGCAGGTTGAACGTCTGGAAGACGAAGCCGATCTCCTTGTTGCGTACGCGGGCGAGTCGGTCGTCCGAGAGCTCGCTCACGAGCTGGCTGTTCAGCCAATAATTGCCCGCGCTCGGAGTGTCCAGACAGCCGATCATGTTCATGAAGGTCGACTTTCCGCTGCCCGACGGCCCCATGACGGCCACGAATTCACCGCGTCGAATCTCCAGGTCCACCCCACGCACCGCGTGTACGGTCTCCGCCCCGAGCACGTAGTCCTTCTTCAGCCCTTCCGTGCGAATGATCAGGTCGCTCACGGTTACACCTCCGCCTGGCCTACCGGGTGGCAGGCGCGTGAACGGGCCGAAGCCCGGAGTTCTTGTGACATGGATTACCTGCGGCTGTCGCCCCGCGACTCGTTCTCGGCCTCGAGACGGGCGCGCGTTCGCTCGCGACGCTCGTTCAACCGCTGGAGGTAGTCGGCGCGAACCTCGACCGGGAAGGTCAGGGAGATCGCCTCACCGGTGGCGCGGGAGAGGGAGTCGGACGACTCCTGATAGCGCAGCTGGAGATGTTCCAGCTCGGCGTTGAGCGCGGACATGGCTTTGCGATGTCGCTGCATGATCAGGTCGATCTGCACCTGCTGCGAGTCCGTCCGCTCGAACTGCTCGAAGACGTAGCCCCACCTCGTCGGCCGAGGCGCCTCGGCGGCAGCGGGCGCCTCGAGGGCCTCGGCGGCGTCGCTCTCGCGAGCCGAAGCCGCGTAGCCCGTGATCCCACCCGTCGCGAAGACGATCGCGAGGGTGAGAGCGGTGAGCAGCTTGGTGCGTAGCCCCTGCTCCATCCTCAAAAGATCTCCGCGGCGAAGGTCAGGGCCGAAGCGTCGATCGGGACGACGCCGCCGCCCACCTCGCTCAGCAACAGCTCCTCGACGACCAGTGGCTGGAAGTCATTGCTTGGCTCCTCGGCTCGCAGGAGCAGCATGCTGGCGACCGCCGCGACCAAGGCGGCGGTCGGCAGGAGGGCCCTCGCCCACGACTCCAAGACGTCGCCGACGGTGAGGCTCACCGCCTGTCGGCGGCGCGCCAACTCACCCGCGGCGCCGCTCATCACCCACCAGCGGAAGCGGAGCCAGTAGTTCGGGTCCCGGCTCTCCGGATCCAGAACGGAGAGCGCGGCCCGGAGCTCCCGGTCGAGACCCGGCTCGTCCGCCCCGTCGAACTCGTGGATCCTTATCATTGGGCCACCCTCATCAAGTCGGGCATCCCGGGAACCGCCCGGAGCGCCGCTCTCAAAGCCTTTCTGGCGAAATGGAGGTGGGAGCGCACCGTGCCGCAGGGCAGGTCCAACCTCTCAGCGATCTCTCTGTGCTTCCAACCTTCGAGGTCGTGCAGGAGCACCACCTGCCGTTGCACCTCTGGCAGTCCCTGCAACGCCTCCCGTAACAACCCCCTCAACTCGGCTGCCTCCGTCACGCGGTCCGGTGTCGGAACGCGCGAGCGCGCCCCGAGAGGCAGCTCGTCCGTCTCCCTGAGCGACTCCCTCCGCACGAGGTTCTTCGACCTGTTCCGCACGATGGTCATCAACCAACCACCAAACCGTTCAGGACTACGACACTCGTCCAGCCGATCCAGCGCGACCAGGAACGATTCCTGCGCCGCGTCCTCCGCGTCTTCGTGCCGACCCGTCACGCCCAGCGCCACCGCATACGCGGGCCGCTGGTACCGCCGCACGAGCATGCCGAAGGCCAACTCCTCGCCCTTACGGGCCCTTCGGACGAGCTCGCCGTCGCTCGGCATCTCGGACGTGTTCATTGACACGGGAGGGTCATCGCGTGTTGAGTGCTCAGGCGCCCATTTCGGGCAGTGGCCAGACCAATAGTTTAACGGTCGGCGCCCCGCCGCGCCTACCCGACGGGACCCGTCCTTTCCGTTATACGTGGATGCCGCTGGAAAGTTTTCGTTAGATCGGGCCGCGTCATCGCCGCCGGACCTGACCGGCCTCCGCGAAGAACGGCCTCTCCCTCGCGGGGTCGGCGGGGGGCGCGGCCCGGGTCAGAGCGACCTCGAGCTGCGACTCCGAGAGACCGGCCAAGGAGGTGCCCACGACCAGGACCTCCAAAACCGGATCCTCCTCGCTCTCGGCTGCCCAGAAACCGAGCTGGAGCAGCGGGGCCGAAGCGCCCGACGCCCTGCCCGAGCGCCCCAGGACCCTTACGGTCCACGTCCTTCCCTCCACCTCGAGGGTGGCCTCGGAAGCGTCGGCTTCCGGCGTAGGCGGGGCACGTTCCCCGGACATCGCACGCGCCGGAGGCGGTTTTCCAGGCGCCTGCGGCCCTGCGGGACGCGCCGGAACCGGCTTGGGGTGATCGGGCTCGCTCATGGGATATCTTCCTACGACCGCCGTGGCTCCGGGTCAAGCGGCCACCATTGCCGCGTCGGCCCGAAGACACCTTATTGCACCATGCCCGAAACCCAGCCCCCTTCGACGAAAGCGAAGCGCGAGTACACGCAGCTGCTGCGCCTGCACGAGCAGCTGCTGGCTGAGTTTCTGCGCGCACGCGACGAGTTGCTCGCGCCCGGCACGGAGAGCTTGGTGAAGGAGATCAAGGGCCGCACTGGCAGCGCTCCGGACCTCACCGAGATCAAGACCGCAGTCGAGGAATCGATTCGGGCCCTGAAACTCTCGCAGTCCCACATCCAGAGCGCGGTCTCGACCGACGCGGACTCCTCGTTCGAGATCGAGGGCATCGCGAACATGCCCGCGTATCTGCAGCGCTTTCTCTCGGAGCGCGCGCAGGAGCCCGGCTTCAGTTACGAGGTCATCCAGGACCCGGTACGGGGCTGGATCGTCGCCTGGAAGGAGTACACGAACCGCGGCACCGTGCGCGGATACGGCCAGTTCTGCGAGCGACCCTACGCCTGGCTAGACGACTGAGCTGAACCCCCGGTCGCCGGGACGGCTCCATACGGCGTCGAGCGCGTCTTCCCCGTAGAACATGCGGATGTACTTCTCCTGCGTGTCCGTAACGCGACGCACGACCCACACGAGGTGGACGTAGTTCGGCTCGAGCGGGTCGTGGGACAGCGCCATGCCGGCCTCACCGGGAAGCCTTCCGCCCTTCCGGTTGTTACACGAGGAGCAGCTCGTCACCACGTTGTCCCATGTGTTGAGGCCGCCACGGGACAGAGGGCGCACATGGTCTCGAGTGAGGAACTGCCGCCCCCTTAGCTCGCTCCGATGACGCCCGCAGTACTGGCACGTGTAGTCGTCGCGGGCGAACAGGAACGTGTTCGTGACCTGTCGGCGGAAGCGGTACGGGACGTGCACGTAGCGGACCAGACGGATGACGGCCGGAGCGGGGACTACGCGACTCTCGGAGCGGAATGACTTCCCGCCTTCCTCCTCGAGGATCTCGGCCTTGCCGTCGAGCACGAGCCGCACGGCCCGGCGAGCCGGGACGATGGTCAGTGGCTCGAACGATGCGTTGAGTGCCAAGCAGCCCACGGGTCTCTCTCCTCACGCCCTTCATGCATGATACGTCAACGCGAAGGTATTTCGGAGCGGCTTTTCCCGGCAATGGCCTCGGTGGAGGGCTAGAGCAACGCGACCGGATCGCGATCGAGCGCCAGCCTCACGTCGCCTGATGGGAGCCGGAAGTCCTCCACGAGCGCCTTCGCGGCCCGACCGAGCGCCCCGGCGGAGGCGGATCGGAGGAAGAAGTGCCAGCGCCAGCGTCCATGCAGTCGCTCGATCGGAGAAGGAGCTGGACCTACGATCTCCGTCCCTGAGCGCGCACCTGCCTCCAGCCAGCGGCGAAGCCAGGCGACGCCGTCTTCGGCGGCCCGGGCGGTGAGCCTCTGGTCCGGACTGCTCACCACGACGTTGGCGAGTCGAACATGGGGCGGGTAGCTCGGGCTCTCGCGCTCTTTGAGCTCCCTCTCTGCGAAGGGTGTGAACTCGTGTGCGACCGCGGCGCGTATCGCGTAGTGATCCGGAAGGGAGGTCTGGATGAGCACCTCTCCTGCCAGCTTCCCGCGACCGGCGCGGCCCGCGACCTGGCTGAGGAGTTGGAACGTACGCTCGCTCGCGCGGAAGTCGGGCAGGTGCATGCCCACGTCCGCGTTGACGACCCCGACCAGGGTCACGCGTGGGAAGTCGAGGCCCTTGGCGATCATCTGCGTGCCGAGCAGGATGTCGACCTCGCCCCGCTCGACCCGGTCCAGGATGCGCTGATGCGCCCATTTCCCCGAAGTGGTGTCCACATCCATGCGGGCGATGCGGGCCTCAGGGAAGGCCTCGGCAGTCACCCGCTCGACCTGCTCGGTGCCGAGCCCACGAAACGACAGGTCCGCCGACCCGCAGCGGGGACAGCGCGAAGGCGCCGGTGCCTCGAATCGGCAGTGATGGCAGAGAAGGCGATGCGTCACGCGGTGGTAGGTGAGTGAGATGGAGCAGTTCTCGCACTGCTCGACCTCACCGCACTCGCGACACTGCACGAACGACGAGTACCCGCGCCGGTTGTGCAGGAGGATGACTTGCTCCCGGCGTCGTAGCCGCTCGTGCACGGCGGCGACGAGCACGTCGGACAGGATCCCCCGCGACTCACGCAGGTCGACGACCTTGACCGGTGGAAGCTTCGCGCCGCCGACGCGCTCGGGGAGGACCAGGTGCTGGTACTTGCCGGAGCGCGCGTTGCTCCACGTTTCGAGCGACGGCGTTGCGCTTCCCAGGACGCACACGGCGCCGTGGGCCTGCGCTCTGACGATGGCGAGGTCGCGGGCCTGATAGCGCGGCGCGTCGGACTGCTTGTAGCTCCCGTCGTGTTCTTCGTCCACCACGACGACCCCGAGGTCGGGGAGCGGAGCGAACAAGGCGGACCGTGCCCCCACGGCAATGCGACGGTCACCGCTCCGCAGCGCCCGCCACGCGTCGTACCGCTCGCCGTGCGAGAGCCCCGAGTGCAGGACCGCCACCTGGTCGCCGAAGTGCGAGCGGAAGCGACCGGCCGTCTGCGGCGTGAGCGCGATCTCGGGAACCAAGACGATCGCCGTGCGTCCGCGCGCGAGTGCCTCACGCAGGAGCTCGATGTAGACCAGCGTCTTGCCCGACCCCGTAATCCCCTGCAGGAGGAAGGGCCGAGGAGCGTTGTCGAGCCCGCCCCAGAGCGCCGAGAGGGCGTCCCGTTGGTAGGCGGTCGGCTTCAGGTCGGGGGGAGCCTGCGGCGGCATGGCTGCAAACGGATCGCGTACCTCTTCCTCGTCTATGAGCTCGACGAGCCCCTTCTCCTCGAGTCCTCCGACGACGCTGCGGCTGAAGCCCTCTCCGTCCGTGAGGTGCGCCAGCTCGGCCGCACCGCCTGACGCCTCGAGTAGCTCGTACGCCTCTCGTTGTCTCGCCGCACGCCCGAACAGCTCCTCCCGCTCGGAGAGCGTGCCGAGATGTCGCGCGAGCCGCACGACTTTGCGGGTCTTCACGCCGGGCTCCTTCGGCGGCACGGTCTCGTGGACGAGGAGCCCGCGCTCCTGCAGCGACCGGATCTCGGGCCAGATCGAGCCCATTCCCAGAGACTTCCGCAACGTCTGGACCCGCTGTGCACCGTCGCGTTGCCGGAGCTCGTCGACGAGTCGCTGCTCTCGCGGCCGAAGCGTCGAGCCCGGCTCCGCCACGAGCTGGATGTAATCCCGCGAGACGTCGGAAAGCACGGCCGGAAGCATCGTCCGTAGCACGATGCCGAGAGGGGTCACGTAGTAGTCCGCGATCCAGCGGCCCAGTTCGAGCAGGTCGGGCGGGACCGACGGCTCGACCTCCAGGACGGACAGCACGGACTTGATTCGCTTCAGCTCGCGCGCCTCGGCGGGCCCGACCACCCACCCGATCCAGTCTCGGGCACGGAACGGAACCAGCACGCGCGTGCCGGGAGGCGGGGGCGGGCCATCGACGCGGTACGTGAAGGTGCGGTAGATCGGCAGCGGCAGGGCGACCGCCACCAGGGAGGTCGCTCGGCTCAATCGTCCAGCAGGAGGAAGATCTCGCTCTGCACCTCGGAGGGTGTGACCTCGGGACCTCCGGTCCCCCAGTGGACGTTCACCTCGGCCCGCACGCCGATCTCGTCCGGGATGTAGACACCCGGCTCCACCGAGAAGCCGACACCCCGCACCAGCAGCCGGTCGTCCCGTGTCTCCAAGTTGTCGAGGTTGGGCCCGGTCCCGTGCAGCTCCGTGTCGATGCTGTGCCCGGTACGGTGCACGAAATAGTCATCGAATCCCCGCTCGCGTATGACCTCGCGCGCCACGTCGTCGACCTCGAAGCCGCGGACCTCTTCTCCGGCCGCCGCCCGCTCACGCAAGAACGCCAACGCCGCGTCGCGCGCGTCCCGGACCGCCTCCCAGACCTCTTGTGTGCGGGCGTCCACCGTCGACGCCAGGATGCCCATCCACGTCTGATCCGCCGCGACAGATCCCTCGTACGCACCCCACAGGTCGATGAGGAGCAGGTCGCCTCGAGAGATCGTCTCGCCGGCACCGGCCGGTGCGTAGTGCGGATCCGACGCCCGCCGCCCGATGGCGACGATGCAGTCCATCTGGGCGACCAGCCCCGCGCCGATGAGCTGCTCACGGATCCAGTCCGAAAGCGCGCCCTCCGTTGTCGGGGCACCGGCTTTGACGGCCTCCGCCGCGCGCTCGAAGGCCCGGCGGGCGATGCCCGCGACGGCTTCGGCAGCCTTCCGGTGGTCCGCGAGTTGTTGCTCGGTCCAGGCCGAGTGAAAGCGCGAAACGAGATCCCCGGAGCTGCTCAGCTCGAGTCCCATCCCGAGCAGGACGCTCGCAAGCCCGGCCGGCAGGTAGTCCAGCGTCGGTACGGCGCCTCCCGGCGACACCTCCGTGGCCACCCGTGAGCATCCGTTGACGAGCCGTGCTAGCTCACTCTCCATCTGCTCCCAACCCGAATAGCCTCGCTGCTCGAAGGGCCAGTGCCGCCAGGATGAAGCCTCGATCGCGTGGACGAGCGCGACGGGATCACCCTCGGCCGGTATGAGCACGAAGGCGCGCCGCGTCGTATGCCCCAGGCCCAGGAGTTGGACCGACACCGGGTTGATGCCGTGGAACTCATACAGGAGCCAGCCGTCCACCTCCATCTCGCGCAGCGCCGCCTGGACACTCCTGACGCCGTCTACGGTGGCGAGTAGGCCCACGCTCACGCGTCGTCTCCCCCAGCCCCGCGCCGTTCGGCGTCGTCTCCCGAGAAGAGCGGCAGTCCCGTGGTGTCCGCCCCGTCTCGGTCCTCAGGCTCCGACTCGTCGCCTGCGTCCGCCGGGTGTGGGAGTGCGGCGACCGCCGCGGGCACGATCCGCTCCTCGGGAGAAGGCTGAGGCGCCTGGGTCGTGGTCCCACGCTCCATCGAGTGCGCGGTCTCGCCTTCGACTGCCCCCTTTCGGCCGCGCAGGAGGTCGAGACCCAAGATGCGCTCCGTAGTGAGCAGCCTGTGTACCTCGCTCTCGCGCGTAAGCATCGTCTTTACGCCGCGCCAACCCCATCGCCGCCAGGCCCGGCGCAGCACGCCCATCTTCTCCGGCAGCGAGAAGAGCTCGGCGAAATCCGGGAAGGGCTTCACCACACCGCCGCGGAAGGACGTCTCTTCGTCGGACCAATTCTCTGTGTGCACGTCCTGCACCCCCGCCTCGCGGAGGAGCCTCTTCCACTCCACCACCATCATGGGTCGCGCGCCCAGGTGCTCGGAGAGCACGCGCTGGCGGACCTCGTCCACCGGCGCCTTCCACACCAGCTGCACGAGGATCACGAAGCCCCCCGGCTTCGTCACCCTGACCAGCTCCTTCACCGCGTCGCCGGGTTCGCAGTGGTTCGCCATCCCGTACTCGCCGATGGAGATGTCGAAGATGGCGTCTCGATACGGGAGAGCGTCGGATCGCCCGGACTGGAACTGGAGCCGTCCGGCCACGCCCGCCTCGCGCGCCCAACCCTCGGCGAGCTCCACCATGCGGGGGTCGTTCTCGACTCCGGCCGCCGTGACGCCGAACTCCTCGACGAAGTACCCTAGGGCGACGCCCTTGCCGCAAGCCACGCCGAGAACCTCGTCCTTCTCGGACATCTCGGTGAGGAGGGCGATCTGCCGGAACAGCTCGACGCCTCCGGGAGGGAAGAGACGGCGGGGACTGAGCCGGACCAGATCGAGCATGGAGGGGACGGGAGGCGGCGAAGCCTCCGTCCCGGCATCATGTGGCGGCATGGTGAAAGGTAGGGAGAGAGCCCTGCGGAGCAACGCTCCGTGGCTGTCCTCGCAGGCTCAGGCGACCGGAAGACCAGCCAGGGCGCGGATAACCGCGACGGTGCCCTCGCCGAGCCTCTTGGGGTCGTATCCGCCTTCGAGCAGATGCAGGATGCGACCGTCGCACACCGAGGCCACGTCCATGAGGTGCCGGGTCATGCGGTGGAGGTCTTCGGGCTCGAGCATCTGACCGCCCAACGGGTCCCCCGCCATCACGTCGAAGCCGGCCGACACGAGCACGAAGTCGGGGGCCAACCGGTTCGTGGCTTCCTCGACCGCCTGCTCGAAGCGGATGCGATACTCCGCCGCGGGTGTCCCGGCCGCGAGGGGGACGTTGAGCGTGAAGCCCTCCCCCTCCCCATCCCCGGTCTCGTCTTCGGCCCCCGTGCCCGGGTAGTGCGGCGACTGGTGGAGAGAGAGGAAGAAGACGGTCGGGTCCTGGTAGAACGCGTCGTGCGTTCCGTTGCCGTGATGCACGTCCCAGTCGACGATGAGCACGCGCTCGGCGTAGCCGTGCGCCTGCAGCCAACGCGCCACGACAGCGATGCTGTTGAAGAGACAGAACCCCATCGCCCGGCTTGGGGTCGCGTGGTGCCCGGGCGGGCGGGTGGCCACGAACCCGTTCGCGATGGTTCCCTCCACAATGGCGCGAGCCGCCGCGATCGCCGTGCCCGCGCTGCCCACGGCGGCCTCCCAAGAAGCCGACGAGACCTTCGTGTCTTCGTCGAGCGAGAGCAGCGTCTGCCCTGCCCTGGCGCGCAGGCAGGCGTCTCGAACCGTGTCGACGTGCTCCTGCGTGTGGACGCGCAGCAGGTCGTCGACGTCCGCGTCGCCTTCCGGCATCTGCTCCACGTGACCGTGCAGCGTCAGCAGGTCCTTGCCGACCGTGGACGCGAGTGAGCGCAGGCGGCCCTGGTGCTCGGGGTGCCCCCATCCGGTGTCGTGCAGCGGCGACGCGGGGTGGAGGAAGAAGCCGGTCTTGGCCGACACGCGCGTCCGCCGCTTACGCGCCGACCGGCGCCGTCAGCGATGCGATGCGTTCCTGGAGCGAGCGGACTTCACGGGTCCTCGAGCGCATGGCGATGAGGGCGTCGCACGCCGCCGATGTAGCCGACATCGTCGTCAGGTAGGGCACGCCGTACGTGATCGCAGCCCGACGCATCGCGTAGTCGTCGTACTGCGACTTCTTGCCGAGCGGGGTGTTGATGAGCAGGGAGATGTCGCCCGTGACAATGTGATCGACGATGTCCGGACGCCCCTCGCCCACCTTGTACACCAACTTCGACGGCACGCCGAGGGCCTGCAACGACTCCTGGGTGCCGCGTGTCGCGAGGATCTCGAAGCCGAGGTCGCGGAAGCGTCGGATCATGGGCGTGACCGTCTCCCGGTCGCGGTTGTTCACCGTCACGATGAGCTTACCGCCGGTCTCCGGCAGTCGGTTGCCGGCCGACACCTGAGCCTTCGCGAACGCCATCCCGAACGAGTCGTCGAAGCCCATCACCTCGCCGGTCGAGCGCATCTCCGGACCCAGCACCGTGTCGACGTCGAAGCGGTTGAACGGGAACGCCGCCTCCTTCACCGCGATGCCCGGCACCGGCGGCTCCTCCGGCACGTCGAGGTCCGCGAGTCGTTCGCCCACCATGACGCGCGCGGCCAACCGCGCGAGCGGCACGCCGGTCGCCTTGCTCACGAACGGAATGGTTCGGGACGCCCTCGGGTTCACCTCGAGCACGTAGACGACGTCGTCCTTGATCGCGTATTGAACGTTGATGAGGCCGACGACGCCGAGCTCGAGTGCGAAGCGGCGCGTCAGGTCACGGATCTCGTCACGCGCCTCGGCCGAGAGCAGGTAGGGCGGCAGTACGCACGCCGAGTCGCCGGAGTGCACGCCCGCGTCTTCGATGTGCTGCATGATACCGCCCACGACGACGTCGGTCCCGTCGGACAGCGCATCGACGTCGGCCTCGAACGCGTCCTCCAGGAAGCTATCGATGAGCACGGGGTGGTCGGGCGAGGCCTGCGCGGCCTCGACGAAGTACCGCTTCAGCGACTCCTCGTCGTAGATGATGCGCATGGCGCGGCCGCCGAGCACGTAGCTCGGCCGGACGAGCACCGGGAAGCCGATCTGCTTGGCGACCTTCAGCGCCTCGTCCTCGCTCCGCGCGATGCCGTTGTCCGGCGTGCGGGCGCCAATCTTCCGGCAGACCTCGTCGAAGCGGTCTCGGTCCTCCGCGCGGTCGATGGCGTCGACGGACGTGCCGAGCACCGGAGCGCCGAGCTCTTCCAGCCCGTGCGCGAGGTTGAGCGGGGTTTGCCCTCCCAGCTGGACGATGACACCCTTCGGACGTTCCAGGTGCAGGATCTCCAGTACGTCTTCCAGCGTGAGCGGCTCGAAGTAGAGCTTGTCGCTCACGTCGAAGTCGGTGGACACGGTCTCCGGGTTCGAGTTGATCATGATGGTCTCGAAGCCGGCCTCTCTGAGCGCGAGAACCGCCTGTACACAGCAGTAGTCGAACTCGATGCCCTGCCCGATGCGGTTCGGCCCGCTGCCCAGGATCACGACCTTCTCGCGGTCGGACGGCACGCTCTCCGACTCGTCCTCGTACGACGAGTAGTAGTACGGCGTCTCCGCGGGGAACTCACCGGCGCACGTGTCGACCACGTTATAGGTGGGCCGGATGCCCCATTCCCAGCGACGGTCGCGCACCTCTTCGGCGGTCTCGCCTCTGAGCTCTGCGAGCTGCAGGTCGCTGAAGCCCTCACGCTTCATCGCCCGCAGGAGCTCGGGCGTCACCTCCTCCGCGTCCCGATAGTGGGCTTCCCACTCGATGATCTGCAGGAGCTGGTCCAGGAACCATCGGTCGATCTTCGTCGCGTCGTAGATGTCCTCGACGCTCACGCCCGCCTCGAGCGCCCGCTTCAGCTGGAAGGGTCGGTTCGGGGTCGGCCTGCGCAGGGCGGCCAGGAGCGGCTGCATGCCCTCGACCTCTTCCTCGTCCAGCCCGTCGTCCTTCGGCAGGGGCGCGGTCACCCAACCGTGGCGTCCGGTCTCGAGGCCACGGAACGCCTTCTGCCACGCGCTCCGGAACGTCCGTCCCATCGACATCGTCTCGCCCACCGACTTCATCTGGACACCCAGGGTGTCGTCGACTTCCGGGAACTTCTCGAACGCGAAGCGCGGGATCTTCACCACCACGTAGTCGAGCACCGGCTCGAAGGAGGCGGGCGTCGTCTTGGTGATGTCGTTCGGGAGCTCGTACAGGTGGTAGCCTACCGCGAGCTTCGCGCCCACGCGGGCGATGGGGAATCCCGTCGCCTTCGAGGCCAGCGCGGATGAGCGGGACACGCGAGGGTTCATCTCGACGACGAGCAACTCACCGTCCTCGGGATTCACCGCGAACTGGATGTTGCAGCCGCCGGCCTCGACGCCGATTTCGCGGATGATCGCGATCGACGCGTCGCGCATCTCCTGGTACTCGACATCGGTGAGCGTCTGGGCCGGCGCCACCGTGATCGAATCACCCGTGTGCACACCCATCGGGTCGAAGTTCTCGATGGAGCACACGATGATGACGTTGTCGATGCCGTCGCGGACGACCTCGAGCTCGTACTCCTTCCACCCGATGACGGACCGGTCGATCAGGACCTCGTGGATGGGTGACGCGTCGAGGCCCTTCCGCACCTGCACCTCGAACTCCTCGCGGTTGTAGGCGATGCCGCCGCCGGTGCCGCCCAACGTGTACGACGGTCGCACGATGGAGGGGTAGCCCGTGTCCTCGACGATGGCCAACGCCTCTTCGATGGTCTTGGCAAAGCCGCCGGTCGGGACCTTCAGACCGATGCGATCCATGGCCTTGGCGAACTCCTCCCGGTCCTCGGCCATCTCGATGGAGTGCTCGTTCGCACCGATGAGCTCGACACCGTGCTTCTCGAGAATCCCCGCCCGGTGCAGGTCCATGGCGACGTTCAGCGCGGTCTGGCCGCCCATGGTCGGCAGGAGCGCGTCCGGCTTCTCCCGCTCGATGACCTTCTCGACCCACTCGGCGGTGATCGGCTCGATGTAGGTCCGATCCGCGATGTCCGGATCGGTCATGATGGTGGCGGGATTGGAGTTCACCAGCACCACCTTGTAGCCCTCTTCCTTGAGGGCCCTGACCGCTTGGGTGCCGGAATAGTCGAACTCGCAGGCCTGACCGATGATGATCGGCCCCGAGCCCAGGATGAGGATGGTCTCTAGGTCGTCGCGTCTCGGCACTGTCTAGCCATCGATGAGCTTCCCCGACTCCTTGCGGATTGCCGTCAGCAGCACCAGGGAGAAGCCGCCCCACACGAACCCGATCACCAGGATCATCGTGACCCACGTGGCGATCGTCATCCGTTGTCTCCCCTCTCGGCCCGCTCTGGCGGGCCTAAGCTCGTGAAAGCCGGTGAGGCGGGCAAGCCGCCGGCCGCTAGCGCTCGAGGCGGACCTGCAGGGCCCCCACGGGACGCGGGAGGTTGTTCGAGCTGGTCGCCTCCACCACGGTGACCACCGGCCCCTCGAGGTACAGGTCGTCGACCAGGATCGAGAAGCCGAGCTCCCCACCGGAAGGGCCTACGAGGATGACCCGGTGCCGGTTCGGCGTGTCGGCCACGGGGGCGGAGTAGACCTGCGTGCCCCCCCGGCCCTCGAAACCCTGCACGCCCGCCCACACGACGTCGAGGACGACGGCCCCCAGGTCGGAGTCGCCGGACACCGTGCCCGCGACGGTCGCCGGGCCGCTCGGGCCCGAGTCACACGCGGCGAGGAGCACGGCCACGGTCAGGGCCCACGTACGCACCGACCGCAGGAGCGCGGCGCCGCGGAAGAGCGAGCGTCCGCTCATCGGCCGGCCTCCGGCTCTTCGAGCCTCAGCGGGAGCCGAATGACGCGGGGAGCCCCGACAGGCGCCTCCGAAGGCGGCTCGATACTGGCGCTCAGTGGCAGACTCGGGTTGGCGAGCACCCAGGCCCGGAAATCACCCAGGTCGTAGCCCCCGTTCTGGTTGCCCTGCCGGTCGAGGAAGGCGGCCTGCAGAGAGTCGAGCGGCTGCGCCCCGAGCAGGAACACGTCGCCCAGCTGCGCGACCGGAATCGAAGGGGGCCCGATGTCCAGGGTGATGTTGGCCGTCGCCGTGAGCCCGAGCGCGTCGACGGCACGGAGGACCAGCGGATAGCTGCCGAGGTCCAGCGAGGCCCCCGTGATGCTCCCGTCCGCCCCGATCGCTACGCCCAGCGGCCTCACGCCGCTGAGGAGGGACCAGCTGACCGGGCTGGTTCCGTTCTCGACCTCCAACTGGAGGTTCGCCGGGACCGAGGCCACGAGATCCACGGTCGTGTCGGGCACGGCGTAGGTCAACTGGAAATCCGCTCCCCCGAAGACAGGAGCGTCCATGGTGACCGACGCCGGATTGGGCTCACCGGTCAGGTCACCCGTCCAATCCAGGAAGGAGAAGCCGGTCTGAGCCGTGGCGATCAGGGTCACCGCCGTGCTCGGCGCGAACCAGAGGTCCGACGAAGGAGGGTTCGACGAGAGGACGCCCGGCTCGACCCCGTTGACGCCGCCCGTCAGCTCGACCCGCAGCTCGTACTCCGTACCCGCGTAGTTCGCGGTGAAGGCAGTGTCGGCGAGTGGGGTGACCAGGAGCCGGGAGCGCGGCTCCCCCGCGTCATCGACCCAGGCGTCGAACGAGGTGCGCACACCCGGCGAGACGCTGTCGCCCGCGGCGGCCTCGATCGTGAGCAGCGCGAACGGAGCTGCCGCGACGGAGCTGGTGGGCGACTCCGGGACGGACGAGCCGTTCACGGTGAAGACGCTCGCACCACCGCCGGTGCCCGTGGACGTCAGCCCGACGTCCGTGAAGCGGGTCAGGACACGCAGCTGCATGTCGTTGCCGGACGGCGTGATGTCCAGGACGGTCAGGCCGGTCGCGGTGCCGGGATACGACGTCGACGCCGGCACCGACGACGCGTGAAAGGCCGTGTTCCCGGTCGAGCCGGGGAACGGGTCTCCGTTGTCGCCGCGGTCCCCACCGGGGTCGCCCAGCTCGTCGAGGCCATCCGCCTGCCGTAGCCAAACCCCCATGCGATTGGAGGCGTTGACCTGGTTGATGGCCCAGTTGGCATCGACGACCGCCTGATCGATCTGCCAGATGAGGAGCCCCTCGGCGGGGAGCAGCTGATCGTACACGGCGCCGACATCACTCTGACGGTTCTCCAGCAGGAAGTACTCGCCCGAGCCGTCGCCCGCGTCGACCCGGTAGATCAGGCCGCCGGTCTCCACCGGAGGCAGCGTCAGCGTGCCCAGGTCCGTGTCGGCAGGGAGCGTGTCGACCGTGACCCAGCCGAGCATGGCCTTGCTCCAGGCGCCCATATGGCAGGGTGACTGCGGCGCCGTCCCGCTGCAGCCCCACGTGCCTGACGCCATGAGCTCCCACGAGCCGGCGCCGTCGTGCGCGGCTCCGAACTGGCGGGTGTCGTAGAGGTCGGGCAGCCCGAACGCGTGCCCGAGCTCGTGCGTCATGACGCCGATCTCGTTGAGCTGCGTGCCGGAACAGCGCACGGCGCCCTGCACGAAGTAGTCGTCGACCCGGATGAACTGGCCGGGAGCGCCCGTCCGCGCGGTCGTCGTCGTGTAGGCGCCCGCGGAGCTCGCGTCGGCGAGCGTCCACTTGTGGCTCCAGATGCGGTCGGGCCAGTTGCCCTGGCACTCGGCACCCGCCGTCGGATGGATGACCGCGAGCGCATCCACGAAGCCGTCGTCGTCGCCGGAGTTCGGGATTCCGTCCTTGCCGTCGTTGTCGTAGGCGCCCCAGTTCACCGGCGGCAGCGCGTCGAGAAGCGAGCGGATGTAGTTGCCGATGCCGCAGCAACCGAGCCCGCTGATGCCCTGGGTGGCCTGCGCCTGCGTCAGGGTCGACGTCACCCAGTCCTGCACGTCGCCGTTCAGCGTGATGCTGTCGTTCGAGACCTCGGCGTAGAACTCCGAAACCGTGCCGGCCTGGGGTCCGAAGTATCCTGTCTGCACCTGACTCGCCGTGACGGGAGGGCTCGGCGAATCGCTGAACAGCCCGAGCACGACGGGAACGTACACGTTACCCACCACGGGCTCGTCGCGGGGCCCCAGGCCCGCACGCGCGGGGCCGCCCGCTCCGGCCCCGGCGGGGCCGAACTGTGCGCGCCCGACCGACCGGAGCTCCGCCCGCTCCCGCATCCGCGCGGCTCGGCCGCGTTGGAACCGGAACGCGTCGGGGTTGCGCGCGAGCTCGCGGTAGTAGGCGTCGGGAGGCGTCGTCCCATAGCGCCGCCCCAGCATCTCCACGTCCTGTGCGGAGACACCTGAGGGTTGGAGCGCGAGCAGCACCCCGATCACGACGAGGAGACGAGCCATTCGGGATCGCGGGAGAGGACCGGGAACGGCTTCCCTACACCTGCCTCAGCCGCCCAGGTCCTCGCCGCGGATCCCCAACTCGGCCGCCGCGGACCGCAAGCCGTCGATGACGTTTTGGATGTGCTCGGCCCGATCCAGGCCGATCAGCTCGATACCCCTCTGGACCTCTTCCCTGCTCACACCGGCGGCGAACGTCTTGTCCTTGAGCTTCTTGGTGACCGACTTCGGCTTCAGGTCGTCGACGCCGGTGGGCCGCACCAGGCACGCAGCGTAGACGAGCCCCGAGAGCTCGTCGCACGCGAGCAGCACCTTGTCGAGCTCGGACTCGGGCTCGACGCCCGTGAAGTCCGAGCGGTGTGCCAGGATGGCCTGAACAACCTCCTCCGGATAGCCGAGCTCGCGCAGCCGCTCGACGGCGACCATGGGGTGCCGGTCCGGGTGCTTCTCCCAATCCAGGTCGTGGAGGAGGCCGGCGAGCCCCCACACGTTCTCGTCCTCCCCACGCAGCTTCGCGTAGTGCCGCACGGCCGCCTCCACGGCGTACATGTGCTTCCTGAGCCCTTCGTTCTCGACCCACTCCTCGAGCAGGCGTACGGCGTCGGCGCGGTCGGGCATGCAGATCTCCTTCTAGATCGTCGACGAGGGACAGAGGCGGCTGAGGGTGCAGTCGGCGCACTGCGGCCGTCGAGCGATGCACACACGCCGCCCGTGCCAGATGAGCAGGTGCGAGAGCAGCGTCCAACGCTCAGGCGGGAACAGGGCCATGAGGTCGCGCTCGATCTTCTCGGGTGTCTTCTCCTTGGTCAGACCCAGAAGCGTCGAGAGCCGCTTTACGTGCGTGTCCACCACGACGCCTTCGGCCAGGCCGAACGCGTTCCCGAGGATGACGTTGGCCGTCTTTCGTCCCACGCCAGGGAGGACGGCGAGGGCGTCCATGCTCGCGGGCACCTCTCCGTGGTGGTCGGCCATCAGCCCACGCGCGAAGCCGATGATGTTCTTGGCTTTGTTCCTGAAGAAGCCGGTGGACCGCACGATCTCCTCGACGTCCTCCTGCTGGGCCGACGCGAGCGCCTCGGCGTTGGGATAGCGCGCGAACAGCACCGGAGTGACCATGTTCACCCGCTCGTCGGTCGTTTGCGCGGAAAGAATGGTGGCGACCGCGAGTTGAAACGCGTCCTCGAAGTCCAACTCGCAGTGGGCGTCCGGGTACTCTGCGGTCAGCAGGTCGTAGATCTCCGCCGCACGGGCCGATCTGGCTTTCTTCGACTCCCTCGGCATGGGGCCCTACGCGACCAGGTCCACGGTGGTGAAGCCGAGGCGGGAAGGCCGCGGGGCTCCCTCGGTCGGACCGGCCGCGACCCGCTCCCCCGCCATGGGCGCCACTTCCAGGTATGCGAAGAAGCGGGCCACCAGCTTGAGGACCTCGCCGGCCTTCTCCACCGAGTACAGCCGGTCGAGATCGTGACCCGGTAGGGCGCTCGTGAAATCGCGCCCACTCTCCCGCACCTCCTCGTCGAGCCACAGCGGTGCGTCCCTGAGCGGTGCCTCCGGTAGCGGCAGCGCGCGGAACGCGAGCCGTTCTGGCAACACGCCCGTCACCGGCATCAAGTGCAGCCTACCGGCGTCCGAGGCGAACCAGAACAGTCCGTCCACCGACTCGGGCACGCCTTCGCGTCCGGACCCCATCCAGAAGAGGTGCTGGGGGAACTGGAGATACCCGGCCGACGCCGGTGGCCGCGGCTCTCCCTCGGGCGCGCCCTCGATGAGGTACCTCGTTGCGGCGGTCCGGAGCAGGTAGACCGGTCGGCCCGCCCGCATGAAATGGACCACGTGAAAGAGCAGCGCCGAGAGCTCGCGGGCCGCCCCTTCCGGAGCGTCGGGAGCCCTGAGCTCACGGACCGCGTCGGCCACCGAGCGCAGGGTCACGAAGACGTCGTATCGCTGGGCGTCGACGCCAAGGCCGGACGCCTCCTCGTCGATCGACGAGACGAGGCGGTCGATGAAGCCCTCTTCCGGGAAGGCGATCTCGAACGGCGTCACGCGCGCGTACTGGTCGTGTAGGGACATGGGGGGCGGAAGCTAGACGGTCTCGACCGCACGCGCAGGGTGTGGAGCGAGGACTCAGCCCGTGGCCGCGACCCGCTCCGCCGTCGCCTCGGTCTGACGGGTCTCCGGTGGCCGCGACAAGCCCACGGCGCCGCGTAGGCTCTCCCACCATCCCCGTTTGCGAACCAGCACGAGCTCGAGCGCCTCGTCCTCGAACGCCTCTCCCTCGATCCAGACGAAGCTCACGTCACCGGGGTCGGCGGATCGGGGCACGCGATAGCGCGCTCCCCGCCAATCGAACTCGATGGGGTCGGGCGCTCCCCCCATTCGAGGGTCCCACTCGAGCTCCAGGTAGGCGCCGCCCTCCACGACGTAGACTCCACCGCCCAGGTCCTCGCCGTATTGGTAGTACCAGGGGTCGAAGGCGAGCCCGTCCTGGCGCTTGAACAGCTCGTCCGCGGCGTAGTCGACGTCCTCGAGGGCGTCGTCGCCAGCGAGCGACTCGAGATGGTGGCGCAGCTCATGCGTCAGCGTCTCCCAAAGCTCCTCCTCCCAGTCGAAGTCGGGATCACGCTCGGACAGCTCGCGGAACGAGCCCCAGTAGAGCGCGATGACGGACCGGGTCGTGTCGGGCCCGCCGTAACCCGAGAGGTGCTCCTCGGTCAGGCAGTGCCCCAACGTGAACACCTCGGGAAGCGTCGGGTGGCCGAGCGCCTCGCGTCGCACGGTGAGCCCGTCGACGCCCTCGCGGTACTCCTCCGGGATCTCGTCGAAGGCCTCGCGGGCAGCCCGCTCGAAGTCCTTGAAGCGCACGGGGTCACCGCGCTCCGGCAGCGGGCTGCTCAGTCACCTGCATCGACCACGCCGCCGCCGGCAGTGCTTTCCGACTGGGCCGACGCGGCGAGCCAGCGGTTCAGCACCAGAAGCAACCCCAGCACGATGCCGAACTGGATGAGCACCGACCCGACGTTGTAGGCGCTGAAGAGCGTCCAGGTCGCGGCGAAGTCCTCGCCACGCGCGCTCCAGAGCCACCAGACCGTCAGGACGACCGCCTCGACCGCGACGAGCCTCATCGCCCAATCCCACCAGGCGCCGATGCGGATGTCAGAGTCCCGGTGGTTGATGAAGGTCTCCCGGAACCGGGTGACGCCGTAGCGCAGAACCGCGAAGGCGAAGAAGAAGCCGGAGAGCATGAGCCCGACGCCCCATACCCAATCCTGGTTCTGGAAGACCTCGAGCCGAAGCGCGCTGGGGATCCCGAACAGGAGTCCGGCGGTCCCCACGGCGGCGATCGCGCGACCGCGCGACACACCCAGGTCCATCAGCACGCGGCTCGCCAGCTCGATCATCGCGACCAGGCTCGTCCAGGCCGCAAAGACCAGAGCCAGGAAGAAGATCGCCTGGAAGAAGCGCCCGCCCGGGATCTGCTGGAAGAGTTGTGGCACCCAGATGAAGGTGAGTCCCTCGTTACCGGCGCCGACGATCTCGCCCGCGGCGTCCGGCATGACGGAGAACACCGTGCAGAGCACCATGATGCCGGCCAGCAGCGACATGGAGTTGTTGCCGAAGCCGATGACGAACGCGTTCAGCGCCGTGTCCTCGCGGGCCCGCATGTACACCGCGTACGAGACCACCAGACCCCAGCCCGCGCCGGTGTCCCACGCGTTCTGGGTCAGCGCCTCGAGCCAGATGCGGTAGTCGGCCAGCGCATTCCAGTCGGGGGTGAAGAGGAAGGCGAGCCCGGCGCTGGCGCCCGGCAACGTCACCGCCCGGATCGCGAGCACGATGACGAGCGCGATGAGACTCGGAATCAGCACCTTGGCCGCGGTCTCGATGCCGCGCACCCCCTTCGACACGACGAAGACGCCGAGGCCCATCGCGACCGCGTGCGTGAGCACGGCGCCCGGAGTCGAGTGGAAGCCGTCCCAGAAGGCACTCGGCGTCGCTCCGGGCACCTCGCCCGTCAGCGTCCCGACGAAGAAGCGGATCGTCCACCCCATGACGACGCTGTAGTAGAACATGATGGCCGTGGCGACGAAGGCGACCCAGGCGCCCATCCAGGCGAAGCCGGGGCCGAGTGTCTTCACGAAGGCGCCCAGGGGGCCGCGGCGCGTCCCCTTACCCATCGCGAACTCGACGATCAGGAGCGGAATCGACCAGGCGAGCAGGAAGACGGCCCACGCCACCAGGAACGACCCGCCGCCGTTGCTCGCCGCGATACGCGGAAAGCGCCAGATGTTTCCGGTCCCGACCGCCATGCCGAGCATGGCGAGGAGCATCCCCCACCGGGACGTGAAGACCTCGGACCTGGACGCCATCTGCGCCCCCCTTGGTGACCCTACTCGAAGATGTAGGCGATCGCCTGCGCGGCCTGCTCCAGCGTCTCGACAGTCAGCGTCGCCAACGCGTCGAGCTCCTTGAGGGCATGAACGTGCTCCTCGGAGCGCACCAGCACGAGCGGCAACCCCGAAGCGACCGCCGCGCCCGCGTCCGACGCCGTGTTCCACTGCTTGTACTTCGGCCCGAAGTAGGCCACACAGAGATCGGAGCGCTGCATCAATACACGCGTGCGGAGCGTGTTGACGCTCGCTCCCATCAAGTCGCGGTATCGTGGGCCCGGCTGCTCGCCGAGGATGTCTTCACCGACCGAGTCGGAGCGGTCGTGCACTTCCTGAGGACCGACGACCTCTGCGTCCACGCCGGCCCCCTCCAGGTGCGTGCGGAGCTCGTCTCGCCACTCCGAGTGGATCTCACCCGCTGCGTAGATGACGACCCCGTCCATGCCGAACCGCTAGGCCAGCCGCTCGCGGATCCACCCGACGAGCTGGTCCGACGCGACCCGCACCTGCTCGAGAGAGTCGCGGTCCCGCACGGTCACCGTCTGGTCTTCGACCGTCTGCCCGTCGACCGTGATGCACCAGGGCGTGCCGACTTCGTCCTGACGGCGGTAGCGGCGCCCGATGGCGCCCGACACGTCGTAGAACGCCGGAATCGCGGCGGCCCTGAGGTCGTGCTGGATCTTCTCGGCGATCTCAGGCATCCCGTCCTTCTTCACGAGCGGAAAGACCGCCGCTTTCGTCGGCGCGATCTGCGGATTGAGCGCGAGCAGCACCCGCGTCTCGCCCTCGATCTCCTCCTCCCTGTACGCGTCGGCCAGCACGACCAACGCCGCGCGATCGACGCCCATCGAGGTCTCGACGACGTATGGCACGAAGCGCTCGTTCGAGCCCGGATCGATGTACTCGAGACGCTTGCCCGAGTACTCCTGGTGACGTGAGAGGTCGAAGTCCGTCCGGTTGTGGATGCCCTCGAACTCCTTCCACCCGAACGGGAACTCGTACTCGACGTCGAACGCCTTCTTGGCGTAGTGGGCGAGCTCGTCCGGGCCGTGCTCGTGGAAGCGCAGTTTGTCCGGGTTGATGCCGAGATCCTTGTGCCACTGCATGCGGATCTCCATCCACTGATCGAACCACTCCTCGTCCGTCCCGGGCTTCACGAAGAACTGCATCTCCGCCTGCTCGAACTCACGCGTGCGGAAGATGAAGTTCCCCGGCGTGATCTCGTTCCGGAACGCCTTTCCGATCTGCGCGATGCCGAAGGGCACCCGCTGGCGCGCCGCGCCCTGAACGTTGAGGAAGTTGACGTAGATCCCCTGGGCCGTCTCGGGCCGGATGTAGACGGTAGCGGTCGAGTCCTCGACCGGCCCCATGAACGTCTTGAACATGAGGTTGAACATCCGCGGCTCGGTGAAGGTCTCCTTCATGCCGCAGGAAGGACACTGCCCCGACTCGACCTCCGGCATGTCCGCCCGGAAACGTCGGTGGCAGTTCGTGCACTCGACGAGCGGGTCGGTGAAGCCCTCGACGTGTCCGGAGGCCTCCCATACGCGCGGGTGCATGAGAATCGCCGCGTCGAGGCCCTCGATGTCGTCGCGCTTGTGGACCATGGAGGCCCACCAACGGTCCTTGATGTTGCGCTTGAGCTCGACCCCCAGTGGGCCGTAATCCCAGACGGAGCCCGTACCCCCATAGATCTCGGAGGACTGGAAGATGTATCCGCGCCGCTTGGTGAGCGACACGAGCTTGTCCATGAGGTCGGCGCTCATGAAAGCCTTTGTCCGATAAGGGTTTTCGCCGTACGGCGGGGCCGCGAAAGGTACCCGGGGCACCTGGGGCGATCAACGGTGATATATTATCGGCCATGATGATCCACTTCACTGATCGCGCGCGTGAAACGGTCCAGGACTTCCTGGACCAGAGCAACGACGAGAACCTGGCCCTCCGTATCAGCATGAGCGGAAGCCCGGTGTCGCCGAACTTCGATCTCACGTTGGTCAACGCGAACGAGCTCGCCGAGGACGAGATCATGGTCGACGGCGGGGGCTTCGCGGTCTTCCTGAAGGGGGACGACCAGGAGGCGCTCGAGGGCGCGACGGTCGACTTCGTGGAGCGAGTGAACGAGAGCGGGTTCGAGGTACGGCCCATGAAGAAGCGCGACGGACCCCGCGGAACGCCGACAGGCCCAATCGCCGATCGCGTTCGCGACGTGCTGGACAGCCAGGTGAATCCGGCCATCGCCGCTCACGGCGGCATGATCTCGCTCGTGGACGTCGAAGAGACCGACGTCTACGTCGAGATGAGCGGCGGGTGCCAGGGGTGCGCGCTGTCGCGCATGACCCTGCGCCAGGGCGTCGAGCGGATGCTGCGCGAGGCCGTGCCGGAGCTCACGGCTGTCCACGACGTCACCGACCACGCGTCAGGGGACAACCCCTACCTGTAGGGCTCCTCCGCCGGTCGCTGGGCCGGCGTCTTCGGGCTACTGAATCCCGACCTGCTGGAGCCGCGAGGTCATGGCGGATAACAGCCGCTCCCGCGTGACCCGATCGAGCGATCCGAGCGCGTCCAGCGCGTCGGTGATCTCGTCGAAGAAGCCAAGCATGCGCTCCACGTCGTCCTGAGGTGCAGCGATCTCCAGAATCGGGTCTACCGTAGGGTCGTTCGCGCTCGTGGCCCCCGGTCGAAAGACGATGTCCGTCTCGTTGTCCAGCAAGAAGTCGTGCAGCTCGAGCGCAGCGTACACGAGCTGCTCGAGCTCCGCATAGGCGAGGTCCCGCTGGGGCTGCGCGGCCACGAATCCCGAGTCGGCTCGCTCGGTCACCTGTGCAGCTGCGTCGGCGGCCAGACCGGCCCCTGACACCGCTGCTACGTACGCGTCGTGATAGGCCTGCCAGTCGGCGGCGCGGAGCCCCTGGGTGAAGGCCTCCATGCTCGACCAGAACGTCTCGATGCCGGGGTATTGGCTGGCGTTGCCCAGATAAACACCGCCGAGCCAATCGTCGTCGGGACCGGCGGGGGCGTCGGCCGTGCGGGTCGCGGCGTCGACGTCGGTGACGACGGCGGCGATGGCGGCTTCGCCCAGTGAGCGCATCTGCGGCAGCAGCTCATCCGGGATCGCGGGCATCACCACCGCCGGCCGCTCGGGCGTATCCCGCTCCGCCATGCGAGACTGGACGATGGGCCACGCGTAGTAGCCACCCACACCGATGAGCAGCAGCAGAACCACGAAGACGATGGGGCCCGACATCGACCGCTGCTTCTTGAACTTGGGCGGCGATGGCCGATCCTTGGGCGAGAGCCTCTGGCGCACCGGCGCGTCGGCAACGGACGCGACGCTCTCTTCGGCGGCCTCCTCCTCGGCCACCGCCGAGAAGTCCATGACTTCGTCGACCTCGCCTTCCTCCATCCAGCCGGGGGGCGAGTCCGGCTCGAACGACGACATGGGCTGCTCCAGCTGCAGGTCGTCGTCCTCGCCACCGCCGCCGAAATCCGCCACGGGCGCCTGGAACTCCATCTCGGTCTCGAGCGGCATGTCGGCCGACTGGGAGGCATCCTCGAGCTCCAGGCCCGAGCCGATGTCACCGAAGTCGAAGCCCCCCGTCTCTGCGGCGGGCGGGTCCTCGAGCGCCAAGGGCTCGGCTTCGACGGGCGCCTCGGCTTCCACGGGCGCCTCGGCTATGAGCGGCATGTCGGAGGAGTCGGCCATGTCCAAGGCGAGATCGCCGACCCCTGCCGGCTCTTCGGTGACGTCTTCCTCCGCAGGCTCGGGCGGGGGATCCGCCAGGGTCAGACCTAGATCGATCTCACCATCGTCGGCCTCCTCGTGCTCTGGCTCCGGCTCCGGCTCGGCGGCCTCGGCCGCCGGCTCCGGTGCTGGTTCGGTGTCGGTCGGGGCCGCGGCAACAGGCGGAGGCGGCGCCATGAAGCCCTCCTCCCCCGCGTCTCGCGACAGGGAGTGGAAGATCTCGTGCGTGTGAGCGGGGCCCCAGTGGTCCGCCTGGGCATCGTAGAGCTGCGTCTCCGGCCCGACAGCGCCGAGCTCGATACGGAGCGCGAGCGCGTCGATGCTCGGGATGGGGACCTCGTTGCCCTGCGAGTCGATATAGGCGAAGCGCATTCGCAAAGTCTAAAGTGATGCGTCGGGTCGTGCGAGAGGTTCTTGTGGGCGGGGTCGGCAGGGGGGCACCTTGCCCGGATGAAATCCGTCGTGCCCACGTTGCTGAGAGCACTCGCCGCCCTGCTCGGTGCGGTCGCCGTCGTCAGTCAGGTTACCTACCTCGACGCAATCGCCTGGCACTGGCTCGAACTCACACCCGCAATGATGGGCGCCCAGGTCAGCGGGGCCTTCCTGACGCTCCTGACGGCGCACGCCGTGGTGTCGATCGTCGCGGCCGCGTTGGGCATCGGGCTGGCTCTCCACGAGGGGGCGCGACAGGCGGCGGCACGGGCGCTCGGCGTTTCCCTCGGTGCCTGGGCCTACCTGCTGGCCTACTCGGGCATCACGCTGCTGTTGCGGCCCAGTGCGCCGGGAACGATGCGGGCGATCTTCGAGGGCCACTTCCTCGTGGTCGAACTCCTCGGCCTCATCGGACTGCTACGCTTCACGGCCCTTTTCCCCAGGAATCTGCTGGAGGCAGATCTGTCGCTACCGCCGACGCTTCCTACCGCGCTCGCTCCCGCGCACGCTGTGAGTGTGTGGATGCTGCGGCCGCACGCACCCTGGGTCGTCGCCCTCGGCCTGGGCACCGGGCTCTTCGCACTCAACGCGGCACTGGGTGGCTCGGCGGGCGACGCCGCGCTCCTCCCCGTGATGGATTTGTTTCGTGTGGCTGCGGCGGGCTTGGTCGTGGTGAACCTCCGGAGGGCTTGGACGCACTCGGACGCAGAAGGGCGCGCGCGCATGGCGTGGCTCCTGGTTGCGCTCGTCTCGCTCGTCGGGATCATGCTCCTGTACATCGGTGGCAACGTTCTGGTCAGCGTGACCGAATGGCCCGAGCCCGACGTCGCCTGGCGTCCTCTGCTCGTAGACCTCGGCGTGCTCGGGTTTCTGGTGGCGCTCGCGCTCTCGATCCTGTACCGGGGCGACTCGGATCCTCGCCCTCTGGCGCGTCGCATCCTCGCCAGCTCGTCGGTCGGCGCGGTCGGTCTCTTCCTGGCCGCGGCGCTCGAGGCGCTCTTCTCCGGCGGCATCTTGGCGGCCTTCTCCCTACGCACCGGCGTAGGCACAGTGCTGGCCTTCGTGGTGATCACGTCGACGAACCGGGCCCTCATTCGGTGGGTCGACGGGATCATACGGCAGATCCCCATGGCCGACGCGGGGTAGTACAGCAGATACGCCCGAATCCGTCACGTAGGCGGGCGATCATTCGTTGATATCAGCGTCATGGACTTCGACTCGATCTTCGATCAGCACTACCCGCCCCTCGTCCGGTACTGCCACCGGTTGACGGGGGATGGTGACGTTGCCGAGGACATCGCACAGGAGAGCCTCGTAAGGCTCTTCGACCGCGAGGTGACGGGCACGGAAGCGGGGATGCGCTCGTGGCTCTTCAAGACCGCGACGCACCTGGTGCGAGACCGCTATCGGGTCGAGACGAATCGGGACCGGCTCCTGATGGAGAATCCCTTCAGGCCGTCGGGCCCCGAGTCGCCCGTGATACGGCTGGAGCGTGCGGAGGCACGGGCACACGCCCGGGCAGCGCTGGACGCCCTGGCCCCAAGAGACCGAGAAATTCTGCTGATGCGCTATGCGGGCTTCAGCTACAAAGAGATCGCCGGGGCCATCGACGTGGCGGCGACGTCCGTAGGCACGCTGCTGGCGCGTGCCGAGAGGCGGTTCGCCGAAGTCGTGACCGAGGCGGGAAGAAAAGCCATATGAAGCACTTGGATGAAGCCACGATGCTGGCGATCCGGGACGGGGCAGACGCGAGCGCCGAGGCACGCGAGCACCTGGGGGGCTGCGCGACCTGTGCCGCGGCCTTGGAGGGAACGAGGCGCAGGGCGGAGTCGATCGCCGAGACGCTCTCGGCGCTGGACCGTCCGCTCGAGCCGACGGCCGCCAAGGCGGGCGTCCGTGCACGCGTCGGCACGCGCTCGCCGCGGACGTCGAGCAGGTGGAGCGGCTGGCATCTCGGCAGGGCGGCAGCGCTCGTCCTGCTCACGGCCGGGGCAGCTACGGCGCTGCCAGGTTCGCCGCTGAGGAGCATCCTGCTGCCGGACTCGGCAGAGGAGACGACGGCGACAGAGGCGGAGCTCCTCGACGCACCGGTCACGCCGAGTTCAGCCGAGCCGGGCCTGGTCGATGCGGGTATCCAGGTAGGCCTGCCCGAGGGCGTGGTGGAGGTCGTGGTTCGCGGCGCGGACCCCGGCACGGAGGTGCTCGTGGAGTGGTCGGACCTGGCGGCTGCCAGGGTGACGGCGCCGCCCGGCTCACGCTTCACCTACTCGGCCGGACGTATCGAGCTGGACGCGGCGCGCGGGGAGATCCGCGTCGTGTTCCCACGCGGCGCCGATCAGATCAGCCTCGAGGTCGACGGCCGCAGCTACATGAGCGGGTCGCCGAGTGAGGTGGAGGTGACGGGACCCGCGGTGGAGCGCGATGACGGGTCCGTTCGCTTCAGAGTCGACGACTCGTAAGCCCATGCGGTCGACGCGCGCACTCGGGCCCTTGCTGCTCTTGGCGCTGTCGTTCGGCGCCCCGCTGTCGGCCCAAGCGCCCGCCCGAGTGCCCGCGGGAGTGCCCGCGGGAGTGCCCGCAGGAGTGCCCGCGGGGGCCGACTCGACCGCCACCCTGCTCGTAGGACAGGTCACCGGCCGCTTCAGGGCGGACGTGCACACGCTCCCCTTCGCCATGGTCGAAGCGCTGACCGGTACGGCGCGCCGACGGGCCGTCACCGACGCATCGGGCCGCTACGTGATGCCCGACCTCCCGCCGGGCGAGGTCACCGTTTCGGTGACCCACGCCGGATACGAGCCACTATCCCTCGTGGTCGTCGTGCCCGACCGGGGGTCGGTGGCGGTGGACCTGGAGATGGCGGCGAAGCCGGTGCGCCTGGCAGCGCTCGACGTGCGTGCAGATGCGCGCGCCCGCGCCCGCGCTGGGATGGCTGGGGCCGACGAGGGCTCGCTTTCCGAGATCGAGATGCAGGCGCTGGAGGTCGGTCCAGGCATGGGCCAGGCGGGGATGGCGGACATCCTGTCCCAGCTCCCCGGAAACGACCCTGGCGACGCAACGGACGTGCTCTTCATGAGAGGGAGTACGGCCGACATGAAGCTCGTCCTCCTGGACGGGGTCCCGGTGTACACGCCGTTCCACGTCGCCGGTCTGCTGCGGACGTTCGAGCCGACGGTCATCGACCAGGCCGAGTTGCACGTGGGTGGAGCACCTGCGCGCTTCGACGGAGGCCTCTCGCACATCCTGGAGCTCACCACTCGCTCGGCGCGCAGGGACGCTGTGCACTTCTCGGGCTCGGTCGACCTCCTCTCGGCCACTACCGCCGTGGAGGTCCCTCTGGGCGCCGACGCCGGCTTGGTCGCCTCGGCACGGAGCCTTCACGACCTCGCGAGCGAGCCACTGGGAGGCGACCGACCCTACGGCTACCAGGACGCTCTGGTCTCTCTCGACCTGGATCCCGCCGAGGGGCATCGGGTCCGCGCCACCGGCTTCTGGAACGCCGAGTCCGTCGCGCTGGACCTGGGGCAGGCGCCCGACGACGCACGCTGGAGCAATCGGGCGGGCTCGGTGTCGTACCAGAGCGACCTGGGCGGACCCGAGCTCGAGATCACGGCGGGCTTGAGCAGCTACCGCGCCGAGCTCCCCATTCAACCCGGGGCCGAGCCAGAGGAGCTCGTCCCGCCGGCGCTGCTCGCCACCGCCGACACCGACAGGGCGCGGGTCGTCGCCGAAACCCTCTGGGGCAGCGCCGCCGCGCCGGTCCGTGCGGGCCTTTCCTACGAGCACATCGACGCGGCGTACTCGGCCCAGGTCATTGGAGGACCGGGATGGGCCGAGAGCCGCGGCGCGATCTCCACGGTGGGGGCGTTCGTCGACGCCACTCGGCCGCTGGCACCAGGCGTGAGCCTCCGGGGCGGCCTCCGTCTCGACCATTTCTCCGGACGCTCCACTCACCTGGCCCCACGGGCCTCCATCCGCTGGGCCGTGGCGCCGGAAGTGCTGCTTACGGTTGCGGCCGGGCGCTACCACCAACCGACGCGGACGCCTGAAATCGACGTCGAGCAGACGCTATCCGACGTGGCAGACGGCGAGCTTCCTCCATCGGAGCTCCTCCCCGTGGCGACGGCGGACCACGTCGTCATGTCGCTCGACCAGATTCTCGGCGGTTCGGTGCGCATCGGGCTGCAGGGCTTCTGGAAGTCGTTCGACGGTCTGCCCGGCGTGAACGGGGCCAACGTCCGCAGCTCGGGCGTGGACGTGCGCGTCCTGCGGGGCTCCGAGCAACTGGCGGCCTGGCTGGGGTACGGCCTCTCCTGGTACTGGTCGCGGTCGGACATCTCGGGGGGCGCCACCGACTTCGCGGGACGTCACCTTCTGAGCGCCGGGATCTCGGGTACCATCCGCGGGCCGCTCCGCGGGGAGGCCCGCGTCGCGTTCGGCTCTGGGCTTCCGTATACCAGCATCCCGGTCGGGTATAGCGACGATGCGCCGGCCGCCGGGCCCATGGTCGTCAGCCCCACCGAGGGCACGGAAGAGCCTCCACTCAACACGTTCGAGGCCGAGCTGGACCAGTCCTTCCTCCGGCTCGATGCGGAGATCTATGCCGTGCTCCGGCCCAACTGGGGGTCGCGTCCGTGGCGGGTCAGACCCTACCTGCGACTCTTGAACGCCCTGGACCGACGCGACGCCCTCTTCTACGCGTTCGAGCGCTGGCGTTCGGATGCTGTCCGCCCCCTCGCCGAGCTTCCGGTGCTTCCGCTCGTGGGCGTCGCGGTCTCCTTCTGAACCGTCGCGACACCATGCGCTGAAAAGTGAGCGGGCAGGCGGGCTCAAGGCCTTGACCCGGGCCCGCGCGCGGCCCTATTACTCCGCACCGCGAGTGCATCGCACCACGAGAGGAGTCAGGATGTCCCAGAATGGCGGTACGCGGATCCGAGTGATCCTTCGCTGGATCCAGATCAAGGACAACAAAGAAGCCATGTGGGACGACGAGGGCGAGTTCCGCTTTCGTTCCAAGGTGACCACAGGCGACGTAGTTAAGGAGCTCGAGTTCCCGGAACAGGGGTATTGGGCGATCTCCGACCACCCACGGCGCAACAAGGTGGACAAGATCGACAAGGAGCTCTTCGACGGCGAAGTGGGCGACACGATGGTCGTAGAGCTCTTCGGCGTGGAGCTGGACCAGATGTCGGCCAACGACGAGCTCGAGGACTATCGTCGTGAGTACACCGGGGACCCGAGCACGTGGGTCGGCCGGCACCAACCCACGGACGAGGGCTCGGACGACCCCGAGAACATGAGCGACTGGCGCGTCTGCTACGACATCGAGGTGGTGTAGCGGGACCGAGGCCGAAACCGCTCGAGAGGCCCTGCTCGGACGTCCGGGCGGGGCCTTCTTATTTGCGGTCCTGCCATCGGTGCCTATATTCGGTCTTTATTCGGTATCGAGACCTATGAGCATCGATCTACCCGTCATTAGGGGCCGCGGCGCGAGCTGGAATCCACGGAACCGCTTCGAGCGGCTCCACGTGGATCTCGACCCCGTCGAGGTGGATGCCTCACCCCAGACGGTCCTGCTGCGGGACCGCACGAAGTCGATTTTGGCGCACAACGACGCACCGGACGTCGGCTTCGACGTGGGCATCAACCCGTACCGGGGATGCGGTCACGGCTGCGCGTACTGCTACGCGCGCCCCACCCACGAGTACCTGGGCTTATCG
Organism: Gemmatimonadota bacterium; assembly: GCA_024638325.1. GTDB lineage: Bacteria > Gemmatimonadota > Gemmatimonadetes > Longimicrobiales > Gaopeijiaceae > UBA2982. The sequence goes on along the minus strand of JAHEKM010000012.1, from coordinate 2,590 downwards.
GCGGGGCTGGACTTCGAGACGCGCATTCTGGTGAAGGAGGAAGCCCCGGAGCTGCTGGCCAAGGCGCTCTCCGCGCGTTCGTGGAATCCTCAGGTCGTGGCCCTCAGCGGCAATACGGACGCCTACCAGCCCGTGGAGCGGAAGTTGGGCCTCACACGCCGCTGCCTGGAGGTCCTGGCCGACTTCCGTAACCCGGTGCAGGTCGTGACGAAGAGCCACCTCGTCACGCGGGACCTCGACCTACTGGCCCAGATGGCCGCACACCAGGCCGCAGCCGTTCTGGTTTCAGTCACTTCGCTCCGGCCCGAGGTGCAGCGGGCCATGGAGCCGAGGGCCGCCACGCCGGCCCGGCGCCTGGATGCCATCCGAGAGCTCGGCGAGGCCGGCGTACCGGTGGGCGTGATGGTGGCCCCGGTCGTGCCGGGCCTCACAGACGACGAGCTGCCCTCGATCCTGGAGGCGGCGGCCGAGGCCGGAGCCAGCCATGCGTCCTACGTGCTCCTCCGACTTCCGCACGGGGTGAAGGAGCTCTTCGACGTGTGGCTCGCCCAGCACTTCCCGGAGCGCAGGGACAAGGTCCTCAACCGCGTCCGAGCGATGCGTGGCGGCAAGCTGTACGACGCCCGTTACGAGGTGCGCGGGAGCGGTGAAGGTCCGTGGGCCGAGCACCTCCGCTCGCTCTTCCGCGTGACCACCGCGAGGCTGGGGCTGGACCGACCTCCTCGATTGTCCGCCGACGGATTCAGGGTACCCGCATCGGCACGCGGCCCCCAGATCGACCTGTTCGCTGCGGCAGAGCTTCCCTAGACGGTCGCCTGCGTGCCGTCCTGGCGCGCGTCTTCGCTCTTCGAGAAGGTCCACAGGAAGTTGGTGAAGCCGACGTCGTAGTCCGACAGCCCGTTCTGTCCCGTGAGGCGGAGACGCTCGTCGTAGACCCGCTTCATGACCACCGACACCGCCCCTTCGTAGGCGCCGGCCGGAGGCCGCAACGCGTGGAGCTCATCGCGTAGCTCCTCCCGGATGCCGAGATCGTCGACGAGCTCGTGGTACGCACCGTGGTCGTCCCCCACGATCGCCTTGAGCTGCCGGTGCAGCCGCTCCGCGAGGGCGGATTGGACGAGCACGGGGTTGTCGGACGAGACCAATGCGAGATACGAGAGCGCCTGCGCGTGGAGCTCCTTCCAGTACCCTTTCCGGTGCACGAACTCGTGGCAGATGATGTGTGGCTCGAAGATGCCGGTGTCCCTGAAGAGCGCCACGTCGCCGGAGACGACGTCGCACACACCCATGGCGAACGGAAAGACGAGGCGCGCGAGCGTGAAGTCGCGGATCTCCGAGCTCGTGTGCACGCGCTGACCCGTGATGCCCGCCATGTACTCGGTCAGCTCGCGGTTCACCTCCCGGGCGAGCCTCGAACGCGGGATGCGCTCGTCGGTGAAGTTCCGCTCGAGCCGCTCTGCGAGCCTGTGTACTTCGCCTTCCCGCGCCTCGCGTGGCATCTCCTCCAGCGTCTTCACGTCGGCCCCGAACTCCTCCTGGAAGTCGATCCACCGCATGTCCGCGCGGCGCAGCCAGTCCCGTGCCGCACTCGTCGCGTACATGCCGAGCGCAGCCGCGCTGAGCACCCGTCCTGGCAGCGTCAGACCGAGCAGCAACCTCGAGGCGAGGGGTGCGGTCGCGATCACGTCCGTCAACGAGAACGGAGCGTATGTCGCGTCGTTGGGGATGTGGATCTCGTCCATGACGGAAGGTACGTCCCTCCAGAAAGCGCGACGAGCGGCGCCGCTGGGTGCGACGCCGCTCTCGCTACTCGACCAAGTCGACGATCAGCCTGCCCCGAGCTCTTCCGTGAGCTCTGGGGCGCTGTCGCGCGAAGCCGGAGCCACCACGTGGGAGTCCACCGGCTCGGTCACGAGCGCGGGCGTCGGCTCCTCTGCCGGAGCCTCTACCTTCGGCGTCGCGATCGCCAGCAATCCCACCATCAAGGGAACACCGACCAGCGGTGCTCCGAGAGCTGCCCACAAGGGCAGAGCCTTTTCGTTCTTCATGTACCTGTACGTCATCGTCGTCCCCCCTTCACGAAGCCCCGGGCGACCCTTCGCCCATCCACACTGTATTGGACGAGCGAAGGAGCCGGAATGTTTCATTGCTGGAGGTCCGCCCACACCTGCATGGCCTCGCGCTGCACGTTCAGCTCCATCGCCGTGGTGGCCTGCATGGCCATGACGTGCAAGAGCTCTTCCAGCGCCATCTCGGGTCGTTCTGTGTCGCGGTAGAGCAGAGCCAATTGCAGGTGGTGGTCCGAGACTCCCGGCGCCTGACGCTCCGCGTATAAGAGGTTCTCCTCGGCTGCCTCCCACGTCGCCCTCTTCAGCTCGCCACCGCCGAGGAGGTTGGTGGCGATCCACCGGGTGACGCGGCCCATTCGCCGGACCCCGGCATGCAGACGCCCCAGCATGTGACGGGCGCCTGCGTGGCCAGGCTCTGCTGCGAGGATGACGTCGAGCTCCTCGCTCATGGCCGAAGCCACGCGAACCTTGGTCTGTCCGCCCTCGATGTTGGCACGAAGGCCCAGGACGACGGCCAGTGT
>JAHEKM010000011.1:36993-40624 GCA_024638325.1 Gemmatimonadota bacterium | reverse complement strand
CCGCAAGGCCCCCATATATGCCTTGCGGCGCCTCGAACTTGGCTAGTGCGCCCGGCTGGATTCGAACCAGCGACCTCATGCTCCGGAGGCATGCGCTCTATCCAACTGAGCTACGGGCGCGTGGACTGCGCGGCTGAAGATGGCCAATCGCTAGGGGCGGTCAAGCTGGACTCCGGCCGCCCGCCTCCCGTCGGAGCCCCCTCACCCGGCGAAGTACAGGACCCATCCGCAGTAGGCCAACCAGAGCAGGACGCTCACGGCGAGGGGGCCGTCGGACAGAAGGGTCTCGGCCGGATCGCCGCCTCCCTCCCGCCGGTGCGACAGCAGCAGATAGCGGAAGGATCCGAAGAGCACGAAGACGACACTGTACGCGAGTCGGTCGCTTCCGACTCGCCCTGCCGTCTCGGACGAGAGAGCGTACATGACGTAGGCAACCACGGTAACACTGAGTAGAACGGCGGAGACCTGGTCCAAGAAGGAGGCATCGTATCGCCCGAGTACGCGACGATGCAGCTCCGACTGGGGCCCGAGCACGGACAGCTCGTGGCGGCGCTTGGCGAACGCCAGGTACAGCGCGAGGAGGCCGCCGCACAGGAGGAGCCAGATCGACGGGGCCACGTCAACGACGGCAGAGCCCGCCACCAGCCTCATGAGGAAGAAGGAGGCGATGATGAACACATCCAGGATGACGACCTCCCGAAGCCCCAACGTGTAGGCGAGGTTCACCGCCACGTAGGCGACTGCGACGATTCCGAAGCGGGGATCCAGCAACCAGGCCGCGACGCAGGTCAAGGCACACACGGCGCTGCCCGCCAATACCGCGGCCCGGGCCGGGATCCGGCCGGCGGCCACGGGTCGGGAACGCTTGAGCGGGTGCTCCCGGTCGCGCTCCGCGTCCCTCACGTCGTTCAGGGCATACACCCCGCTGGACAGGAGCGAGAACAGCACGACCGCAGCCGCCGACGCCACCACGGCCTCTCCCTCGGTCGCCCTACCGCTGAAGAGGAGCGGAGCAGCGACGAACGCGTTCTTCACCCACTGCCTGGGACGGGCGAGCGTGAGCCAGTCCTTCATGTTCCCAGGTCGGAACGAGTGGATCGAGTGGGCATGTGGGCATGGTCCTTGGCCGCCGGAGCGGCGGCTGCAGCGACGTCGCGAGCGCGTGGGGGTTGCTCCATCTCCCCAATCGACCCGTGATTTACCGCCATGGATGGATCGAGACCAGATAGCCGCCCCGCCGCCGGCCGGGCATGGAGGCGCCTCGGGCCGGTGGCCGGGCTCGGTGTCTTCTATCTCATCGTGACCTCCGCCTCCTTCGTCGGGGCGCGGTCGATCGGCGAGCAGGACTGGCCTCTGCGCGCAGATCAGGTCGGCTACTACATCTACTTGCCGGCGATCCTGACCGACGAAGGGCTCTCGTTCGAGGGAATGGGTGGGCCGCGTTGGGAGCGCATGATGGACCGTGGGTTCGCCGGATTCTACGGACGTGGTGAGGAGACCGGGCGATTGGTGAACGGCTTCACCCCAGGCGTCGCGGTGCTCCAGGCTCCGCTGTTCCTGACGGCGCATGTCGTTGCGGCGGCCAGTGGCGCGGAGACGGACGGGTTCAGCGCACCCTATCGCCTGGTGGCGGCGCTGGGAGGCTCGCTCTACGCCACGCTCGGCCTGCTCTTCGTGTTCCTCGCCCTTTGTCTGCACTTCCCGCGGAGGGTGGCGGGATCGGTCGTGCTCCTGCTGGGCCTGGGCACGAACCTGCTCTACTACGCGACGCTCGAGCCGGTGATGACGCACGCATATTCGTTCTTCACGTTCAGCCTGCTCCTCTGGGCCACACTCGCGTGGGAGCGCTCCCCCTCCGTTGGTCGCGCGGTACTCGCCGGGGCGGCGCTCGGCCTGACCGTCATCATCCGCCCGACCAACGGCGTCGTCGCGCTCGTCCCCGCCGCCTACCTCGGGGCCCGGCATCTATGGGATGGCGTGCCGGCGGACAGGGGCAGGCTGTTGCGGCACCTGCTTATCGCCGCCGGCATGGCGGGCATCTTCAGCCTGCCGCTGTTCTCCTACTGGAAGTACGCAACCGGAGAGTGGATCACGAATCCCTTCGGCGGTGGTGGCACGTTCTACTTGGACGAACCCAACTTCACCGGCGTGCTTTGGAGCTACAGAAAGGGCTGGTTCGTCTATACGCCACTGATGCTGAGCGCCATTCCAGGCCTGTTCCTGCTGCGTAGGTACGTACCTCGGATGACCGTTCCGCTCGTGGCATGCGCGGTGGCCATCATCTACATCGCCGCCTCGTATTGGGCGTGGTGGTTCGGTGGAAGCTTCGGGCTGCGCGCCTTCGTCGAGCTGAGCAGCCCGCTTTCACTGGCGCTGGCCGCCTTCGTCGCCTGGGGTTCGGAAGAGACGCGCAGACGACGGATCATTAACACCGTGTTCGCCGTCCTGATCGGGCTCAACCTCTTCCAAACGTACCAGTACGTTCGGGGCTACATCCATTGGGACGGGATGACACGGGAGACCTACTGGGCCGTCTTCTTGCGACCGACTATCCCTCCGGACGAGTTCGAGGACATCCGACAGGGTTGGGACCTGGAGCTTCCGCGCCTTCCGGTCAGCATGCAGCCTTAGCTCTTCTTGGCGACCAGGAGATAATGCGGGTAGACGAGCGTGCGGTGGCGCGACGCACGCACGACCGTGAAGCCGGTCTCTTCGAGCTCGGCGGCCACGTCGGTCATTCTCCGCTCCCGGCCGACAGACCCGGAGAGGACCAGATCGTGCAGTTTGTTGAAGAGCACTAAGGGCGACCGAGCCTCGATGTCCTTGAGGACGAGCCGACCACCGGTGCGCATCCTCTGGTACAGCTCCTCGAGGAGCGGCCGCTGTCGCGGCCGCGGCACATGGTGGAGCACATCGATCATCGTGACGACCGTCGCCGAGGTCACAGGATCGGGTAGAGCGGTCCCGTCATAGACGTCGAATGCGAACGGGACGTCGGTGTTCGCCCTCGAGAGTAGGTCGCGGGCATTGGTGACGAGCGCACGGTCGATTTCCAGTCCGTGCACGTGCTCCGGACCCACGAAGCTCGCGACCAGGAGGGCGAACTGCCCCGATCCGCACCCGAGGTCCAGGACACGATCGTCCGCACGCAGAAGATCGAGGATTGGCCCGAACGGGCAGATCAGCGGGCGGTAGGAGATCTTCAAACGGTCGAGGCGGCCCGCCGAGACGTCGGAGCGCCTCAGGAGACGGACCATCTCCCACGACCCAGGGGATTTCCTCGAGGTCACAGGCTCGCCGCCATGCCGTCGCTTCTCCGTGCCGAGATCAGCCGAGCCACGAGAACCCGGCAGAGGGGTCGGCGCCCGCCGCTGGTTCGCGACGGGCGCCCCTCGAATGAGTGCGCGGAGTAAGCCGAGTTCTGTCCCCTCGCGGGGGAGGATCATTCATCTGGGGCCGCCGTTACCGACGACCTCGTGCGGCCTACCCGGGACTCGGTCGGGGCGGGCCACCCCTCGTCCCTTACTTGGCCTTGCTCCGGGTGGGGTTTGCCGTGCGACCCCTGTCACCAGGAGCCCGGTGCGCTCTTACCGCACCCTTTCACCCTTGCCTGTGCCGCTCGCGCGGCCAT
>JAHEKM010000011.1:34894-36983 GCA_024638325.1 Gemmatimonadota bacterium | reverse complement strand
CATCGGCGGTCTGCTCTCTGTTGCACTTTCCGTCGCCTTTCGGCGCCCGGGCGTTACCCGGCACCCTGCCCTGCGGAGCTCGGACTTTCCTCCGGCGACCTCTCGGCCTCCGGCGATCCTCACTCGCGCACTCGAATCCATCCTAACCGCGGCGCACCAAAGGGGTCCAGGCGTGGGGCCCCAACGGCGGGCCAGCCCGTCTACGTACGTACGGCCACGGCCTACGTAGACGCACGTAGAGCCCATGTAACGGCGCTCTCGGTACCGTCCACGATGACGACATTCAACCCCTCGAAGGAGACGAAGATGGAATGGTATCCCAAATGGCGAAGGCTGGGCGTGACGGTCGGCCTGGCGCTTGCGCTGGCGGCGTGCGACAAGCCAGCCGACAGCGGCGTGCAGCCCGAGTTCGGAGTAGCTGAGACCGGGTGGGAGCGTACCGCGTTCGACGTGTACTCGCAGAACCTCTATCTCGGGGGGAGCACATCGTCGCTGTTCGACCCCGCGGTCATCGCCGATCCGCTGGCCCTCGTCGCGGCGGTCGGAGCGTTCTGGGAGGACGTCCAAGCCAGTGACGTGGTCGCGCGAATGGGCGAAATCGCGGACGAGATCGGGCGGCGCAATCCGGAAGTCGTCGGGGTCCAGGAGGCTCTGCAGTTCGTCGCTGTCGACCTGACCGGTGCAGTGCCCCCGGTGGTGATCGACCTGCTCGGTGCGCTCGAGGCCCAGATCGGTGCGCGCGGGCTCCCCTACGAGCTCGTGGTCGCCCAAGAGACCACATCCTCGCAGCTGCCGCTCTCGATCGCCCTGACCGAAGCAGGACCGCAGATCACGTCTGCGCTTCTGTTCAAGGACCGGGTCGCCGTCCTACGCCGCACTGATGTGGACGTGACGGACGTGGAGTCGGACACGTACACCTTCGACGTGCCGGTCATCCCCAACCAGGTGCACATCAAACGCGGTTGGGCCCGCGTGAGCGTCGAACACGAAGGCATGACGCACCACTTCGTGAACACACACCTCGAGACCCAAGCCGTGCGACCGGTCAACGAGGCTCAGGGCGCCGAGCTCCTCGGCATCGTCGCCGGACTCGAGGGTGTCACGATCGTGGCCGGAGACCTCAACTCGGACGCCGCCGCATCCGAGGGTGCGCCCTCGTACACCCAGACGTACGAGAACTTCATCGCCTCCGGCTTCGCAGACATGTGGGAGATCTCACCCCACTCGCGCCGGGATCCAGGCTTCACGTGTTGCCAGGCGGACGACCTGCGCAACGCCACGTCCGATCTGGACGAGCGCATCGACTTCGTGCTGGTCCGTTCGTCAGAGGGGCCCATTCCCGGCGAGGACAACCGACGCGGGCACTTCAGACTCGACGTGGTGGGAGACCGGCCGAGTGACATGACGGCTGGCGGTCTGTGGCCGTCGGATCACGCGGGACTGTCGGGCAGCATCCGCAACGCGGACGGCACCGACGACTAGATCATCCCGACGTCGGCGTGGCGCAGCGCATCGGTCACTTCGGGGGAGAACCAGACGCCTCTCTTGTCCTCCAGGATCTTGAGGCCCTCTTCCCTGGAGCGGCCGGTGCGGTACGCTCGGCTCTCGAGAATCGCAGTCCACGCCTCGGAGATGCCGACGATCTGACCACCCAACGAGATCTCGTCTTCCTTCTTACCGAGCGGATATCCCGACCCGTCCCAACGCTCGTGGTGCTCGTAGACGTAACGGATCGAGCGACCGAGGTGGGACATCGGCTCCAGAATCTCGACGCCACGGTCACAGTGCGTGCGGATGATCTCGAACTCCTCGTCCGTCAAGGAGTCGGGCTTTCCGATCAACGTATCCGGGATGGCCATCATGCCGACGTCGTGCAGCAGGCCCGAGGTCCGCACGGCCTCGACCTCGTCGTCGTCGCAGCCCAGGGCATGGGCGATGGCCGCGGCCTGCATGGCGACCGCCTTGCTGTGTCCCTGGAAGTGCGGGTTCCGTAGGTCAAGCGCATTCGCCAGCGCGGTGAGCGTACTCACGGTGACCTCGCGGATCTCCTCCGCGCGCCTGTCCAGTTCCTGCCTCATCCAGCCGACCA
>JAHEKM010000011.1:19622-34884 GCA_024638325.1 Gemmatimonadota bacterium | reverse complement strand
GCGGCACGCTTGTGGATGGCCCGCTGGACCGAGCGCCTCAACGACTCGGCCTCCGGCGGCTTCTTGATGTAGTCGGAAACGCCCATGCGAAGCGCGGCCTGGGCGGTCTTCTCGTCGCCGCTACCCGTCAGCAGGATGATGCGGATGTCGGGATCCACCTCCTGGGCCGCCTGCGCGAGCTCCAGACCGGACATCCCCCCCATCTCGAAGTCGGTGACGAGAACCGTCACGTCACCAGTCGCTACGAGGTCCAGTGCGGCCTTCGGATCGTCGAACTGCTCGACGTTGTAGCCCGCATTCTGGAGGATACCCGCGTTCAGCGTGCCCGACGTGCGGTCGTTGTCGACCACCAGGACGCGCTCCTCGCTGGCGTCGGGCAAGTCGAAGGTGAGGTCCGTCGGCTCGACGACGTCGTCGAGCGGGGAGGTGACGAGGGGGTGTTCGTTCAAGGTCGGCTCCCAGACACACTACGGCTGATGAGGCCTGGGGGGACCTCAGCGACGGTGCGCCTGACCGGGTCCAGTGTCAAGGAAAACCGGTGTCTACACGTCGAACACGGTGGACCCCGTCGTGCGGCGCGCCTCCAGGTCTTCGTGCGCCTTACCCGCGTCTCGAAGAGGATACCGGGCACCGATCAGGGGCTTCACCTTACCCGTAGAGACGACGTCGAACAGAGCGCCGATGCCTTCGTCGGCGTCTTCCTGCGTCGCGTAGTAGTCCATGACTCTCGGGCGCGTGAGGAAGAGCGAGCCCCGCTTGGCCAGCTCGAGCGGCATGATGGCCTCGACCGGACCCGAGGCGTTGCCGAAGGTCACCATCAGTCCGCGCGGCTTGAGCGAGTCCATGGAGCCGAAGAAGGTCGACGCGCCGACCGAGTCGTACGCGACGTCCACGCCCCGACCGCCCGTGATCTCGCGCACCCGCCTGGGGACGTCCTCCTCCCGATAGAGAACGGTGTGCTCGCAGCCGTTGGCGCGGGCTAGCTCGGCTTTTTCCTCCGATCCGACGGTGCCGATGACATGGGCGCCCAGGGCCTTGAGCCACTGGCTGGCGATGAGACCCACCCCGCCCGCGGCCGCGTGGAGGAGGGCCCACGTCCCCGACTCGACCCGGTAGGTGCGTCGGACGAGGTACTCGACCGTGGCCCCCTTCAGCATGATCGCCGCCGCCGTTACGTCGTCGATGCCGTCCGGCAGCTTGTAGAGCTTCGAGCGCGGCAGCACCCTGAGCTCGCAGTACGACCCGGGACCGGCGTTGCCTGTGTAGGCCACCCTGTCCCCGACCGCGAGATCTGCGACCCCATCGCCGAGGGCTTCCACGACGCCGGCTCCCTCGACTCCGGGCGTGATGGGCGGGTCGACCGGATAGAGACCGGTCCGGTGGTACACGTCGATGAAGTTGAGCCCGACGGCCGTGTGTCGGACGAGGACTTCCCCCGCTCCAGGCTGGCCGGGGTCGACGTCCTTCCACTGCAGGACCTCGGGTCCCCCAAACTGACTCACGACGATCGCACCGGCCATGTTTCGACTCCTCTCGGGTGATTGGGACCGGCATCCTAGCCAAATCCGCCTTCCCCGTCACCAAGCCCGCACCTAAGATTCGGCGCCACTTTCCGCGAACCCGATCCCGCATGCACCGGTTCCCATCTCGTCGCGCCGCGTCGCTTTCGGCCACGGTTCTCGTGAGCCTGGTCGCCGCGGCCCCGCTATCCGCTCAGATCCCCTGGCAGACCGTCGAGCCGGGCTTCCCGCGCACCGCGGCCGAGCGGAACGGGTTCACCGCGCACACGCGCCACCTGGAGATGTGGGACTACCTGCGGACGCTGAGGGGCGCCACGACGGAAATGCGACTCGGCTCCTACGGTCAGACCCGCGAGGGGCGAGATCTGCCCTACGCGATCTTCAGCCGCCCGCTCGTCTCGGAGCCCTGGGAGGCATGGGAACTGGGCCGGCCGATCGTCGTGCTGTCGGCGAACGTCCACGGGGGTGAGCGCACATTCCGCGAGGGGCTGCTCATCCTCATGCGGGACCTTGCGACGCCCGGCACGGAGGCGAACGCGCTCCTGGACGATGTCACGGTCCTCGTGGCCCCGCAGATCAACCCCGACGGGTTCGAGGCGAGCGAGGGTGGCCAGCGCGGAAACGCGTGGGGCATCGACCTCAACCGCGACTACGTGAAGCTCGAGCACCCGTCCATCGCGCACCTGATCGAGAACATCGTGGGCGCTTGGCGGCCGCACGTCTTCGTCGACGGCCACAACGGTGGATCGCGGCCCTACAACCTCAACTACCAGTGCCCGAGTCACTACGACACGATGCGGGCACTGACCCTCGTGTGCGACGAGGAGATCTTTCCGGCGATCGACGCCGCGTTGGCCCGCGAAGGCTACCGCTCGTGGTACTACACGCGCGGAAACGAGGAGGAGTGGACCGTCGGAGGCTTCGAGCCGCGCATCGGCCGAAACTACGTAGGCTTCGTCAACAGTATCGGCATCCTGTTCGAGGCACCCTCGCAGGACCCGGAGCACGGCGCGCGCGCGGGCTACCTCGGTTACCTCACGGTGCTTCGCTACGCGGCGCAGAACGCGCAACAGGTCATGGACCTCGTGGAGCGTGCCCGCACGGAGACGATCGCCATGGGGGCAGAGCCCAGGGGCGAGATAGCCGTCCGCATGGAATACGCAGCAGAGGACTACCCAGTCGACTACACCATCATCAATGGCGGACGGGGAGGCGCACCCGAGGACACGGTCGAGGTCCGTGGAGCCAGGCTCATGAAGCGCCCGGTGGCCACGCGCCTGCGTCCCAGACCCTGGGCGTACATCCTGCCACGTGACGCGGAGGACGCGGTGGCCATGCTGCTCCGACACGGCATCACGGTGGAGCGGCTGGACGCTCCCGCGCGCCTCGACGTCGACGCCTACACCATCGCCGAGGTGACCTACGAGCAGGCGTACAACCACGCCGCCGCCGTCCGGATCGAGGTCGGGGAGGTGCGTCGCCTGACCGCTGATCTCCTGGTCGGCACGTATGTGGTCCCGACGGCCCAGTCGCTCGGGAGGCTCGTCGCGCACATGCTGGAGCCCGAAACCGACGACAACGTGATCTACTGGAACACCATGGACGCGTGGATCCCTCGACCGGGTGGCGCGCCGAACGGTGGCGGCGGTCCGCCGCTGGTGCCGATCTACAAGCTCATGTCTCCGGCGGCGCTGCAGTCCTCGCTGGTCCGCGGGGCGCCTTGACCCGATTCGACCGCGGCGGTCGACGCCGGCCTAGTCGTCGGTCGTAGTCGGCGGAATCGCCTTCAGCACCTCGCGGAGCAGGCCCCAGCGGCTGAAGCCCTGTCTGCCGTAGTCGAGCCCGCGGCGTACGATGACGAGGTCGTGCGACGGCGCGATGATCGTGTACTGGCCGCGATTGCCGCTGGTGGAGTAGGCGTCGCTGGGCACGTAGTCCGTGCCGTCCGGCACCAGCCAGAAGTGCCCTCCGTACTGTCCGCCGCGTCCGGCCGTGGCCGGTGCCGGCGTGCGCACGAAATCGATCCATTCCTGCGAGATCAACCGCTCGCCGTTCCACACGCCGCCGTTGAGATACAGGAGTCCGAAGCGTCCCAGATCACGAGCGTTCGTGTAGATCTGGCTGCTCATGATGAAGTCGCCGAAGCGGTCGGTGCTGAGCAGCGTGTTGCGCATGCCGATGCGGTCCAGAAGTCGACGACGCGGAAACTCGAGATACGCCTGGTCGTCGCCGATGGCCTGCTTCATGGCCGCCACGGCGAGCAGCGTCTCGTAGTTCTCGTAGTCGAAGTACGTGCCCGGCTCGCGCTGCAGGGCACGGTCGCGCGCACCCCGATGCGAGCTCGCGCCGGCCCAATAGGCCAGTCCAGAGCCCGTCGCGTACTCCATGCCCGAGTTGTCCACGGTCTCTAGGCCGCTGGACATGGTGAGCACGTGTCTCAAGGTGATCTCGTCACGCGGATCGGGAGCCGACGTCCGCGTCCGGGGGAGCCACTCGAGCCCCAACGGTTCGTCGAGGTGCAGCTTCCCCTCGTCGACCAGCATGCCCACCAGCGTGGACGCGATCGATTTCGCGGTCGACCACGTGCGTGTGCGGGTGCTCATGTCGAAACCCGGGGCGTAGCGCTCGTGGATGATCTTGCCCTGATGCACCACCAGGAGGCTTATGGTCACCTGCCCCTCGGACTCCCGGTCGAAGGCCCAGTCGGACGCGGTTTGCAGCGCCGCGGCGTTCACGCCGGGCGTGAGGCCCCGGTCGGTGATCAGGTCCCCGTCGGGCCAGGGAATCGTCGCGGGGTCGCCGGGAGGCGCCGGCAGCGTGAGCTCGGGCAACGCCTCGATGTCGGCGAAGGTCTGATCCGGCGGAAGGATTACGCAGCCGATGCCTTCGCGGAACGCTGCGCGCATCACCGGTAGGCCGTCGTCGTCGCCTATGGCGACTGCCTTTCGGTTCCAGTCGACGACGTAGTCACCACCGTGCGGCGTCCCGACGGGGTCGGCCAGGTACGCAAGCTCCTGGGAAAAGACCTGCTCCAGCGTGCGGTTGGAGGTGAAGAGCCCGTTGCACTGCAGTATGGCCTGGACGCCCCGCTGGACCATGCCGCGCTGGTACTGCCAGTAGTCGTAGCTCTCTCGCTGCTGGGCGGTCGCGGGTGCCGCGGTCAGCACGGCGAGCGTGAGCAGGCAGGCGGTGAGGCGCTTCATGGCTCGTCCTCCAGTGGCAGGTCCGACGCTCATGATACGACCGTGGGCAGCCTGTACGCGAGCGCGACCGGAGTCGCTACTGGGGCAGCGCGAACACCCAGATCACTCCACCCTGGGGCACGTACCCGCTCGTCCCTCGCTGCTGGCTGATCCGACCCGTCATCGAGGCCGCGTCCACGCCCCAGCCGGACTGGACGGCCACGTACTGCACGCCGTCCACCGAGTACGTCGAAGGCACGCCGATGATGCCCGAGTTCGTGCGCTGCTGCCAGAGCACCTCGCCCGTGCGCGCGTCCAGGGCGCGGAAGTATCGGTCGCTCGTGCCGCCCGCGAACAGGAGGTCCCCGCCCGTGGCGAGCACCGGGCCCCAGTTGGCGCCCTCGAACGTGTGCGTCCACACCTCCTCACCCGTGTCGACGTTCCAAGCCTGGATCTCGCCGATGTGTGGTGCGCCGTCCCGCAGGGTCAGCTGTGTGCTCGCGCCGGTGAACGCGCTTCCCGGCGTGTAGACGACCTCGCGCCCCTCGATGGCACCACACAGGTTGTCGTTCGCCGGGATGTAGAGGAGTCCGGTGTCTGGGCTGAAGGCCGCCGGAGGCCAGTCCTTGCCGCCCCAGAGCGAGGGACAGAACGGCGTCGTGAATCCGGTGCCGGGCTTGTGATCCGGATCGTAGGTCGGCCTACCCGTTTCCGGGTCGATGCTGGTGAAGACGTCCTGATACACGTACGGCCACGCGTCCACGAACGAGATGCGGGTCTGCTCGCGCTCGAGGACCCACAGGTAGCCGTTGCGGCCGGGGTGGACGAGCGCCCTGATCGTGCGGCCGTCCCTACGCACTGGCATGAGCAGCGGCGTGGAGACCTCGTCCCAGTCCCACGAGCCGTTCCAGTGGTACTGGTGATACCCGACGAGGTCACCGGTCCCCACGTCGATCGCGATGACCGAGTTCGTGTACAGGTTGTCGCCCGGCCGGACGTCGCCGATCCACGGGCCCGGGTTGCCCGTGCCCCAGTAGGACACGCCCGTCTCGGCGTCGTAGTGGCCCGTCAGCCAGACCGCCGCGCCCCCAGTCTCCCACGAGTCACCGGGCCAGCTGTCGTTCCCGAACTCGCCCGGCGCAGGCACCGTATACGTCCGCCAAACCTCCTCACCGGTCTCGGCGTCGAGCGCGACGACGAAGCCGCGGATCCCCAGCTCGCCCCCCGACACGCCCACCATGATCCGTCCCTCGGCCGCGAGCGGGGCGAGGGTGATGTAGTAGCCCCGCCGGTTGTCCTGGACGGCGGTCGTCCACTCGACGTTCCCCGTGCGCGCGTCGAGCGCCACGACCTGAGCGTCGAGCGTCGCGGTGTAGACCCTGTCCCCATAGAGGGCGACCCCGCGGTTGGTGTTGTGGAACGCGACCAGGTCCTCGGGGAGCGCATGGGCGTAGCGCCACAGCAGGTCCCCGGACGCGGCGTCGACCGCCAAGACCAGGTTGCGGGGCGTGGTCACGAACATGACCCCGTCGTTTACGATCGGCGGCGCCTCGTGCCCTCCCGTGACGCCGGTCGAGAGCGTCCAGACCGGTCGCAGCTCCGAGACGTTCTCCGTATCGATCTGGCTGAGCGGGCTGTATCCCCAGCCGTCCAGCGTGCCGCGATACGAGAGCCAGTTGCGGGGCTCGGGACTCTCCAGCCGCTCTTGGGTCACGGCGCTGTACGTCCCGATCTGCGCGGAGGTGGGGGAAAGGGCCACGGCGAGCGCGGCGACGGCGGCGGCGAGGGCGCGGGTCAGCATGGAGTATCGCATGGGGGCAACTTCCGGGACCCTGTACCGGGCGCGCAAGCAGCCACCGGGAGTTAGACTTGGATATGACTACGATCGCACGGAGCCGGCCCAGCGATCCGGACCTCGCGCGGACGTTCGAGGACCTGCGTGCCAGGGAGTTCAGCCGCCTCGACGAGAACGGCTACGTGTACCTCGACTACACGGGTAGCGCGCTGTACGCGGTGTCCCACCTGCGCGATCACGAGGACTTCCTGCAGCACCACGTGCTCGGGAACCCACACTCCGAGAACCCCGCCTCCGCCGTGGCTACGCGTGTCGTGGAAGACACCCGCCGCGACGTGCTCGACTTCTTCGGCGCGGATCCCGCGGAGTACACGGCGATCTTCACCGCGAACGCGTCGGCGGCCCTCAAGCTGGTCGGCGAGAGCTACCCATTCACAGGTGGGTCGCGCTTCACGTTGTTGGCGGATGCCCACAACTCCGTCAACGGCATTCGCGTGTATGCGGAGCAGAAGGGAGCGGAGACCCGATACCTCCCCCTGGACGCCGAGCTGCGCCGGGACACTTCGGTCCCCATACCGCCGGCGGGCGAGGGACCGAGCCTCTTCTCGTTCCCGGCGCAATCGAACTTCTCGGGCGTGCGACATCCCCTCGAGCTGGCGGAGGAGGCGAAGGCGCTCGGATACGACGTGCTGCTCGACGCGGCCGCGTACGTGCCCACCAGCGAGCTCGACCTCGGGGCGGTGCCCGCGGACTTCGTGTGCGTGTCGTTCTACAAGATGTTCGGCTTCCCCACCGGCATCGGCGCCCTGATCGCTCGACGAGAGGCGCTCGGCAAGCTGCAACGCCCCTGGTTCTCCGGGGGCACGGTGGAGTACGTCACGGTCGCCACTCGGACGCACCGCCTCCTGAGGGGAGCGGGGGCCTTCGAGGACGGCACGACCAACTTCCTCGGCATCGCGGCGGTGCAGAGCGGGCTGGCCTTCCTGCGGGACGTAGGCATGAAGCGGGTCACGTCGCGTGTGGAGGACCTCACCGCCCGACTCCTGGAGGTCCTGTCCGGGGCGGCGTACCCGAACGGCCAGCCCGCCGTCTGCGTGTACGGACCCCTGTCCACCGAGGAGCGGGGCGGCACGGTCTCGTTCAACGTGCTCGATGCCGACGGTCACCTCGTCCCGTATGGCGAGATCGAAAGGGCGGCCGGCGCGGTCGGCATCGCCCTCAGGGGCGGGTGCTTCTGTAATCCGGGCGCCGCCGAGCAAGCGCTCGGGCTTCCGGCCGGCGCCATGCTCGACTGCTTGGGGGAGATCCCGGAGGGGGACTTCTCGCTGAAGAAGCTCGCCGACTGTCTGGGTGGTGACGTACCGGTCGGCGCGCTGCGTGCGTCGGTCAGCATCCCCACGACGGACGCGGACCTGGACCGGCTCGAAGCCTTCTTCTCCGACCTCACGGGGGCGTGACCAAGACTCGCCCGCTCGCCCGGCGGGCAGGAGTCGCCGCGGGAGCGGTCCTGGTTCTCTTCCTGGTCCTCGCGCTCCCGGGCCCGGCCCCCACCCCCACGCCCGAGGGAGCCGGCACCGCATTCAGGTGGGACGCCGACGAGCTCTTCGCTGAGCTCGAGGCCCGATTCGAGGCTGCGTCGGTCGGTGATCCGGTCCGTCGCCTGGAAGACGCCGAGCGGCTGACCAGCGAAGGGCGGATGCTGCTCGACTCGATGGCGGGGGCGACGGTACCGCCACTCGAAGACCTCGGAAGGATCGCCACCATGCAGTTCGAGCTCGCGGTCCTCGGCGCGGCCGACCCGGCGCTCCTCCAGACGGTATCAGCGTGGGTCGTCGAGGTTCGAGAAGCGGTCATGGAGGCCGCGACCCGGTGGCCCGTAGACCGGCCGACGCACGAGTCCCTCTACCGCATCGTCTTCGGTGGCCGAATCGCGCTCGACGAGGCCTTGGTCCAGGCCGGTCTCGAAGCGCTACCCGCTCTTCGCCACTTCGAGGACGTTCCCAGCGAGACTCCCTTCCTCGAGGTCGAAGGGGTGCGTATCCACTCGGGCGACATCCTGCTCTCCCGCGGAGGAGCACCGACCTCCGCCCTCATCGCACGGGGGAACGACTTCCCCAACACCTTCTCGCACGCCGCGCTCGCGCACGTCGACAGCGAGACCGGGCAGGGTGTGGTCATCGAGTCGCTCATCGAAGCCGGCGCCGTTCTCACCACGGTCGACGAGTACCTGGAGTCCAAGAAGCACCGGATTCTCGTGCTCCGTCTCAGAGCAGATCATCCCGCGCTCGTTGCGGACCCCCTCCTCCCCCACCGAGCCGCAGAGCTCGCGCTCGAGCGTGTGACGAGTGGTCACATCCCCTACGACTTCGCCATGGATTGGGGCGACCCCAGCGAGGCCTTCTGCTCGGAGATCATCTATCACCCGTACCGCGAGTCGGGCGTCGATCTCTGGACCATACGCTCGGCGATGTCGGCACCGGGCCTCGTGGCGTGGCTCTCCGCCATGGGCGTCCGGGAATTCACCACGCTCGTGCCGTCCGACGTCGAGTACGACCCGCAGCTCTCTGCGGTGGCCGAGTGGCGTGACGCACCCGCCTTGATGGAGTACAGGATCGACAACGCGATCACGGACTCCTTGCTCGAGGAGGCCGAGCGGGGAGCGCGGCTGAGCTATCCGTGGTATGCGCTACCGCCGGCGCGACTCCTCAAGGCGTACTCGGCGCTCGAGTCGGCGCTCGGTGGGATGCCGACGATCCCCGCGGGCATGTCGGCCTCGACCGCCCTGCGGGTGGACGCGCTCGTGTCGCGGATCCACCCTCCGCTGGCCACGGACGTGCGGGCTCGCGCGGACCGGTACCGCTTGGACAACGGGCGGGAGGCGCCGTACTGGGCGCTGGTCGACCTCGCTCGCACGGCCCTGGAGGCGCAGCGGACCGCGCTCGAGCCCGCGCTGAGGCCCGGCTAGGTCCGCCCCAGGCCGGGGGCGAGGCCCACCGGCCCAGAAATCTGTTGCCCTCCCGTCTCCGACCGGGCGACCTTGAACGAGAGCCTTGGCCCGACATCCAGGAGGATCCGTGTTCCGTTTCGGCCTCGTCGCCGCACCCATGATGCTTCTCGCGACCCTGCCTACGGTGGCGGTGGCGCAAGCCAATTCGGTCCTCATGCTGCTTCCGACCGAGGGACGCGAACTCAGGGTCGGCGAGGAGTTCACAGGGGCGCTCTCCACGTCCGACTTCTTGTCGATGGAGGACATGCTGCTGGAGGCATGGGAGATCGAAGGGCGCGCTGGGCAGACGGTGACCGTGGACCTGCAATCGGACCTCTTCGACCCCAGGCTCTACGCCACTGGGCCTGGCTTCGCAGAGACCCTCTACGACGACGACAGCGGCGGCGGTTGCAACGCGCGGCTCGCCATCACGTTCTTGGAGAACGGCAGCTTCCGCGTGGTGGCCAGCTCGTTCGGTGAGACGGGCACGTACATGATTCGGGTCTCGGAGCAGCCCGCCCTGGTCCCGACCTACGGGTGCGGAGAGGTGAACCCGGAGCTGCTCGCCAGCCTACCCACCGCCGGCAGAACCCTCGAACTCGGCTCGGTCGAGGCGGGTGTGCTGGCCAGTGGCGCACAGGTCGTACAGGACGGGCGCGTGGGCCAGGCTTGGCAGCTGGTGGGCAACGCGGGCGATCGGGTAGCGGTCGTCCTCGAGTCGGACGACTTCGACGCCTACCTGTACCTTACGGGTCCGGGACTCGGTGAGATCCTGGAAGACGACGACGGCGCCGGCGACCTGAACTCGCGCATCGAGGTCACGCTGCCGCAGAGCGGAGCGTACACCGTCGTGGCGAGCGCACTCGGAGCCGGCAGCTTCGGCGCCTACCTCCTGCGCGTGGAAGAGCCCGCGGACCCCAACGCCCTGCCCATCGCCCGCTCAATAGGCGTCGGGGAGACCTCCGCAGGAGAGCTCCTATTCGCGGATCCGCCGCTGCTCGAGGGCCGGCGCGGCCAGGTCTGGGGGTTCGAGGCCGTCGGCGGGCAGCGCGTCCGCATCGAACTCGAGTCGGACGACTTCGACACGTACCTGTACGTGGTCGGTCCGGGGCTCCCCGAGCCTTGGTCCGACGACGACGGGGGCGACGGCACCAACTCGCAGCTCTCGGTGACGTTCCCGGAGTCCGGGACCTACCGGATTTTGACCAGCGCGTACTCGAGCAGCGGAGACTCGGGAACGTACACGCTGTCGATCGTTTCGCGCTGACCCGGATTCAGTGCCGCGTTTACTCCGCGTCGCCGTACAGGTAGGCGCCCAGCTCCCGTAGGGGCTCGAGGCCCCCGACGTCGCGGGGAAAGAGCGGCACCCGAATGCGCGGGACCCGGCTGAACAGTTCTTCGATCTGTCGCAGGTACTCCTGCTCCTGCGTGCGCCGCTCCTCGAGGAACTCGCCGATGTCGCCCTCCGGGAGCACCCTGTTCACCACCACACCGGCCAGCGGCACCCCGAACTTCTCGAGCGCCGCCGCCGCCTTGGTGCTCTCCAGGATCGGAAGCCGCTCGGGTATCAAGACGAGCACGAACGCGGTCGACTCCTTGTCGAGCAGAATGCGCCGGGCCTTCTGGAACACGCGCCGCCGCTCCAGCAGCCGCTCGCGTACCTTCCGAAAGCGTGGGTCCCCCGAGTCCGCCTCGTTCGTCTGCTCGAACTGTGACAAATCGTCGCCCTTTCCGGTGTCGCCCATCCGTCGCACCACATCGGCCAACTGGTCCGATTTCTTGCGGTGGCCGAGCAGCCCCTCGGTCCACGCCGCCATGATCTCGGGCAAGGTGAGCAGGCGCAGGGTCTGACCCGTGGGAGCCGTGTCGAAGATCAGCGTGTCGAAGTCGTCCGAGTCGGAGACCATGAGGCCCGCGACGCGCTCGAGCATGGCCGCCTCCACCGCGCCGGGAGACGCACGAGCCAACTCCATCTGACGGTCGATCTCGCCGTACATCTTCGGATGCACGAGGGAGCGCATGCTCGATTTGACCTCGTCGAGATACTCGTCGACGACCCGGTCTTCGTCGATCTCGAGCCCCCTCAGCCGGGGAGCCAACTCCTTCGGTTTCGGTCCGATCTTCCTGTCGAAGACGTCGCCGAGCGAGTGGGCCGGGTCCGTGGAGACGACCAGCACGCGTCGGCCCTGGTCGGCGAGCCGGAGCGCGAGCGCGGCCGAGGTGGTCGTCTTCCCGACCCCTCCCTTGCCGCCCACGAAGATCACACGCCGGTCGGCGATGGGGAGCTGCACCTTCAATACGCTCCTACGGGAGGCTGGCTAGGCAGTGGTCACTAGCAGCAGTGGAACCCCTCGATGGGCGAGTGGTCCATGCCCATCCGCTTGTGCCACTCGTGGAAGTCCTCGTACAACAGCGGCTGGAGCTCGAGGGTGTAGTAGCTGGCCGGATTGGGCACGCCCACCATCTCCGAGAAGACGAGCAGCATGAAGAGGTCGTCCTCCTCGCGCTTGGCCCGGGCCACGGCGCCCCTGAAGGGCGCCGCGTAGAACTCCCGCAGGAGCTCCGCCACCCCGGCCAGCCACTTCTTCATCCCGTCGGGGGTCCGGCCGCCGCTTCCCGCCGGGCCCGCCCGAAGGCGGCTAGTGCCTCGAGGGCCACGAGGATGCTCGCGACCAGAATCAGGATGTCCATGACCACCAGCAGCCAGTTGCCGTCGTTGTAGAAGCCGACGAGCTGGATGAGGAGTGCCGGCACGGTCATGACCATCAGGAACGTGAGCGGAATCGCGGTAAACCAGATCGGCCGCCTCAGCTTGATCAGATAGACGGTGATCACCATCAGGGTGAGCCCGGCCAGGAGCTGATTGCTGGTACCGAAAAGCGGCCAGATGACCAATCCACCCGCACCCGCCTCGCCACCGCCGGCCCCGAACGCGAGCAGGAGGCACGTGCCGACCGCGACGAGCGTGGAGATCGTGCGGCCGGTGAGCACGGGGATGTCGTAGATGTTGCCGAACTCCTGGATGATGAACCGCTGCAGCCTCACGCCGGCGTCCATGGTCGTGGCGGCGAAGAGGATGCCCATCACCGCGAGCAGGGTCTCGGCGAGTCCGGCTGGCAGGCCGAGGCCCGCGGACATGATGGCGGCGCCGCCCTGGGCCCAGGCCGTCAGGCCGGGGGCAGGGAACGGCACGGAGTAGAACGCGTTCCAGTCCGCCACGGTCGCGAAGCCGGCGGTGCAGGCGATGATCGCGGCCAAAGCGAGCGTGCCCTCTCCCACGGAGCCGAAGTATCCGACGAAGCGGCCGTCCGTCTCCTTGTCGAGCTGCTTCGAGGTCGTGCCAGACGCAACCAGCCCGTGGAAGCCGGAGATTGCTCCGCAGGCGATGGTCACGAAGAGCAAGGGAACAAGTGGAGGCGCGTTCGCCGGCGGATTGGAGTTGATGGCCGGCGCCACGACCTCCGGGGCGGCGATGAGGATCGCCGTGTACAGCAGGCCCAGCCCGATGAAGAGCTGAATGCCGTTGATGTAGTCGCGCGGCTGGAGCAGGAGCCACACCGGCAGAATCGACGCGATACCAGCGTAGACGAACAGGATGATGACCCACTGCGCCGCGGCGGGCAGTCCGAACATCGTCTCGGGCAGCGAGAGCGGGTAGATGTCGCCCACCCAGATCGCCCCGTACAGCACCGAGACCCCGATGATCGTCACCCACAGAAGGGACATGCCCTTCTTGTAGATCAGCCAGCCGACCATCATCGCGACCGCGATGACCGCCCAGGTGGGGATCACGCTGCCGGGAACCGAGATGTGCTCGTTCGCGATGATGTTCGCGAACACGGCGTTCACCATCAGCAGCAGCAGGAAGATCACGATCATGAAGATGCTGCGGGCCCGCTGCCCCACGATGTTTTCCGTGAGCGCACCGACCGAGAGACCTCTGTTGCGAACGGACGCCCACAGAGCGCCGAAGTCGTGTACTCCGGCGAAAAAGACCGTACCCAGGGTCACCCAGAGGAAGGCCGGCAGCCAGCCCCAGACCACCGCGATCCCTGGGCCCACGATCGGGGCCGCACCCGCAACCGCCGCAAAGTGGTGGCCCCACAAGATGATCTTCCGGCTCGGCACGTAGTCGATGCCGTCTTCCATCGTGTGAGCCGGCGTCTCGAAGTCCGGGTCGAGCTGGTAGATCTTCTCGGCCAAGAACTTCGAGTAGACGAAGTAGCCAACGGCAAAGGTCGAGAGACCGACCAGCAACAGGACGATCGCGTTCAAAAGGATGCGCTCCGTCTGGATTCCGAATGGATGCGGCGGCGCGAATCATGGACCCAAGCCACGCCCCACGCAAGGAACACGAGCAGGGCAACGAGCCCGACCGATCAGCTGATGCTGATGCTCCGGATCATGCTCGCGCGAACGCTCGAACGCGCGTGCAGCGCAAACGGTCCGTCGCGACCGGGATCGTACCCTCGGGCGGCCTCAACCAAGGTCCGGACGCCCGTGCGCAGCAAGTCCCCCTGCGGGCGGCCGAGTCCATGCGTCCTGATGGCCTCGTCGATCGCGATCCGCAGGTGGCCCTGCACCAGTTCTTGCAGCGCATCCGGGTCACCGGCCCGGATACGCTCGACGATGTCCGCCTCGTCTTCGGCCGCGAGGAGCGGTTGCTCGCTCGCCATGGAAACCAGGTCCCCGACGCTCAGCTGGTCGAACATGCAGCACGTTCCTCTGCCCAGCCGGACATCGCAAGGCCTGTTTTCCAACGTGTTACAGGAATGACAAGAGACCGCGACACTCAGTCCGCCAACTCCGCTCCGTGCTTGATGGTGCGCCCCTCCACCAGGAAGACCACGTCCTCCGCGATGTTGGTGGCGAGGTCGGCGATCCGCTCGAGATTCTGTGACACCAACAGCAGCTCGAGGGCACCTCCGATGCGCTTGGGGTCTTCGAGCATATGCGTCACGAGGATGCGATACATGGAGCGGCGCAGATCGTCCACCTTGTCGTCGGTGAGGCACACCATCCGGGCCGTGCCGGGGCTCCGAGACACGTACGCAGCCAGCGAGTCCGCGACCATGCCCTGCGTGATCTCAGCCATCTCCGACAGCTCACGAATCTGCGGAAGGGGCGAGCTCTCGGTCAGGCGGCGAGCGGCCTTCGAGATATTGACCGCATGGTCGCCCATACGCTCCAGATCGTTGGAGATCTTGTTGGTAGTGACGATCTGACGAAGGTCGGAGGCCATGGGCTGCTGCAGCGCCAGGAGCTCGATGACGCGCTCGTCGATCTCCACCTCGAGCTCGTCCACGCGATCGTCGATCTCGATGATCTCTTCGGCCACGGACGCGTCCCTGTCCAGCACGGCCTGCGCGGCGCGCTGAATCACCTCCTCGACGATGCCGGCCATCTCCAGGAGGCGTTCCTGGAGTATGTCGAGCTCGTCGTGGAAGCGGCGGCGGCGTTTCTCGTCGGTCATCCAAACCTCCCGGTCACGTACGCTTCCGTCCGCTCCTCACGTGGATTCGTGAAGATGGTCTCCGTCGGACCGTACTCGATCAACTGCCCCATATACAGGAACGCGGTGAAGTCGGAGATCCGTGCCGCTTGCTGCATGTTGTGGGTCACGATCACGATCGTGTACTCCTTCTTGAGCTCGTAGATGAGCTCCTCGATGCGCTGCGTCGCAATGGGGTCGAGCGCCGACGCCGGCTCGTCCATGAGCACGATTTCGGGGCGCACCGCCAGCGTCCGGGCGATGCACAGCCGCTGCTGCTGACCACCC
>JAHEKM010000011.1:0-19612 GCA_024638325.1 Gemmatimonadota bacterium | reverse complement strand
GGCCGAGTCACCCAGCCTGTCGCTGACCTCGTCCCACAGAGCCGCCCTCTTGAGGGACTCCTCGACGATCTCGTTCATGTCGCCCTTCATGCCGTTCACCCGCGGACCGAACGCGACATTGTCGAAGATGGACTTGGGGAAGGGGTTGGGCTTCTGGAAGACCATCCCGATACGCCGCCGCACCTCGACCGGGTCGATCTCGGGCGCGTAGAGATCCTGACCCCTGAAGTCGACGCGTCCCTCGACGCGCGCATCGCGGATGAGGTCGTTCATGCGGTTGAAGCAGCGCAGCAGCGTGCTCTTCCCGCAACCGGAAGGGCCGATCAGCGCGACGACCTGGTTCGCGGGAATCGTGAGCGAGACGTTCTGCACGGCGCGCGTCTGGCCGTAGTACACGGAGAGGTCCACGGCCTCCAAGGCCGCGTCCTGCCCCCCGAGGTCGATGTCGTAGGTGGTCGACACTTCAGCGCCCCATCTGGGCTCGGTTTCTAAGGATGATGGCCACCGCGTTCATGGTCAGCAGGAGCGCGAGCAGCACGATGATACCCGCTGCGGCCAACTGCCGGAACTCGTCCTGAGGCCTCGAGATCCAGCTGTAGATCTGGAGCGGGAGCACCGTGAATTGGTCGGTGAGCCCCGACGGAGTGAACGCCAGGAAGCCAACCGCGCCCACCATGATGAGGGGCGCCGTCTCGCCGACGGCCCTAGAGAGCGCGAGGATCGTCCCGGTCAGCACACCCGGCATCGCCATCGGCAACACCTGGTGGCGTACGACCTGCCAACGGGTCGCCCCCAGGCCGTAGGCCGCCTCGCGGATCGTTCCGGGCACCGCCCGGATCGCCTCCTGCGAGGCCATGATGATGACGGGCATGATGAGCAGCGAGAGCGTCAGCGCACCCGAGATGACGCTCCGCTCCAGGCCGAGGGCTCTGACGAACAGGGCGAGGCCCAGAATCCCGTATACGATGGACGGCACGCCCGCCAGATTCGCGATGTTCGTCTGAATCGCCTTGGTGATCCAGCCCTTTGGGGCGTACTCCTCGAGGTAGATCGCCGCGGCCACCGAAATCGGGAACGAGATCACGGCGGTCAGGCCGAGGATCCAGATCGACCCCGCCAGCGCGGCCTTCACCCCCGCCCGCTCCGGGAACCGTGAAGCGAAGCTGTTAAGGAATGCGAGATCGAGACGGGGCAGCCCGTCGATGAGCACGTCGACCAACAGGATCGCCAGGGCCGCAACCCCGACGAGCGTGGCGGCGCCGCACATCCATGCGAAGACCTTGCCCTTGATGCGCCTGCGGCGGTCGAAGGCCGTCTCGCCGGTGCCCAGTGGTGCGTGCACGCTCACTGGTACTCCTCGCGGAACCGGGACAAGACCCATTGGCTGAGCACGTTCATCGCCAGGGTGATGAGGAACAGCGTCATCGCAACAGCGAAGAGCGTCTGGTACGCGATCGTGCCTTGAGGCGTGTCACCCAGGCTCGCGGAGACGATGTAGGCCGTCATCGTCTGAATCGACTCGAGGGGATTCAGCGTGAGGTTGGCCAGATTTCCCGCGGCGATCGTCACGGCCATCGTCTCTCCGATCGCGCGCGATATCGCGAGGATGAACGACGCGATGATCCCGGACAGGGCAGCCGGAACGACGACGGTGGTCGAGACCTCGAGCTTCGTCGCGCCAAGGCCGTAGGCTCCCTCACGCAGGGAGTCGGGCACCGCCCGGAGCGCGTCTTCGGACAGGGAGGCCACGGTCGGGATGATCATCACGCCGACCACGATGCTCGCCGACGCGGCGTTGAAGATGTCCGTCCCGGGAAAGACGATGCGTAGGATCGGCGTGATGAAGGTGAGCGCGAAGTATCCGTAGACGACGGTCGGGATGCCCGCGAGGACCTCGAGCATCGGCTTGAGCGCCCTCCTGAGCCTCGAGCTCGAATACTCGCTGAGGAAGATCGCCGTCATGAGTCCCACGGGGAGGGCGATCACGCCCGCTCCGACCGCAACCATGAGTGAGCCGGACAGGAGCGGCATGACGCCGAAGTGCTGGTCCTGGAACATCGGCTCCCACCGCGTATCGGTGAGGAAGTCGACCAGCGAGACCTCGGCGAAGAACGTGAGGGTCTCCCTCAGGAGGACCAACACCACGCCGATGGTGACGAGCGTCGAGGCGGCGGCGCACGCGAACAGAACGGCGCCGATCACCCCTTCCCGAAGGGTTCGACTACCCTTCGCCGTGAGCGACACGTGGGCTGCTGGGACGCGGTGCGCGGCGCCCCCCTGAGACGTCTCCGACTCGGCCAGCGAAGATCAGCCGGCGCCGCCGGCCGCCTCCAGAATCGTGTTCAGCGTGGCCTCGTACTCATCGGGCGCCAGCGGGTGATACCCCGTCGAGGGGACGAGCACCATCGCCTCTTCCAACATGAAGGTCACGTATTCGAGCACCTCCGGTCGGGCAAGCGACGAGTGCTTCACGTACACGTAGAGGGGACGCGAGAGGGGCGCGTAAGAGCCGTCCTCGATAGTCGCCTCCGAAGGCGCGACGCACCCCGCCCCGCCATCGACCTGGACGAGCTTGAGGCGCTCGGCGTTCTCGGCGTAGTACGCGTAGCCGAAGTAGCCCAGCGCGTACCGGTCTCCGGCGACCCCCTGTACCAGGATGTTGTCGTCCTCGCTGGCCTGGAAGTCGGGCCGGCTCGCCCCCGACTCGCCGTTGATGGTCTCGGTGAAGTAGTCAAAGGTGCCCGAGTCCGTCCCGGGCCCGTACAGATTGATGTCCTCGGCGGGCCAGTTGGGGCGCACGTCGGACCAGGTCGTCACCGAGCTGCCAGGCCCCCAGATGCGGCTCAGCTCGGCCGTCGTGAGGCAGGTGACGAAGTCGTTCGCGGGGTTCACGATGACGGAGAGCCCGTCCCACGCGACCGACACCTCAGTGAACTCGATGCCGGCTGCGGCGCAGGCGTCGACCTCGGTCTGATTGATCGGGCGCGAGGCGTTGGACAGGTCGGTCTCACCCGCACAGAAGCGCTCGAATCCACCGCCCGAACCGGAGAAGCCCACGGTCACCCGAACGTCGCGATGCAGGATCTGGAACTCCTCGGCGACGGCCTCGGCGATCGGGAACACCGTACTGGATCCGTCGATCACCACGGCGCCACTGATGGCGTCACCAGCCTGTCCACCTCCACAGGCGGCGATGGTCACGGCCGCGAGTGCGCCCACGGCCGGCTTCCAGCACTTCAGTCTCATTTGGTGCATTCTCTCATCGAAGATCTGGGCCTCCGGGTGAACGTCCCCGTGCGGCAAGTACCCAACGCTACCGAGTCCCCCGGTCAGAACCGCGACAGTCGTGTAACGTTTGGGTAACACACACGGGCCCGGGTCTACGCCTGGGACAGGCTGAGGTAGATGGTCGTCCCGTGCCCCAGGCGGCTCTCAGCACGCACGTCGCCCCCCATCGCGCCCACCAGGTGCTTGACGATCGCCAGCCCCAACCCGGTGCCACCGACGTCGCGGGCCCTGGATTCGTCGGCGCGGTAGAAGCGCTCGAAGATGCGGGGCAGCGACTGCTCCGGAATCCCCTCCCCGTCGTCGACGACCCTGACGTGTACCGTGCGGTGCTCGTCGTCGGGCTCGACGGCGACTTGTACGGAGCTCCCTTCTTCCGAGTGACGGACGGCGTTCTCGAACAGGTTGTGGAAGACCTGAACGAGCCCGCGGCGGTCCCCTCGGACGACCGCGTCCCCGACCACCGCGAATGAGAGGCCAGAGCGGGCGTCCTCGTCGATGAGCCGCCACGCTTCTCGGGCCACCTCACCGATCTCGACGGGCTCCGCCGCGGCGGCCCACCCGCCGGACTCGAGCCGAGACAGGTCGAGCAGGTCGTCCACGAGCCTTTGCAGCCTGAGTGTGTTGCCGCGGATCAGCTCAAGGAACCGGCGCCGCACGTCGGTAGGAGGATCGTCTTCGACGAGCGTCTCGGCGAAGCCCCGTATGGAGGTGAGCGGGGTCTTCAACTCGTGGGACGCGTTGGCGACGAAGTCGCTCCTGACTTGCTCGAGCGTGCGAAGCTCCGTGATGTCGAGCAGGGTCGTGACCGACCCGCCCCGGTCGAGCGCTCGCGACGCCAGCAGCATGTTGCGACCGTCGAACTCGACCTCGCGCGACTGTGACGGCTCCTTCACCGAATCGTCGAGCGCTCGCTTGATCTCGGGGTGCCGGATCACGGCGCCGACGGGTGAGAAGCTGGTGGTCTCGGGCAAGCGCAACAGCGACCGAGCCGCGCGATTGGTGCGGAGGATGCGCCCGTCCTCCGTGAGGGCGACCACCCCCTCCGCCATGCAGTCGATCAACGTCTGCATTTCGTCTCGTTCGCGCCCCAACTCCGAGAGCCGCACTTGCAGCTCCTCCGTCAGTCGACCGAATGCGACGGCGAGTTCGGTGAGCTCGCTCACGCCGGATCGCGGTACGGTCACCGTGAGGTCGCCCTCGCGGAGCTGCCGCGCCCGGTCGGCCATGAGCACCAGGGGTCGGGCCAGCGCGACGCTCAAGGCGTAGGCGACCGCCAGAGCCAGGATCATAGCGAAGAGCCCTGTCACGGCGACCGTGCGCTGTACCCCCCGAACGGTGGCCTCGATGTCGGTCTGCGGCGCGGCGATGCGGAGCACGACGGGCTCGCCTCCCAGCTCGGCGCGGCGGGCGCCGTACAGCATGGGCACGCCGACCGTGGCGCTGGTGCGCTCGGCGAAGCTCATGATCTCGCCCCGCTCCAGGACCCCTCCCACTTCGGCACGGTCGGCGTGGTTCTCGACCTGAGCGAGATCGCCAGGATCGACGTACGAATCTCCGAGCACCACGCCCGTGGCATCGATCAGCGTGACCCGGTACCCGATCCGGTCTGTGATCGTGCGTGCGAGTGAGTCGGGGTTGGCACCCGCATCGGCTGACACCAAGGCCCCTGCGAGCTCGAGCTGGCGACCGACGTCCGCCCTGAACGTCGCGTCCAACTCATCACGCAGTCCGGAACCGACGAACAGCGTGATGAGCACGACCACGAGGCCGACGACGCCGAGGAAGCCGGCGAAGAGATAGTGGTGGATCCTCAGGCGCATGGCGGGAAGGCTATTCGATCCCCTCCGGTACCTTGAGCCGGTATCCGAAGCCTCGGATGGTCTGCACCCAGTCGCCCACCTCCCCGAGCTTCGTGCGCAGGCGCCGAACGTGCATGTCGACAGTGCGGGTCTGGATACGGCCCGAGACCGCGGATTCGACGTCCCACGCCTTCTCCAGGAGTTGCTTGCGACTCTGCGTGCGCCCGCGCCGCTCCATCAACGCCTGCAGAAGCCGGAACTCTGTGGGTGTAAGGTTGATCTCGTCCCCGTCGAGCGTCGCTTGGTTGGCTTCCGCATCGAGTCGGATGGGCCCGGCTCGGAGCACGCGTCCGCCTGAGGCCAGGCTCGCGTCCTGAACACGCCGCAGGATCGCGTGCGCGCGCAGCACGAGCTCCCTCGGGCTGAACGGCTTCGTCAGGTAGTCGTCCGCGCCGAGCTCGAGGCCCTCGATACGATCCTCCTGGTCGCGCTTTGCCGTGAGGACCAGGACGGGGAGATTCGCCGTCGCTGGCTCGGCCTTCAACTGCTCCAGGACCTGATCACCCGACAGGCCGGGCAGCATGCGATCCAGGATCAGCAGGTCCGGGATCTCGCGACCGATGGCGTCCAGCGCCTCCACCCCGCTCCCCGCAGTCTCGACGCGAAAGCCCTCGCGGGTCAGTTGGTAGGCCACGAGCGCCGCGATGTCCGGCTCGTCCTCGACCACGAGCACTCGTGGGACCGCGGCCGAACTCGCTGCTGAATCCATGATATCCTTGGCCAGGGTACTCATCGGTCGGCCATTGGCGGGCGCCGGAGTCGAAAGATACCCGGACCCGCAGGGGAGGTCATCGGCGACTCGAAGCTGGTCGACCGGCCCCCGGGTACTCGTCCAGCCAGGAGCCCACCACCCCTTGAACCGAATCCTTCAAGCTTTTAGTATTCGCCTCGATTTACGTGACTAGTCAATCATCATCCTGCCTCTCGACTCGAGGAGTGACCCATGCCGGACAAGAAGATTATCGCGGTGACGGGCGCCACCGGCGCCCAGGGCGGCGGACTCGCGCGGGCCATCCTGGCCGACCCCGAAGGCGGCTTCGCCCTGCGCGCCATCACCCGTAATCCGGACTCGGACAAGGCCAAGGAGCTGGCGGCCGCGGGCGCCGAGGTGGTCAAGGCAGACCTCGACGACGTGGCGAGCCTGACGGCCGCGTTCGAGGGCGCCTACGGAGCGTACTGCCTCACGAACTTCTGGGAGCACTTCTCGCCCGAGAAGGAAACGGTCCAAGGCCGCAACTTGGCCAACGCGGCGAACGCCGCCGGGGTCGAGCACGTGATATGGTCGACGTTCGAGGACGTGCGCGACTCCGTGCCCCTCGACGACGACCGCATGCCGACGCTCATGGGCGGCTACAAAGTGCCCCACTTCGACGCGAAGGCAGAAGCCAACAAGTCCTTCACCGAAGCCGGCGTCCCGACGACGTTCCTGTACACCAGCTACTACTGGGACAACCTGATCAACTTCGGCGGCGAGCCCCAGAGGGGCGAGGACGGTGTGCTGTCCCTGGTGATCCCCATGGGTGAGAAGCGCCTGCCCGGCATCGCTGTCGAAGACATCGGCAAGTGCGCGTACGGAATCTTCAAGGAGGGCAAACGGCACATCGGCAACACCGTCGGCGTGGCCGGCGAGCACCTCACGGGGGCGGAGATGGCGGCGGCGCTGACGGAGGCGATGGGCGAGGAGGTCAGGTACTACGCGATGCCCTACGACCAGTACCGTGCCCTGGGCTTCCCAGGAGCCGAAGACTTGGGCAACATGATGCAGTTCAAACACGATTTCCAGGACGAATACCTGGGTGCCCGGAGCCTGGATGTGGCCCGCCGCTTGAACCCCGAGTTACACACCTTCTCGGAGTGGCTGGAGACACATGGGAGTGCAATCCCGCGGCACTGATCACGGAGGTTACGGAGGGATATGATGGCAAGCAGCATTCGGAGTCTGTTCCGGTTGGATCGCCGTGGGGCCCTGCCCTTCACGCTCGCGGCGACGATGGTCCTGGCGGCTTGCGGTGGTGGGTCCGACGCACCAGAGGGCGAAGCGCCGGCGCAAGCGGCGGCTCCTGCCCAGGGCGGCGACATGATCATCGTGTCGGGCGCTGCCGGGGAGTTGGGCGGCCTGGTCGTGGACCAGTTGCTCGACCGCGGAGTGGCTGCTTCGCGGCTTATCCTGGTCAGCAGCACGCCCGACGATCTGAGGCAATACGCATCCATGGGAGCCAGCACGCGTCAGGGTAACCTCTCGCAACCTGCGTCACTGCAGGCAGCGTACGAGGGCGGCGACCGCATGCTGCTCATCAGCCTCGACGAGGGCGAGAATCGTGCGGAACTCCACATCAACGCGATCGAAGCGGCGGTGGCCGCAGGAGTAGAGCACATCGCCTACACCTCGATCGTCAATGCACCCGATAACGGGTCGGAGTTGGCGGCCGACCACGTGCAGACCGAGCAGTTCCTGCAGGAAAGCGGCGTGGCGTGGACGTTCCTCCGCACCTCGCTCTTCATGGATTCGCTCGTGGACCGCGCGATCGACATGATCTTCGAGGGGCTGGTCGAGAGCTCGGAGCAGGGTGCGTCGTACGTCACGCGCTACGACGTCGCGCGGGCGGCCGCGGCGGTGCTCACCACGGACGGTCACGAGAACATGGCGTACGACATCACGGGTCCGTCGGTGGTCCGACCCCAGGACCTCGCGCAGGCGCTCGTGGAGGCGACCGAGATGTCGGTTCGCGTGGTCGACGGTGACGGTGCCGGCGGAGGCATGCTCGCCGAGCCGTCGTTCCAGATCGTGAGCGACGACGTGCAGCAGCTCACCGGGCAGGCGCCCATGAGCATCCTGGACCTGCTCATGAACAACCACGACGAGATCATGGCGGGGACCGGCGCGTAGCGGCCCGACTCAACCACGGTACGGAAGCGGCTCGCCCTCAGGGGCGGGCCGCTTTTTCGTCGGGCTCGGTCAGCCCCGCTTCAGGAGCGTGGGCTGGGCGGGCCCGCTGTCGTCCGGCTCCGGGTGGTCCAGGGTGTAGTGCAGCCCCCGGCTCTCCTTGCGGCGCATGGCGGACTCGATGATCAGCTCAGCCACGAGCGCGAGGTTCCGCAGCTCGACCAGGTCGGGGGTGAGCCG
Source organism: Gemmatimonadota bacterium (assembly GCA_024638325.1). Lineage (GTDB taxonomy): Bacteria > Gemmatimonadota > Gemmatimonadetes > Longimicrobiales > Gaopeijiaceae > UBA2982. The sequence goes on along the minus strand of JAHEKM010000011.1, from coordinate 11,341 downwards.
CGAGTGCACGTAGTAGTCGCGGATCTCCTCGTGCAGCAACTCCATGCGCCGTCGCGCCCGCTCGAGGCGCTTCTCGCTCCGCACGATGCCCACGTAGTTCCACATGAAGCGGCGGATCTCGTCCCAGTTCTGCGTAATGACCACCGCCTCGTCGCTCTCGGTGGCCGCTCCCTCCTCCCACGGCTTTACGCAGGAGGGGTCGACGCGCTCCACGCCGGCTAGCCGCGCCGTGGCTTCCTTGGCCGCAGCGTCGGAGAACACCACCGACTCCAGCAGCGAGTTGGAGGCCAGGCGGTTGGCGCCGTGCAGGCCCGTGCAGGTGACCTCACCCGCCGCAAAGAGATTCCGCACGTCGGTCTCGCCGTTGAAGTCCGTGCGCACGCCGCCACAGCAGTAGTGGGCCGCTGGCACCACGGGGATCGGCCGACTGGTCATGTCGATGCCGAGCTCCAGGCAGCGCCCGTGGATGGTCGGGAAGCGCTCTCGAATGAAGTCCGCCTCGAGGTGGGTCACGTCGAGGAAGACGCTGTCGTCGCCCGAGCGCTTGAGCTCGGAATCGATCGCGCGCGCCACGATGTCACGCGGAGCCAGGTCCGCCAACTCGTGGTAGCGCGGCATGAACGCGTCGCCCGTGCGGGTCCGGAGCACGCCGCCCTCCCCACGCACGGCCTCGGAAACGAGGAAGGATTTCGCGTAGGGGTGATAGAGGCACGTGGGGTGGAACTGCATGAACTCCATGTTCGCCAGCGTCGCGCCGGCTCGGTACGCCATTGCCATCCCGTCGCCCGACGCGATATCCGGGTTGGTCGTGTAGATGTAGACATTGCCCGCACCCCCTGTAGCCAACAGCGTGATGGGCGCCCACATGCGGTCGACCCGACCTGACAGGACGTCGAGCGCGTAGGCCCCCAGGGCCCTGTTCGGGCCTGCGAGGCCCGCACGCTCCGAGGTGAGGATCTCGACTGCGCAGTGGTTCTCGAAGAGCTCGATGTTGGGGTGAGCGTGCGCGCGAGCCAAAAGAGATTCTTCGATCTCGCGGCCCGTGGCGTCCGCCCTGTGAAGGATGCGACGCCGTGAGTGCCCGCCCTCCCGGGCCAGCTCGAATTCGCTGGTGCCGTCCTGGGCCTCGTTCCGGTCGAACTCGACGCCCAGCTCCAGGAGCGCGTCGATGGTCTCGGGTCCGCGCTCGACGACGAAGCGTACAACGCCCTCGTCGCACAGCCCGGCGCCGGCGCGGAGCGTGTCCTGCACGTGCTCCTCGAAGGAGTCTTCGGTCGACTCGACCGCCGCGATGCCACCCTGAGCCCAATTCGTGGCCGAGTCCGCGGCCCGCTTCTTGGTGATGATGCCCACGCGGCCGGCCTCGGCGGCGCGAATGGCGAAGAAAAGGCCCGCGATGCCGCTTCCGATGACCAGGAAGTCGAACTCACGAAGCTCCGGCGTCTGCCCTCCGGATTCCGTCACCAGGCTTCCCCTTTCGGGGGATGGGCCACTACGCGCCCCGCTTCGTCCAGACCAGCACGATCCCGCAGCCCGTCTCACTCGACCGGCGCTGGAACTGGATCGGCACGTCGAGGCCCTGGAAGATCTCGACGGCCTCGACTTGCATCGGCGGAATCTCGTTCAAGTTGTACTCCGGGGGCTGCCGCACCTGGTCGACGTAGATGTCGAGCTGGCAGCCGGCCCCGTAACGACGACGGCTCATCACCTTCTGGGGCGCACCGGGTAGGTTGCCGCCCTCGATCACGACACCCGGCGTGTAGTAGATCAGGTCGGACAGCTGCGTCGGCAGGAGCCGCTGGAGGTCAGCTGGGCTGAACTGCGTGCCCCAGGTACGTATGGCCCGATCGTAGAAGCCGTTCCGTTCCAGATACTCCGAGCGGACGGCCACGACGCGGATCGGTTCGAGCGGGATCGGATCCGTCGACATCATCGCCGCGATCTCGATCGTCCTGCCGGGCTGGATGATGATCGTCTCGGTGCGCGGCTCGTAGCCGATCCGCTGAAAGCGGATCTCGGCCAAGCCAGGGGCGATGCTCTCGAGCCCGAAGCGGCCCTGCTGGTTGCTGATGGTGCGCCCCGTCAGACGGTTGATGATGTTGATGTCGACGTCCGACAGGCCCACCTCTCCGGTCTCGTCGGTCACTCGGCCCACGATACGGCCCGGCGCACCGGGATCGGCAACGAGGTCGTGCTCGAGCAGCACCAGGAAGTCGGCCTCGCCCGGTACGCGCAGGTAGCCCTCGGTGACGGCATATCCCACCGCCTCGGCACGAATCAGGTGGCGACCCGTGGGGAGGTCGGGCAGATCGACGAGTCCGTTGGCATCGGAGAGCAGTCGAATGCCCAACTCCGGCATGTCGATGATGGCGTCCCGGACAGGCTCCTCGGTCTCCGCGTCGGCCACGCGACCGAACGTGGCCACAACGCTCGAGTCGACCGGCTCGCTCTGCTCGCGGGCCGCGGTCGGCAGTCGCTCACAGCCGATGGTGAGGCCGCCTGCACAGGCGCGCTGGAACTGCGAGATGGCCGTGACGACGTCCTGCGGCACGCCGACGCCACCCTCGTAGCTCACGCCGAGGTTGAAGCAACCGAGGGGCTCCCCCTGATCGCAGGCGCGGCGGTAGAGGCTCACCGCCAGCCGCAGGTCCTGCGGGACACCCGTACCCGTACGGTGGAGGCTGCCGAGGTTCACGCAGCCGAGCATCTCGGCATTGTCGCAGGCATACTCGTAGAGGGCGTATGCAGCCTCGGGGTCCTGGCCGATGCCCTCGCCTCGCTCATAGCCGACCCCGAGGTTCACGCAGCCCTCGAGGTTGCCCGCGTCGCAGGCCTCCGCGAAGCGCTCGAGCGCGGACTCGGGGTTGGGCTCGACGCCGAGTCCCTGCTGCAGGATCATGCCGAAGCTGTTGCATCCCGAGGGGAGGTTGCCCTCGCAGGCCTGCCGGTACAGCGCCGCGGCGCGCCCGTAGTCCTGGAGCACACCCGAGCCGGTCTCGTGCATGCGCCCGAGGCTCTCGCACCCCATCATCTCGCCGCCGTCGCAGGCTCGCTCGTGCAGGCTGACGGCGCGCGCGAGATCTCTGGTGACCCCCTGACCCGTATGGTACAGGGAGCCCAGGATCGTGCAGGCCTCCATGTCGCCGAGCTCGCAGGCCTGGCCGTAGAGCCCCGCGGCCCGTGCGATGTCGCGCGGCACGCGCTCTCCGACCTCGAACTCCAAACCGAGCACACCGCATGCGCTCGCGTCTCCGTCGTCGCATGCGCCCTGATAGAGATCGACGTTGATCTGCGCCGCTGCGGGCGTGGCCCAGAGCGCGAGAAGCGTGAGTGCGAGAGCGGCTTGCGTCTTCATACGAATGTTCCTCGAACCGAGTGGGATGGCGCTCGGCCTTCCCGTCCAATCAGACATATACCTCGGTACCGGCGTTCTGTTCGGGGATGCAATGTCGATGACGGAGCCTCGCGCCGCCACTCCCCGGTGAAAGACCGCCAAGTCGCGCTCGCGCCCAGCGTTAGAAGCTGTAGCGGCCCCGTAGGTACACGTTCGTGGCGTCTGACAGCTGCCCGAAGAACGTATGGGCGTCGCCGAGCATGACGTTGGCCCCCGCGGTGACCGCGAAGCCGTCGCTCCAGTCGTAGGAGAGGGCCGGCCGCAGGTGGGCGTCACCGTCGTTGGGGGACGCGAACGCGAAGAGCGAGGCCGTGAGCGTCTGCTGGAGCATCCGGTAGGTCAGGCGGGACGTGACGACGTGCCGGATCTCGGACGGTTCCCATTCGGGAGCCGGGCTCGCCGCCAGGAGTCGCTCGTGGTCGAGGGTGTGCTCCGCGTAGTACTGCAAGCCGACGTTGAAATTCCGCACGAGCTCGCGGGTGTAGCCGACCACGCCCCGGAGCTGGGAGTTGGGCACGGTCGGCGCGTCGCCCACGTCGTCGGAGCCGTCGTACAGCGCGGCTTCGGCGTGAGCAATGCCGCCGGCCAGGGCGCCCCTCGCGCTGGCGCCGTACGACGCGAGCCTCGAGTACGTGGGCGCACCGCTCTCGTCGACGGCGAGCGGCTGCTTGGTGAATCCGGCGTAGGCGTACAGGGCCAGCTCCCAACCGGAGACGGTGCGGAAGGCCCGCAGGGCCAGCTCGCCGTTCCCGACCTCCCGCGGCGGGCGCGTGGGCTGAGCGAGCGGGACAGAGCCCGCGCGCACGAGTCCGCCGGTCCCGGGGTCGAAGAACGAGAGTCTTTCTCCCGTGATGGAGCGGTCGGGCTCGAACACTGGGGTCGCGACGACGTCGAGGTTGGCCAGCGCCGAGTAGAAGGTGAGCCGAAGTGCCGTCGCGGGTGCCTTCAAGTACTCGTCGTCGCGACCCACGAAGAAGGACACGAAGTCCTTGGGGAACAGGTCGTTCAGAAAGACCAGGTCGCCCGTGCCCCAGGTGAGGACCTGGCGACCCGCTCTCACGTCGAGCCAGTCGGATGCCCTCAGGGACACCATGGCCTGGCGAATATCGACTTCGACCCCGTCGCTCACGCCGTCCGATGTGAAGTCGCCCTTGAAGGCGAACTCGGCCCGCTCGCCGTAGTGCGCGAGGTCGAGCTGAAAGCGCACCTCACTCAGCAGGAGGTCGTCCGGCTGAAGGGGATCAGAGACGACCCTGGCGGCGGCACCGAAGTCGACGAAGCCGTGTAGCTCGACGTCCGAGAACTGGGCCTGCAGTGGCGTCGCGAACGCGGCCCACGAGGCCACGAGCGCCAGCCCCCTCATCGCGCCTCTCGCGCTCATCGTCCGGAGAGCCACCGGCGCGGAGGATTACGCAGCGTGCGCTCGGTGAAGACATCCTCGGGGATCCCCAGATCGTAGCGGACGTCCGAGAACTCGGACACCGTCTCGCCGCCCGAACGGAGGTCGCTGACGCGCATGGTCGTCACGGTCGGATACCCGTCGACGACGTCGACCTCGACCGCCTCGATCCGACGGAAGACCTCATCCGTCCCGTCCACGTAGTCCATACGCGTCGGCAGGAACGTCGACTTGTCGATCCAGACGGTCCAGTACGCGAAGTCGGCGCCCTCGTCGCGAGGCGTGTTCCTCACCACGTAGTGCGTGGCGGTCGTCTCGACCAACTCGTGGGTGTCCTCCTCGAGACCACGCCCGGAGACATCCTCGTACACGAAGTGCGAGCCCACGAAGCTCGTCCTCTTGTCACCCGCGGCAATACGATTGACCAGGTCGAGACCGGGCAGGTACAGCCACCGGTCGTCGTCGGCGTCGACGTGCTTCTTCACCAGGAAGACCGTGTTGCGCAGGTCGGCCGGGCGGCTGAAGAGGACCGCGTAGTCCTGATCGCCTCCGTCCGCGACGTCGCGCCGCAGGATGGCGAAGTCGCGCGTGCGGCTCCTGCCCTGAGCGTCCGTGATGGTCATGCGTACGCGCGCGGAGCCGTCGTCGCCGGCGTAGTACGCAGCCAGGTTGGCGCGCTCGACGATGGCGTTCACGTCCGTGAGGTCCTGCCCCGCCGCGGGTCGGACCAGGGCGGCAGCCGTCGCGAGCGTGAGCACGCCGAGTACCAGAGTGAGTTTCAGGGCCATGCGTATCATGCGATCTCCTTGGTGACTGACCGGTCGAAGAGCCGCCGCTCGAGCAGGGAGATGACTCCCGGCAGGAGCCCGAGCGTCACCGCGCCCGAGGCAGCCATGATCGCGGCCAGGAAGAGGCCCACCGTGTTGTATGGGACGAGCGGCGATGCGAGTAGGGGCAAGAAGCCGATTGCGATGAGGATCGCGTTGCGGCTGATCGCCCGGGCGGGCTCGGCGAACATGCGGCCGACCGTAGCGGTCCAATTGCCGGTCTCGTCCTGAATGACCCTCGCGCGCTGCAGGAAGTGGATGGCGAAGTCGATCGAGAGCCCCAGTGTCAGTGCGCTCAGGACGGCCACGGGCATGTCGTAGTCCTTACCCGTCAGCCCGATGACTCCGTAGATGAAGCCGATGGTGACCGTGAGGGGCAGCATCGCGAGCAGCGCGAACAGCACGGACCGGAAGAGCACGACCATCATGATGAAGACGATCACGAACCCACCCAGTAGCGACTTGAGCATTCCGCTCACCATGTCCTGCTGCCACACCACATTGAGGTAGGTCAGGCCGGCCCACTGCACCTCGATGCCGCCCGGCGGCGGATTCTCCGCCGCGAAGTCGTCGACCAACTCGGTCACTTGGACCATGTGCTGGTTGTCGCCACTCGTCAGCTGCAGCCACAGGTTCGCCGAACGGAAGTCGGGAGTGACGAAGTGCCACAGGTCGTCCGGCCGGTGCGAGCCCTGGTAGCTGAAGAGCGTCTGGGCCACGCCCGCCGAGGTCGGGGGAACGGAGAAGTACTTCTCGTCTCCTTCCCGAAGCTCGCGGTGCACCGTCTTCACGATGTCGGTGACTCCGGTCGACTTCCCGACGAGCCCGGATGCGACGAGCGCGCCCTGGAGCTCCTCGACGTACGCCAGCACGGCAGGGTCCTGGAAAACGAGTCCAGCGGACTGGGCACCCTCGATGTCGTCGAGCGCTCCCTCCCAAAGGAGCGCGGCCTCATCGTCGGCGTCGTCGAGCTTCCAGAGCACCTCGTCGATCAGGTAGTCCCAGGTGTCCTGATCGGTCTCGGCCGCGCCGAGCGCCAGCTCGTTCCAGCTACCCACCAGGTCCGGGCCGCCTGCCTGGGCGGCTGCCGCCAGATCCGCTCGGACCCCGTCGACCACGGACGTGAGGCTACCGTCGCCGTCCTCCGGTGCGCGCAACACCAGGAACGCGTTGTAGGTGCCGGCGAAGTGCTCGTTGAGCACGCGGTCCGCGACGCGGATCTCGTGGTCTGCCCTGAACCACCGCACCGGGTTGTCGTTGATGGTGATCCGCGTGATACCGACTGCGCTCACGATGGCGACGGCGACCGCCGCCGCGGCAATCGGCTTGGCTCCCGCGAGCGTCAGGGGCGCCAGCGCCCCCAACACCCGACCCAGGAGCGAGCTGTCGTCGTGGCCCGGCTCCACGCGGGTGCCGAGCTTCTCCAGGCGGGCCTCGTTCATGAGCACGATGTAGGCGGGCACGAACGTGAGGGTCAGCAGGAACGCGAGAATGATCCCGATCGCCACGAAGACGCCGAAGACGCGAACCGGCGGAATCGGGGTCAACGCCAGAGACGCGAAGCCCGCGGCCGAAGTCAGTGACGTATAGAGCATCGGGCGGAACAGCTCACGGACGACTCGCTTCACGGTCTCCCGCCGATCTCGAATGTGCGGATAGAGGTCGGCGAACTCGCTCAGGATGTGGACCGAGTCGACGACCGCGATCGGCATCAGGAAGATCGGGATCATCGAGCTCATGATGTGGACCGTGAACCCGAATCCGATGAGCAGGCCCATGGTGGCCACGACCGTGAGCACGGCCACCAGCATGGGGGCGACGACCAAGGTCCAGCTGCGGAAGAAGACCCACATGAGGATCAGGACGAGGAGCCCGGCCAGCGGTGCCGATACGCCCATCTGCTTGAACATCTCGGCGCCGAAGGTGTCCTCGGCGACGGGAAGGCCCGTGATGTGGTACTCGGCCGTGCCGTCGAACGCGTCGACGACTTCGTGGATCTCGGCGGCCAGCCTGCGGCTTTGGTCCTTGGACTCGATGGGCACGTAGATCGCGGTTGCGCGGCCGTCCTCGCTGACGAGGGTCCCCCGCACGGCCGGAATCCTCTGCGCGGCGTCACGGATGGCGAGGGCCTGCTCCGGCGTGGCCGGCGGCTCCTCCATGAGCCAGTCGAAACGCACGACACCAAGCCCGCCTTGCTCCACGTTGTCGACCGTGGCGAGCGAGAGAACCTCCTGCCGGACGACGCCGTCCATGGTCAGGATGCGGTCCGTGAGCTCGTGCACGTAGCCGAGCGTTGCCGGTGTGAAGACGCCGGCGGGGCTTACCTCGTCGACCACACCGACCACCAGCATGTCGTACAGGGTGAAGTCGCGCTTCACCTGGTCGTGCAGAACCCGGGCGCCCTGGTCGGCCGGAAGCATGTTCTCCGGATCCGTGTCGATCTGGACTCTGGGGAGCTGGCTCCCAAGACCGACGAGCAGCAAGAGCGCGCCGATCATGACCCGCTTGGGTTGGCCGACGGCGAGCGAGACGAGACGCTCGTGTAGCCGCCCTGCGCTCTGATCCGATGTCATCGGGCTACGGCCTGCGTCGCGGGCGAGGCGTCGCGCTCGGCCACGCCGAGCTTCTCTAGGATCTGCTCCATCAGGCACCACTTCGTCAGACTCGACTGCAACAGGTTGAGGCCTACGAAAGCGGTGAAGAGGTGCCACCAAGGGCTATGCAGGTACCCGAGTGCCAGCGAGGCGAGTACGAACGTCCCTGCGATCCCTCGGATGATGTAGTGCATTCTCATGGAGCCCTGTCTCCTGTGTGCGGGGAGCGCCTGGGCGCTCTCGTTCAGGAATTGGGTGCCACGGGCCTCCGCCGAGGTTCCCGATGACCGCGCGACCGGCTTTTGACGGCCCGGGGGACTTCGGTACGTTCCGGTCCCGCCCGCAGTGGCGGTCTCTCACCACGAAGCCCCGTGACGTCCACCGACAAGCTTACCGGTCAACCCGCCGAAGCCGCGATACCGCGACTGATGGACGACTACGCGGACCAGATCTACGGCCTCGGCCTGCGGCTGTGCGACGACCCCGAGAAGGCGCAGGATCTCGTCCAGGAAACCTTCTTGCGCGCCCTCAAGGGTTGGGAGGGCTTCGACGGTCGTTCCAAGCCGTCGACGTGGCTCTACACGATCGCCACGCGCGCCTGCCAGCGCCTGGAGAGACGCCGCGCCGGGGAGCCTCGCCACATGCGACCCCTGGAGCAGATCCTGCCGAGCGGCGAACGCACCGTCGTGGACCTGCCGGCGGACGGCGAGACCCCCCTTGAGTGGGTCGAGCGAAAAGACGTCGTGCGGGCCGTCCGCGGCGCCATCGACTCGCTCCCGCTCCACTTTCGCCTGCCCCTCGTGCTCAAGGAGATCGAGGAGCTTTCCGTCGAAGAGGTCGCAAAGATCCTCGGTATCAAGCCGGCCACGGTGAAGACGCGCCTGCACCGCGCGCGGCTCCTGGTTCGCAAGGAGCTATCCAAGCCCCTGCCCCAGCGGACCCTCGAGTCCGATGACGGGGGCGAAGGTGCCTGCCTCGACCTCCTCTGGGCCAAGCAGGAGGCGCTCGACCGTGGTGTGACGTTCCCGATCCCCGAGCAGCACCTCTGTGAGCGGTGCCGCTCCGTCTTTGCGACGCTGGACCTGGCCGAGGACGTGTGCCACGCGCTGGGCGACGCGGAGCTCCCGGCGGAGGCCCGCCGCAAGCTCGAGGAGCGCGTGTTGAAGGGGAGCCGAAAGGCGGCACCCTGAGGCTGCGAAGCTAAGGCTTCCGGAAGAGGGTGAGCCCGTCGAGGTCGGTCACGACGTCGTCGTCCCTGCCCCACGCGATCGGCTCGGACCTGACCACCTCCAGGCCACTGGATTCGCACATGGTGCCGAAGAGCTCGACGGACATGTGGTTGCGCCAGTGCGGGGCGTCACGAAAGTCACCGCCTGGATTCCCGGTATAGTTCGAGTGGTGGCAAAAGCCGTATCCCCCCGGCTCGAGAACGCGGTGGATCTCCGGGAGATAGGAGCGGATGACCTCTGGATCGAAGTGCACCATGGCGTCGAAGCTGTACACCAGGGTCACGGACGCGTCAGGGACGTCGGCCAACGTGTAGCCATCCGTTTGCACGTAGGTGAAGCGCGGCCCGCTGCCCAGACGCTCACGACACGCCTCGAGGCACTCCGGATTGATGTCGACGAGCACGATGGCCCCGGCGACCTCGGCGAGCTTCACGCTGTTGCGCCCGTGTCCGGCTGCCAGGTCCATCACGCGCCGAAAGTCCAGGCCGTCGATCCAGGGCCAGATCAGCTCGGACCACTGCTCGTCGATGTGGGGCTCGGCGGCCGCGTAGTACCCCGAGCCCTTCCCGAACGGTGTGCCGGACTGCAAGGCGAGCGACCGGAGCCCCGCGTCCCGTCCCGCTGCCCCGGTCGCCCGGTTCCAGAGCTCCTTGATCCAGTTCAAGGAGTCGGCCAGGCGGCACCCTGGTGCCGTGGCGCGGGCCCGACACCCATGTAGATGAACTTGTGCAGCCGGCGCCCCTCGTAGGTCTCGGTCAGATACAGGTTGCCCTGCGAGTCGGAGTCGATGCTGTGAGGGGCCTGGAACTGACCCGGGTACCGCCCACCCATGCCGAGGGTGGAGACCTCCTGCATGGTCTGACGGTCGATGATGCGGATGCGGGCGTTCTTGCCGTCGGCGATGTAGAGGAAGCTCTGCTCGGGATCGGGTGAGAAGGTGAGGTCCCACGTGGCGCCGTCGCCCTTCGTGTCCGGCGTGTAGTACGCCTCACGGACGTAGGTACCGTCGGTCCGGAAGACCTGCACCCGATTGTTCTGCCGGTCGCACACGTAGACGAGGCCGTCGTTGGACGGCTCGGCACAGTGGACCGGGCCGCGGAACTGCTGCTCCTGGTAGTCGTCCGCCATCCAATCGTCGGCGGCACGGTCGCCGACGGGCTGGTAGTCGTCGTCCGGACGGTTTCCGTAGGCACCCCAATAGCGCTTGATCTCGCCCGTGTCGATGTCGACGACGGCCACGCGGATGTTGCCGTATCCGTCGGCGAAATACGCCTCGTTCGCGGCGTGGTCGAACTCGACGTCGGCCACGCGGCCGAAGTGGTTCATCGCGTTGCTGTCGATGGGCTGGTTGGGCTCACCGTAGGTGCCGAGGTACTGCCCGTCCTGTGTGAACTTGAGCACGTGCGAGTCCGGGCCGCCGTTCCCCCCGATCCAGATGTTGCCCATGGCGTCGATGCCGAGCCCATGGTTCGACTGCGGCCACACGTACTCGTCCGTCGCGGAGGGGCCGCCCCACGCGCGCACCATGTTGCCGTCCGGGTCGAACTGGACCACGGGGGGTGCCGAGAAGCAGCACTCGGCTGTGGGCGAGTCGCCCTCGGCGTTGGCCTCGTCGCCGCTCACCCCGCGATGAACGATGTAGACGTTGTCCTGCGCGTCGACGGCCACCCCGATGACGGTGCCGTAGACCCAGCCGTTGGGGAGCGGCTTCGGCCAATACGGATCCACCTGGAAGATGGGGGCCTGCACCGTCTGCGCACTCACGACGGCATCGAGCCGGGCCTGGGCCACGCCCTGCAGGACGACGGCCGCCAGCAGTCCTGCCGCCAACACCACGCTGCGCCGGCGGTTCACGCTGTACTCCTTGGTCGTGTTCATCGTGCGCCCTCCGGATACAC
>JAHEKM010000101.1 GCA_024638325.1 Gemmatimonadota bacterium | reverse complement strand
ATCGGCACGCGTGCCCGCGTTCGCGTGGAGGACGAGCAGGTTCCAGCGGATCCTGGGGTCGGGCTCGGGCACGGCCGGCGGATGCCGCGTGAGGGCGCGGTACGGCACGAGGCACGCGTGCAGATCCAGACGGTCGATGAGGATCGAGCGCATGAGCGTGGTCGCGGCCTCGACGTTGGGGAACGTGTCGAAGGCGGCGAGTGCTCCAGGGTCTCCCTGACGGCGGGGCGTGTCGCGGGGGCCGGCGACGACGAGCACAGGGGCATCCGGCAGCGCGGCGCGCAGGACCTCGAGCCCACGTGCGAGAGCGACCACGGCGCCGGCCGGCGGGTCGGGGCGGTCGAAGACGTCGCCCGCGATCACGACCACGTCGGGATGAGCCTTTACGACTTCTTGGCTCGCACGCTCGAACGCGGCGGCGACGTCCCTCTCGCGCACGTCCACACCGCGCTCCGCGCGCCCGTACGCCCGGAAGCCCAGGTGCAGATCAGAGAGGTGCGCGACCTTCACGGGGAGAGCGGCTCCCCGCTCGCCGGCACCCCGGCCTCCATGGCCTCCTCAGCGGATTCGTCCGGGAGATCCACCATCAGGGCGTCGAGCACGATGCCGAACACGATCCCGGCTGCGGAGAGCAGGATGAGACATGCCACGATCATCGAGGCCGGAAGCGGCACCCGCGGCAGCAGCAAGCCCGTGAGCACGAAGCCGAGACCCGCGCCGAGGGCTGCGGGCGCTCCCGGTTCCCTCATGGCACCCGGGTCGACGCTTCGCACGACGGATCCCAATCCACCGAGCACGGTACCGCACGCGAAGAGAGGCAAGGCTGCGAGGATCGACATCCCCATCGCCTGGCCAGCGGGACCCGAGCCAAGGGACGGGACGAGGCTCCACGCCACGCCGAAGGTCGTCGCGGCGAGGAACGCCAGGATGCAGAACATCCACCGACGCCTGAGTCGGTCGATCAGCAGCGCGTGGGGGGCCGGAGCGGCCCAGAGCCCCATGCCGAGCGCGACGACCTCCACGGTCAGCACGGTCGTCAGCGAACGCATGAAGCCTTCGCCGGCATAGATCAGCATACCCATCGCCACCTCACCCGCGATGGCCGCGCACGCCCCGACGAGCACCGGCGCGACCCAGTCGAGCGGATGCTGGCGGGCGGTCATCCCTCGGTCGACGTCATGACGCCCTGGTGGAAGACCAACGCCGGATCGCTGCCACCCCCGCATGCGTGTGTGAGGCCGAGCAGAATCGAGTGGTCCCCTGCCTCGATCACCTCGTGGATCGTGCAGTCGAGCCAGGCAGACGCACCGTTTATGACCGGATGCCCGGAGGGCGCTTCACCCCAATCGACGTCGTCGAAGCGACTTTCCGAGGGACGCTTCGCGAAGCGGATGGCCACGGCCTCCTGGGCAGCCGACAGGACGCTGATGGCGAAGCCCCCGGCCTCGATGATGGCATCGTGCGAGTTGGAGCCGTGTCCGATGCACACGAGCACCAGGGGCGGCTCCAGCGAAACCGACGTGAAGGAGTTGACCGTCAGCCCGATCGGCTCGCCGCCGTTGGATCGGGCTGCCACGACGGTCACGCCGGTCGGAAACGACGCCATGACCGAGCGGAGCGAGGCCCCCGAGGCCACACCTTCTACCGCTTCGTCTCGATCTTTCAGGTAGTCCACCCTCAGCTTGCCCACCGAAGGGTCCGCAGTAGCTTTCGAGGCCCCGGACCTCCAGTCGGGTTCGCACCGACCCAAGAGCTTGATGCGACGGCACTTACTAGCGATCGCGGTGATCTTAACCGTGGCCACAGGCTGCGACAACGTGGCCTGGGGTGGGGTCGAGGTCGCGCTCATTGCGCCCCCCACGGCCGAGGTCGTCGTTCCCGAACGCCCGGACGAACCCGACGAGAACGCCGTGCCTGAACGGGAAGTGGGTCCGCTGCTGCTCGCAGGCGCGAGAGACGGGTCGAGGGCTACGCTCGCCGTCGTGGGCGAGATCCACGGGGACTCGCTGGCTCCCTTCCCGCACCCCGGATACCCGCAGCAGGACTCGGTGCGCGCGGCGAACCTCCTGGGTCTGGGCTCCGAGTGGGTGCTCTTCGCCGAGGGGGTGCGGGTCGGTCGACTCACCACCGACGAAGTGGGCACGGTGACCGAGACGTGCAGCCCGCGCGTTTCGGTCTCGGGCATGGTCGAGCTCCTACCCACGGCCGCCACGGCCGAGCGCTTCCTGGCCCTCTCGGCGGACGAGGCCGCGCGGCTCGCCTACCGCGAGTATGAAGAGATCCAACGAGACTACGATCAGGGCGTGGCTTCGCTCGACATCGTGGGCCAGCTGATCCCCAGCGTCGGGGCACCGTGGCCGGACCAGGGTACGCTCGCGGCCCGCCAGGACATCCAGGCTTTCCAGTTGGACGGCGTGACCGGACAGGGAGTGGCCGCGACGTTCATCTATCGCGATCAGTTGGCGGTCGCGCCCCCCGGTCCGGGTGCCTACGCGGTGTTCTTGATGGCGCTACCGTCCGCCGCAGGGTACCAGGAAGCCTTTTCGTGGTACCGCGCCGTCGACATCGACGGAAAGGGTGCACCCAGGTTCCTCGACCACCTCGACTGGGACGGAGACGGTGAGTCGGAGATCCTCCTCGACGTCTTCGGCGCCGACCGACGCTGGTATGCGGGGCTCGCCCGGCAGCAGGGGGAGTGGGTGCGCACGTTCCAGGACGCGTGCGGCTCAGGATCGACTTCCGGACAGTGAAGTCGCGGGGCCCACGTACGCTCCAGCGCCGCTCCATGACCCCGTTCGTCGGCGTCGTCTGCCTTCTCGTCGGCTGCGCCGCGCCGGATGCAGACGTAGGCACGCGCAGCGGGGCAGCCTCCATCTTCGTGACGGACGCGACCGGCAGCGAGATCTCCCTTCCTGGGCCGGCGAGCCGCATCGTGTCCCTGGTCCCGTCCGCCACCGCGACCCTGCACGCGATCGGCGCGGGAGACGCACTCGCGGGGCGCACCGACTTCGACACTCAGGCGTGGGTGGCCGGCGTCCCCTCGGTGGGAGGCGGACTCGAGCCGAATCTGGAGGCGCTCGTGGCGCTCGAGCCGGACCTGGTGATCCGGTTCGCTGGGACGCAGGATCCCCGCACGGCGGACCGACTCGACGCGCTGGGCATCCGGCATCTGGCCGTCCGCCCCGACCATGTCGCGGACATCTTCGAAACGGCGGAGATCCTCGGTAGGGTCACCGGGCACGAGGCCCAGGCGGATTCGCTGGTGACCGACATCCGTCGCGGGCTGAATGACGTGCAGGCGCGGGTCGCGGGACTGCCACGCCTGCGGACGGCCTATGTGCTCGGCGGAACGCCGCCGTGGGTATCCGGGCCGGACACGTACATCGATGAGATCGTATCGCTGGTCGGAGGCGACAACGTCTTTTCCGACCTCGAAGCGCTGTACGCTTCGGTGAGCCCCGAGCAGTTGCGGACGCGCGAGGTGGACGTGGTGCTGGTGTCGAGCTCGGAAGGCTTCGACGCGTCGCTGACCCCGGGCGCGCGCGTGGTGATGGTCGGTGACATCCTGGAGATCCCCGGGCCGGACGTCGTATCGGCCGCGCGGCACGTCGCCGAGTTGTTGCACGGTCAGAGCCTGAATTGAGCCACACGGGGAGGGCTTCGCGCCGTTGGAGCCTCGCGGCCGCGCTCTGCGTGCTGTTGGCTTTGACGGTCTTGTTGGGCGTGCGCTTCGGCTCGGTGGCCCTGTCCACCTCCGATGTGCTCGCCGCCCTGGGCGGCGGGGGCGACCCCGCGAACCGCGACATCGTGCTGCGCCTCCGGCTGCCCCGGGTGCTGCTCGCGATTCTCGTCGGGGGCGGACTCGGCGTGGCCGGGGCGACGTTTCAGGCGCTGCTCCGCAATCCCCTCGCCGAGCCGTACATCCTCGGGATCTCGGGCGGCGCGTCGGTCGGCGCGGTACTCGTTCTCGCACTCGGGCTGGTAGCCGCGGGCTCCTGGGTGCTCCCGCTCGCGGCGTTCGCCGGCGCCCTCGTGGCGATCGTTCTGGTCTTTCGCGTGGCGACCGCGTCCGGCCGCGCGATGGACGTGAGGGTCCTGCTGCTCGCGGGCGTCGTGGTGGCCGCCTTCTTCTCGGCGTGCGTCGCGTTCATTCTGGCCGTGTCGCCAGCACGGACGGTCCAGAGCGCCGTGCTGTGGATCATGGGCAGTCTCGCGGCAGCTTCGTGGCAGGCCGTCTGGCTGACCGCGGGTTATACGCTTCCGTCGACGCTCCTGCTCATCGGATTGGCGCGACCGCTGAACCTCATGGCCATCGGCGAGGAGACCGCTCACTACCTCGGCGCGGACGTGGAGGGCGTGAAGCGCGTGTCGCTCGTCGTCGCCGCTCTCGTGACGGCCTCGGGCGTCGCGGTGGCGGGGGTCATCGGCTTCGTGGGCCTCGTCGTGCCACACGCCATTCGGATCCTGATCGGGTCCGACCACCGTGCCCTCCTGCCGCTCTCGTTCCTGGCCGGAGGTGTCTTCCTGGCGTTGGCCGACCTGGTCGCTCGGCTGGTGCTGGCCCCTACCGAGATCCCCATCGGAGTGATCACGGCCTTCGTGGGCGTCCCGTTCTTCCTGGTGTTGCTACGCCGAAACGTGGCGGTCGCGTGAGGATCCGTGCGGAGGGTGTGGTGGTGCGCTACCCGGGTCTGGATGCCGCGGCGCTCGACGACGTCTCCGTCACCGTCGAGCCGGGCACACTGTACGCCGTCCTGGGACCCAACGGCTCAGGCAAGTCGACGCTCATGCGCGCGCTACTGGGTGGCTCGCAGCTGGCCGCTGGCCGGGTCACGCTCGATGGCCGCTCACTCGACGGCTGGGACAGGCGGGAGCGGGCGCGCTCCGTGGGAGTGGTCACCCAGAGCGAGACGATTTCGTTCTCGCTCACGACGCGAGAGATGGTCGCCATGGGTCGCTATCCCTACTTGGGTGCCTTGGCTTCGGAGGGCGATGACGACCGGGCCGCCATAGCGCGTGCCCTCGATGCCTGCGACGTAGCGGGGCTGGCCGACCGGGACGTCACCACGCTCTCCGGCGGCGAGCTACAGCGTACGCGTATCGCACGAGCGCTGGCCCAGGAGCCGCGCGCACTCGTCCTCGACGAGCCCACGTCGAGCCTCGACATCCGTCACGAGATGGCGATTCTCGAGCTCCTCCGTGCGTCGGCAGACGCCGGCATGACGGTTCTCCTCATCACGCACGGACTCGACACGGCGGCCCAGTTCGCCGACCGGATGCTCCTGCTGGACCACGGTAGGCTCGCCGCCGAGGGCACGCCCTCCGAGGTCCTGCGCGAGGACGTACTACTGCAGGTGTACGGTTGGCCGGTGTCGGTGCACGCAGACCCGGAGAGCGGTACGCCGAGGGTCACTCCGAGGCGCGCGCCGAAATAGAGGGAGCGCCGCCGACTACCGCTCGGCAGCCTCTACAGCCTCTGCCCGCAGCTTCAGGTAGCTCTCGTACCGGCTCGCCGGAATGCGGCCGGCCTCGACCGCCTCCCGCACCCCACACCCCGGCTCCTGGTCGTGCGCACACGACCGGAACCGGCACACGGCCTCGGCCGCGAACTCCGGGAAGCAGGCACCGACGTCCTCCGGGGCGACGCCCCAAAGATTGACGTCGCTGAAGCCGGGTGTATCGGCCACGAAGCCGCCGCACTCGAGGCCGATAAGCCGGGAGGACACGGTAGTGTGCCGCCCTTGCCCGCCCTTGCCCGAGAGCGCCCCGGTACGGAGGTCGAGTGTGGGGTCGAGCGCGTTGAGCAGGGTCGACTTGCCCACCCCCGAAGGGCCGATGAGGGCCGAGGTGCCCCGGCAGAGCTCCTCGGAGAGGCCCGTGAGCCCCTCACGGGTCACGGCGCTCACGGACATCGTTTCGTAGCCCAGAGCGCCGTAGAGGTCGGCGAGCTCCGCCGCGGCCTCGGGGGCATCCGGGAGGTCGAGCTTGTTGAGCACCAGCACCGGGTGCATCCCGCTCGACTCCACCAGGACCAGGAGCCGATCGATCAGGTCCGTATTGGCGGGCGGCTCGCACACCGCCACGACCACGAAGACCCGGTCGAGGTTGGCGGCGAGCACCTTCTGAGCCCGCCCTCCGCGTCCCTGCCTCACGAGCTCGGTGGTTCGGTCCGCGACCGACTCGATGGTCCATGCGTCCGGGGCGCTCGCCTCGGGCGTGTCGCTGAGTCGGGTTGCCCGCACGGTGACCCGATCGCCGATGACGACGCTACCGCCACCGCGCTTCAGCCTTCCTCGGAGCGACGCCTCGATCGTGGTACCGTCGTCGAGCAGAATAGAGTAGGCCCCACCGCCGGCGGCATGAACGGTGCCTTCGGCGATGGGGCCTATAGTGCTACCCGGGGGTTCAGGCCGCGAACGACTCCAGCGCGTTGCCCTTGTCGCCCTCGCGAAGACGCCGGAGCGCCCGGTCACGGAGCTGACGAATACGCTCGCGTGTCACGCCGAGCATGTTCCCGATCTCTTCGAGCGTGTGCTCGCGCTCACCCTCGAGACCGAAGTACAGGCGCAGCACCTTGGCGTCGCGGGCCTCGAGCGTGGAAAGCGCCTCGGTGACCGTCTCGGTGAGAAGACGGCTCTCGACCTCGACCTCTGGCTCGGCGGCCTCTTCGGTGATGAACCGCTCCACCAGCTGCGAGTCCTCGGAATCACCGATCGGCGCGTCGAGACGGATCTCGGCGGCGTTCAGCGTCTGCAGCGACTCGACCAGCTCCGGAGTCAGGAACGTCGCCTCGGCCAGCTCTTCGGTGGTCGGCTCACGTCCCTTCTCCTGCTTGAGACGCTCCTTCTCACGGAAGATGCGGGCAAGGTCACTCGCTCGGTTCAACGGCACGCGCACAGCGCGGCCGTGGTTGGCCAGCGAAGCCAGGATCGCCTGACGGATCCACCACACGGCGTACGAGATGAACTTCACGCCCTGCTCCGGATCGAACTTCCGGGCAGCCGTGACCAGACCGACGTTGCCCTCCTGGATCAGATCCGTGAGCGAAACGCCTCGGTTCTGGTACTTCTTGGCGACGCTGATGACGAATCGCAGGTTGGCGCGAGCCAGCTCCTGGATCGCGTCCTGGTCGCCCTTCTGAGCGCGCGCGCCGAGCTCCTTCTCCTTGTCGGGAGTGATCAGCTCATGGCGACTCACGTCGCGCAGATACTGATCGAGCGCGCTCTGCTCTTCGACGCTGGCGTCGAAGCCCGACAGGAGGTTGCCCTTCCCGCGGCGCTTGCGTCGCTTGGTCGTCGTCGCTGCCATCGTCTTCTATCTCCTTCGATCCCACCCCGTGCTCCGCGGCCTGTGAGCGGCCCACGGTACTCGGGTGGGGTGCGATCTACTTTGGGTCGCGAGATCCTAAGCCGTTTAACGTCTCGGCGAAAGGCCTCGTTGTCAATTGCTTCTCGAACCGGGCCAGCCCCCAGCGACGGGGGCTCGACAGGGCGATCGTCCGACATCATGTCTGATGTCGGTGCCCCCCCGAACGGATGTCCGTCTCGATGGCCTGGTCCTACCCCTCCGACGAAAACCGTTCCCTCTTCGTTAGACCCGACGAGACCCGGAACGCGGCGGTTGCAGCGGCGCCGCGGGAATCTCTACCTTCCGGCTCCCGTCACGCTCCCCAGTCCAGCGTTCTCCCGCCCCAAGTCGTGCCGCATCAGCCCACGGTCGTCGGACGCACCGACGTCGGAAAAGCCCGCAAGCGGAACGAGGACAGTCTGTCCCTCCTGCCGGCCCGCGGCGTTGCCGTCGTGGCGGACGGCATGGGAGGGCATCCGGGAGGGGACGTGGCCTCGCGCATCGCGGCCGACACGGCGGCGAGCTCGCTCGACCAGAAGCTCACCGAGGCCCTCGCTGGCGGCGGGGATCCCACGGAGCGTCTCGCGGAGGCGATGCACCGCTCCGTCCTGGAGGCGCATGAGGCCATCCGTGCGATGACGCGGGAGAAGCCGACGCTCGACGGTATGGGCACGACGCTGACCGCGCTCGCGGTAGATCCGGACTCCGACACGTTCGTGCTGGGTCACGTGGGCGACTCCCGCGCGTACCGCTTCCGGAACGGAGAACTGACGCAACTGACCCGAGACGACACGTGGGTGCAGGAGCGCGTCGAGGCGAAGCAGCTCACCGATGAGCAGGCGCGTCGCCATCCCTTCGCCCATCTGTTGACCCAGTGCCTGGGTCTCGATGACACCCCCGTGCCGCACATCAGTCACGGGAAGGTCGAGGTCGGTGACGCCTATCTCCTCTGCACGGACGGTCTCGTGGGGATGGTCGAAGATCCGAAGCTCATCGAGATCCTCGCCGGTGAACTCGGCACGAACGGGACATCGCCCGAGGGCGGCGATCCTGCGCTGAAGGCCCTCGTCGATGCGGCGAACGCGGCCGGAGGGTACGACAACATCACGGCCGTCATCCTGACCATCGCCGCGGTGGAATGACCCGCGGCTGACGCCGCGACGCTCAGACGCTTCCGGCGGGGCGGGTGATGCGCTCCAGGACGCTGTCTGCCGACACCTCCCTGCGCTCGAACGTAAAGACGCGCAGGACCCTCGCCGTCGAGTAGAGCTCTTGGGCCACGCGAGGCAGATCCAGGAGTCCCTCGAGCCCCTCCATGTCGAGCCGCTGCACCATCCCGTCCCGCCGCTCCACCAGGAGATCGAGCTGGAACATGGCGGGCTTGGCCGGGAAGTCGATCACGACCTCGCCGGGCTCGAGGCCGAGCTCGCTGGCCAGATCGTCCTCCACGGCACGCTTCCACGGCGAGTCGCCCACGGCCCAGTCCTCGACCTGCCGACCAGCCAGGTCGGCACCGGTAAGCTCGAGGGCGCGCTTCGGGAGCTTGCGGCGGCGGAGTGCCGGTAGCCACCGCATGGCGATCCGCTCCGCCACCTCGCCATCGTCCTCGAAGGCGCGACGCCCGATCTGATACAGGAGCTCCTCGTCGGTGGGACCCACGAGCTCGTCGGGCGTCACGAGGCCGTCGCGCAGGGCGTCCTCCACGATCCTCTTGTAGAGCGCGGTCGCGGCACGAACGGCGTGGTGCCAGTACACGTTCCTGAACATCTGGTACTTGGCGAACATCAGGGACTCCAGCGCGGCGATGGCCTTCTCGTGCACCCCGACCTCGAAGCGGTCGGTGTCCGGGTCGCGCAGGATCTGGAGTCCCTCGAGCAGCCGGGACGTGTCCACCTCACCGTACGGCACGCCGCAGAAGCGAGCGTCTCGGCGCAGATACTCCATCTTGTCGAGGTCGAGGCTGCCGCTGACGAGTCCACGGAGCGGGATCTCGCTCGTGCCGCTGATCAGCTCATGGATGCGATCCGGGGCCGTGAGCCCCAGTGGCGCGAGTGCGTCGCGGAGCCCGGACGACTGGAAGAACCGCTCGGCCACGTCCTCGTGACGAGCCGGGACCGAGTCCGTCTCGAGTTCCTCGAGGGCGTGCGAGAACGCGTAGTGCCCGATGTCGTGGAGCAGTGCCGCATACGGCACGAGCTCCTCGCCCTCCCAGGCTTCGGGCGGGGCGCTGCCGAGCTCCCGCAACCTGGCCAGTGCCGTGACCGTGAGGTGGTAGACGCCCAGGGCGTGGTCGAAGCGGGTGTGCGTCGCGCCCGGATAGACCAGGTGCGTGAAGCCCAGCTGCCGGATGTAGCGCAGGCGCTGGAATTCGGGGGTGTCGATGATACGCACCGCCGTGGCGTCCAGGCGGATCGTCTCCCAGAGCGGGTCGCGAACGATCTTGTGGGGTCGCGTCGTCATGCCTGAGAGCTTATCGATCGGCTTGGGCGGATTGGATGGCGGTGCGGGACCGATGTCGTGGAGGTCACTTGCGCGCCTCCGTATCTTCCCGAAGAAAGAACGAAAGCGCCAGCCTTCGGGCAAGGTCGTCCCCGCAACGCCTCCACGCCGTGCACGCCAACCCGACCCTCCGCCGCCACGTCCGCGCCGGCGCCGAGAACCGCCCCGGGATCTACCGGATGTACGGCCCCGGCGACGAGACCCTGTACGTGGGAAAGTCGGTGAAGCTCCGCACCCGGCTGCTGTCCTACTTTCGGGCGCCGAGGGGCGAGAAGTCGTGGGAGCTCATCAACGAGACGGCGCGCATCGAGTGGGACTACATACCGAACGAGTTCTACGCGCTCATCCGCGAGATGAAGCTGATCCAGCGTTGGCAGCCGCGGTTCAATGTCCAGCACAAGCGACGTCGCATCTACGCGTTCGTGAAGGTCACCCGTGAGCCCGCGCCGCGGGTGCTGCCGGTCACCCGCATTTCGGAAGATGGCGCCACGTACTACGGCCCGTTCCCGCGTGTCCGGGCCCTCGCCGAGACGATTCGTGAAATCGTGCACGTCCTCGGCCTTCGCGACTGTCCGGCCAACACCCCGGTCTTCTTCGACGATCAGCTGGAGATGTTCGAGGCCGGCCGCGTGCCCTACTGCATTCGGGCCGAGCTTGGGAGCTGCCTGGCACCGTGCTGCGGCAGCCCGACCGCGGGGCAGTACCGCGCGGCCGTCGAGCTGGCACGACGCTTCCTCGAGGCACGGGCGGATGCGCCGCTGACGAACATCGAGCGGCAGATGGCCGAGGCCTCGGCGCGGCTCGACTTCGAGTATGCCGCGCTCCTCCGTGACCGCCTCGAGCGCCTCCAGGCCTTCCGGGACGAGCTGGTCGCGTTCCGTGGGCGCGTCGAGGACCTGACCTTCCTCTACAAGGTGCCGGGATTCGACGGCGACGACCGCGTCTACCTCATTCGGCGCGGGCGCATCCGCAAGGAGCTGCCGCTACCGAAAGGGAAGCGCGCCCGGCGGTCCGTGGCCCGAGCAGTGGAAGCGGTCTACGGCGAGACCGACTGCGGGCCAGCCGGCCTGGACCCCCAGGAGGCCGCCGAGATCCTGCTCGTCGCGCGTTGGTTCCGACTCAAGCCCGAGGAGCGCCGACGGACGGTGAAGCCGGAGGTGTGGTTGGAAGACGGCGCCTAGGACGGCAAGACGTCGTACTTCATGAGGACGATCCCCGAGATGTCCTCGACGCTGTGTAGCTCCAGCTTCGCGATGCCGTTCAGGCCCGGCAGGAGCGGGATGCCGCCCCCGAGTAAGACCGGAATCACGCCCAGCTCCACCCGGTCCACGAGTCCCGCCTCGAGCAGCGAGCGAAAGAGCACCCCGCCGCCGAAGAGCCAGATGTCCTTGCCGTCCCGTTGCTTGAGGTTACGGACGAAGTCCTCCACCCCCTCGGAGACGAGCGTGAAGTCGTCGGCCACGGCGGCGGGGTCGAGCGTGGTCGACACCACGTACTTCGCCTTGTCGGCCCAGCCGAAGTCGGTATCCGGCTGACTCTGGACCAGCTCGTACGTGTGACGGCCCATGATGTACGCGTCGATCTTCGCCACGTACGCGCCGAAGTCGATGTCGTCGTTCAGGGGGATCCAGTCGTATCCGCCGCTCTCGTCGGCGATGAAGCCGTCGAGGCTCATGGCGACGGAGTAGCGGAGTCGGCGGGGCATGGCGCACCTCCAGTCTGGACGCGGGCAGGGCCGGATCGTATCGGCCCCGGGCCTGCCGTCCAAGTGCCTACCCGCCTTGACGGCCGGCATGACCATAATTACTTAGAC
>JAHEKM010000100.1 GCA_024638325.1 Gemmatimonadota bacterium | reverse complement strand
CGGATGGGGACGATGCCTCCGTGGTATGTCGAGAAGGACATCGGCATCCAGCACTACAAGAACGATCCGTCGCTCTCCGACATGGAGCTCGCGATGATCCAGGCGTGGGTCGACAACGGAGCGCCACAGGGCGATCCGTCGTTGATGCCGGAGCCGATCGAATGGGGTGACGGTGGCTGGACGATCCGACCGGACCTGATCGTGCGGACCGAGAACATCGTCGTCGAGGGCGACGCTCCCGACTGGTGGGGCGAGATCCAGAGCGTGCCGACGGGTCTGACGGAGGACCGTTACGTGCGAGCCGTTCAGGTGCGCGAGGTGAACGACGTTCCGACGGCAGGCTCCGAGCGTTCGACGGTGGGCGGCAAGTACGTCTTCCACCACATGATCTGGAACACCATGGTGCCTGGCACGGCGCGGGCGACGTTCTGGCCGGTGCACGAGGTGGGCCGCAACCCGGACGTGTTCGCGGACGGCGCGGGCCGCATGCTGCACGCGGGCTCCGAGATCCAGTCGGAGTCGATCCACCTGCACTCGAACGGCCGCACGACGACGGCTCATCTGGAGATCGCTTTCGAGTTCTTCCCGGAGGACTACGAGCCGCTCTACCAGGGCAGCATCACGTCGTTGGCGAACGGGACGGACATCGACATCCGACCGGGTGAGGCGGGCCAGGAGATCGACGCGTACACCGTCGTGACGCGTCCGACGAAGATCGTGAGCTTCGAGCCGCACCTGCACGCTCCGGGCGAGCGGATGTGCCTGGAAGCGATCTGGGGGTTCAAGGCGGAGACGCTGGCGTGTGTGGGCTACGATCACAACTGGGTACGGACGTACGTGTTCGAGGACGACTACGCGCCGCTGATTCCTCCGGGTACGGTGTTGCACATCACGGGGTACATGAACAACTCCGAGACGAACCCGAACATCGCGGACTCGCGGAACTGGCAGGGCGCGGGGAACCGTTCACTGGCCAACATGTTCATCGACTTGGGTGAGCGAGTGACGATGAGCGAGGAGCAGTTCGTGCAGGAGGTTCACGAGCGGGTCGAGAAGTTCGGCCTGACGAAGAACGACTACTTCATCGGCTGTCCGCTCTGCCTGGCGATCGTCGAGACGCCCGGCGCGACTCCGATGCCGACCCAGGCCGGAGGCCAGGACCAGGACTGACGTCAACATATGGAGCCCCGGACCGAGATTCGACTCGGTTCGGGGCCTCCGTTTTCAGAGCCAATATCGGAATTATGATTTCACGAAAGATGTGGGGTGGGGTGGCCGTCGCCTTGATCGGGCTGGGCGGGTTCCTGGCGCTACCTTCAGGGGTTGGGGCGCAGGGACTCACGTTCAGCGCCGGACAGTCGATTTCGCCCGCGTACGAGGGGTGGCGGAACGCCGATGACGGTGGATTCCTGCTGATGTTCGGGTACATGAACCGGAACTGGGAGGAGCAGCCGGACGTTCCGGTGGGCCCGAACAACTATTTCACGCCCGGGCCGCAGGATCGCGGCCAGCCGACACATTTTCTCCCCCGTCGCAACCGGTTCATCTTCGAGGTGCACGTTCCCGCCGACTTCGGTGAGCAGGAGCTTCGTTGGGTCCTGAACGTGAACGGTGAGGAGCAGGTCGCATACGCCTCCCTACGCCAGGACTACTTCGTCGACAACGTGGTCATCATGTCCGAGAACGGCGCCCTGGGCGCCGGCTCGAGCAACCCGGAGCTCCGTGCGCACACGCCACCTGAGGTGGAGCTCGAGGTGCCGACCGAGATCCAAGCGGTCGTGGGTCGGCCTGTCACGCTCTCGGCGATCGTCACGGACGACGGGCTCCCGCAGCGCAACCGCGGATCGCTCCCCGTCGACGACGAGGGCAACCTCGACCTAGCCCGCGCGCTTCGGTCACCCCCGGTCCGCATCACACCGGACCGCATCAAGGGGCTGAACATGAGCTGGTTCATCTACCGGGCACCTGAGGGTGTAAAGGGCCAGGACGCGGTGGAGATGAATCCGCCTCAGACTGCGGTGTGGGAAGACACGCGGCCGTTCTCCAACTCCTCGTGGGCTCCGTTCTGGGTCCCGCCGGAGCTTCCCGAGGATGGTCGCTGGGTCACCGAAGTCACGTTTTCCGAGCCAGGTACCTACGTCCTGAGGGGACGCGCGGATGACGGCGGTCTTACGACCGACAGGGATGTTGTGGTAACCGTGCGTCCCCCAGTATCCTGATAGCAACCATCGGCCGACGCTTAACAAGGAAGCCTGCCATGACGATTCGCGCCCTCCTACGACTCGCTTGCGCCGCGGCGCTGGTGGTTCCCGTGGCCGTTCAGGCTCAGGACCCGGCCCACGACGGCACCGGTGAGCACGAGCCCCACCTCTTCGCGGCCGCTGACTTCGGCATCGATGCGACGGATGTGACGTTCAACAAGGACATCGCGCCGATCTTCGAGCGGAGCTGCGTGAACTGCCACCGCCCGGACGGCGCCGGCCCCATGTCGCTGACGACGTACCAGGAAGCCAGGCGGTACGCCCAGCGCATCATGGACCGGACCGCGATCCGCGACCGCATGGGCACCATGCCGCCGTGGTATGTCGAGAAGGACATCGGCATTCAGCACTTCATTCAGGACCCGTCTCTGACGGACGAGGAGCTCGCCAAGATCCAGGCCTGGGCCATGAACGGTGCCCCCGAGGGTCGTCCGGAGGACCTCACGGTCGAGCTACAGAAGGAAGTCGTCGAGGGCTGGCGGATCCAGCCGGATCTCATCGTCCGCTCCGAGACGATGTTCATGGAGGGCGGCGCCCCGGACTGGTGGGGTGAGATCGCTCCGATCGAGATCCCGCTCGAGACGGACCGCTACGTGAAGGCGCTCGAGATCCGCGAGGTGAACGACGTGCCCCCGAGTGGCACGGGCCGTCAGACCGTCGGTGGCAAGTGGATCTTCCACCACCTCATCTACCGGACCGAGGTCAACGATCCGGACGTCGAGGACCCGACGCAGGGCTGGCCGGTCCATGAGGTCGGGCGGAACCCCGACTTCTTCAGCGAGGAGTCAGGCCGCCTGCTCAGAGCCGGTTCCTACATCATGTCCGAGTCGGCGCACATGCACTCGACGGGCATCGACACGAACGGCCACCTCGAGTTCGGCTTCGAGTTCTTCCCCGAAGACTACGAGCCCGAGTTCTCTCCGGCGCGCGTGAGCCTCGGCGACGGGCTGAACATCTCCATCGTGCCCAGCCAGAACGGTCAGCAGCTGCACGCGTACGAGGTGCTCGAGCAGCACACGAAGTTCGTCTCCTTCGAGCCGCACCTGCACGCCCCCGGCGACCGCATGTGCCTCGAGGCGATTTGGCAGCAGCAGATCGAGACCCTGAGCTGTGTCGGCTACGACCACAACTGGGTGCGGACGTACTCCTTCGCCGAGAACTACGAGCCGCTGCTGCCCAAGGGGACGATCGTCCACATCACGGGCTACATGAACAACACGGACACGAACTTCAACATCCCGGATCCGCGTAACTGGCAGGGGTCCGGAAACCGCTCCGTGTCCAACATGTTCATCGACCTGGGCATCCAGGTGGCCATGACCGACGAGCAGTTCGTGCGCGAGATGGCCGAGCGCCGCGAGTTCTTCGACCTGGACAAGAACGACCACGTGGTCGGCTGCCCGCTCTGCATGGCGGACATCCCGCTCCTGCCGCCGGAAGCGGACGACGAGGAGAACGTGGGTCAGGGCGGAGGCGGGGATCAGTGAGGACGGCTTTTGCCGCGTTAGCGGTTCTATTGCTGGTTGGCCTGGCCTCGGCTCCTCAGGGAGCCGAGGCTCAGGTTACGACGTACACGAAGGGTCAGCCGGTCTACCCGGCGTA
Source organism: Gemmatimonadota bacterium (assembly GCA_024638325.1). Lineage (GTDB taxonomy): Bacteria > Gemmatimonadota > Gemmatimonadetes > Longimicrobiales > Gaopeijiaceae > UBA2982. The sequence goes on along the minus strand of JAHEKM010000100.1, from coordinate 7,845 downwards.
CGAGGGATGGCGGCGTGCCGACGACGGCGGCTACATCATGATGTTCGGCTACATGAACCAGAACTGGGAGCAGGCGCCGAACGTGCCGGTCGGCCCCGACAACTACTTCTCGCCTGGACCCGCCGACCGGGGCCAGCCGACGCATTTCCTGCCGCGCCGTAACCGGTTCATCTTCGAGGTTACGGTCCCCGCCAGCTTCGGTCAGGATGACGAGCTCATCTGGACGTTGCGGGTCAACGGGCAGGAGCACAGCGCGTTCGGCACCATCCGAGAGGATCTGTTTGTCGACAATGTGGTGATCATGTCGGAGACGGGTGCCCTGGGTGCCGGCACGAGCAGCCCGGCGATCCGCGCCAACATTCCGCCGAGCATCCAGCTCGAGGGTGACCTCGAGCGCACGGTGCGGGTCGGTGAGACGCTGACGCTTGCCGCCATCGTCGAGGACGACGGCCAACCGAACCGGGACAGCTTCCGCGGCTTCCTGCAGCAGGCCGCCGAAGGCGACTCTATCTCGGACACGGCAGCCGAGGCCGACCGCGCAGTCGAGGAAGCAGAGGAGGAGGAGGCCGAGCCGACGCCCCGGGAGTTGCTCGCTCGGGCGCTGCGCGCGCCGACCGCTACGGTCACCGTGAGCAAGCGGATCCGACTCCACTTCACGTGGTTCGTCTACCGTGGCGACGGCGAGACCGTGGAGATCGAGCCGCCGCAGGTGAAGCCGTGGGAGGACACCCGGGCCTTCGCCAACTCGCCGTGGTCGATTTCCTGGGACCCCCCGGAGATTCCCGAGGATGGCCGCTGGGAGGCCGAGGCGGTCTTTTCGGAGCCCGGGACGTATATCCTGCGCGGACGTGCGGACGACGGCGGCCTTTACTCGGATGTAGAAGTCGTCATCAACGTGGAGCCGCCGCGGGTCTAGCCCATCGGGCTCCTCAAGCTCAAACTCGACGGGCGGCCCAGGGCGGGTCGCCCGTCGTTGTTTCTTCCTGCCCGTAGTGGAGACCCACATGCTCTCGAGATCCCTGGCCGGGGCGACGCTCTCGCTCGCGGCGGTTGCGTGCACGGTGTTCGGGCTCACACCGCCGGAGCTCTCCGCTCAGGGAACGATACGTCAGTGGCACTACACACCCACTCCCGACGGGCGCGGCTGCACGTTGACACTCCAGGTGGTCTCGATGCCCGAGCCCGCCGCCGGAGAGGTGCAGGTGCGGATCCGGGCGGCCTCGCTGAACGGACGTGACCGCGGACGCCTCGACCGCCCCTGTCCCAACACTCCCGGATCGGCCCGCATCCCGCTCTCGGATGGAGCCGGGGAAGTCGTCGGCGTGGGCCCCGGGGTCACGCGATTCGAGGTGGGCGACCGGGTCGCGGGCACCTTCTTCTCGGGGACGTGGCTGAGCGGGGACCGCCCCGAGGGGGTGATGCCGTATCGGCGTGGGGGACCCGGCGAGGGCGTGCTCTCGGAGGTGATCGTCGGCCGCGAGGACGGCTTCGTCTCGATTCCCGAGCACCTCACGTTCGAGGAGGCGGCCACGCTCACGACCGCGGGGGTCACCGCGTTCGTCGGGCTGTTCAAGTACGGGGGCCTGCAACCCGAGGACTTCGTGCTGCTGGAGGGCACGGGCGGGGTGTCGAGCTTCGGACTCCTCTTTGCGGTTGCCGCTGGAGCGCGACCCATCATCACGAGCTCGAGCGACGAGAAGCTCGCCCGAGCCAGGGAGCTGGGCGCGTTCGGTACCGTCAACTACCGCACGAACCCGGACTGGCATGAAGAGGTGATGGACCTCACCGGCGGGCTCGGCGTGAAGCACGTACTCGAGATCGGGGGGCGCTCCACGCTCCCGCTGGCGCTGCAGACCTTGGCGATCGGGGCGCACGTGTCGCTGATCGGGGGGCTCACGGGCTTCGGGGGTGAGATCCCGTTCGGTGTCCTCTTCGACAGAGACGCCTCCGCCACCGGCTTCCACGTCGGCTCCCGGCAGGACTTCGTGGACATGAACCGCTTCATCTCCGGGCACGGGATCCGTCCCATCGTCGATCGCGTGTTCGAGATGGAGCAAGCGCCCGAAGCGTTCGACTTCTACGAGAACGGCGACTTCATGGGCAAGGTCGTGATACGCCTGTAGCCTTGTTCGACGATCGGGGCGGCGTCGTCCTCACTTCCGCATCCCCGGCGGATGCCGTATCCATAACGCCCCGAAAACCACTGGTCGCCCCTGCGACCGCGCATCCAAGGGAAGTTGTTATGGCATTTCGAGTTGCGATCCTGGGCTGTGGCACAGTGGGTGGTGGCGTGGCCTGCATCCTCCTCGAGCAGCGGGAGTCGCTCAGGGTCAAAGCCGGTGACGAGATCGAGCTGGCCACGGTCGTGGACCTCTTCCCGGCACAGGCCGCGGAGCGCCACGGGGTTCCCCGTGACCTCTTCGCCGGCGACGGCGACGAGCTGACCCCCGACGAGGCCAACGCCGAAGTCGACCGCGTGCTCGCCGACGACTCCATCGACCTCGTGGTGGAGACGATCGGTGGCAGCGGGGAAGGGATCGTGAGGATCACCCGGTCCGCGCTCGAGAGCGGAAAGCACCTCGTGACCGCCAATAAGGCGTTGCTCGCGCTGCACGGCGAGGAGCTGCACGCCGCGGCGCGGGCGGCCGGCAAGAGCATCGGCTACGAGGCTTCGGTCACGGCGGCTATCCCCATCATCCGTGGACTGACCGATGGCCTGACCGGCGAAGACATCCAGTCCATCTCCGGCATCTTCAACGGCACTAGCAACTTCATCCTGTCGCAGATGGCGTCCGAGGGTCAGAGCTTCGAGGACGCCCTCGCCGACGCGCAGGCCCGTGGCTACGCCGAGGCGGACCCCACGCTCGACATCAATGGCGGCGACGCGGGCCACAAGCTGACCATTCTGCTCCGGCTCGTGTTCGGGCTCGACGTCGCCTACGCGGACCTTCCGCGTCAGGGCATCGATACCGTCACAGCGGGTGAGGTCGACTTCGCCAACGAGATGGGCGGAGTCATCAAGCTCATCTGCTTCGGGCAGCGCGAGGGGGACGCCGTGTACGCGACTGTTCGACCCATGATCGTGAAGCGCGGCAACCTGCTCTCGAAGATCGACGGGGCCACAAACGCCGTGCGCATCGTGGGGCGTTACGCCGGTGAGAACGTCATGATCGGTCAGGGTGCAGGATCGCTCGAGACCGGTAGCGCCATCGTGTCGGATATCGTCTTCCTCGCCAGGTATGGTGGGCACCCGATGCCCGAACGACCCACGAGCGGCCTGAAGCTTCGACCGCTGGGCGAGCTCGAGCTCCCGTACAACATCGTCTTCGAGACGGCGGATGTGCCCGGCATCACGGGCATCGTGGCCACGGCCATCGGCAAGCAGGACATCAACATCGACAGCGTGAGCCACAACCGGCACGGGAGCGACAACGCCGAGTTCGCCATCGCGACCATGCCGTGCACGAGAACGCAGATCGACCGGGCGGTCGCGGACATCCAGGAGAACCATCCAGGTAGCCTCCTGAGCGAGCCGAGGGTGTTGCCGATTCTGGTCTGACGGCGGCGTCGGTTCGGCGTGGCGGCTTTTCTTTTCGACGCTGCGGCTGTACCTCTCGCGGGGGTTGTAGCGGGCCAGCTCACATCACAGAGGGCCACGGATGAGTGACGGCGGCAAGCGCGGCGTTCTGGCCTCTCTCGGGCTCGGCAACAAGCAGCTCCGCGCCTGGGCCATGTACGACTGGGCGAACTCGGCATTCGCCACGACGATCATGGCCGGCTTCATGCCGATCTTCTATTCGGACGTCGCTGCGTCGCAGTTCACGGATCAACAGGCAACGTCGATGTGGGGTTACACGACCGCGCTGGCGCTCGCCATCATCGCCGTGCTCTCCCCGGTTCTCGGTGCGGTGGCGGACTACATGGGAGCCAAGAAGCGCTTTCTCGCTTTCTTCATGGGCTTCGGGGCCACCTTCACGGCGTGCCTCTACTTCATTGGCGAAGGCGACTGGGTGCTCGCGTCTGCGATCTTCATCGTCGCCAACATCGGCTTCGCGGGTGCCAATGTCTTCTACGAGGCCCTTCTGCCCTCGCTGGCCAGCGGCGAGGAGCTCGACCGGACCTCGACGGCCGGCTATGCGATGGGGTACGTCGGCGGTGGTGTGCTCCTCGCCCTCAACGCCGCGTGGTACCTCTCGCCGGAGACGTTCGGATTCCGGGACGGGGTGCACGCCGTGCAGGGCTCGTTCGTCAGCGTGGCCGTTTGGTGGGTGCTCTTTTCCATTCCGATCTTCCGGCGTGTGCCGGAGCCGCCCGCCCGGCTGACCGGCGACGAGCGAGTGGGTCTCAACCCCGTGACGGTCGGCTTCTCGCGCGTGGGCTCCACGCTGAAGGAGATCCGTCAGTACAAGCACCTCTTCCTCTTCCTGCTCGCGTTCCTCGTATACAACGACGGGGTGGGGACCATCATCAAGATGGCCACGATCTACGGGGAGGAGGTCGGCATCGACCAAGGTCAGATGATCGCCGCGCTCATCCTGGTCCAGTTCGTGGGCATCCCGTTCACCTTCGCGTTCGGCCAGTTCGCGTCGCGGGTCAGCGCGAAGACTGGCATCTACGTGTGCTTGGTCGTCTACACGGCGATATCCACCCTCGGCTTCTTCATGAATGCCTCGTGGCAGTTCTGGGCGCTCGCGGTCATGGTCGCGATGGTGCAGGGCGGCATCCAAGGCCTGAGCAGATCGATCTACGCGAGCATGATCCCGGTCGGGCGCTCGACCGAGTTCTTCGGCTTCTACTCGGTGAGCTCGAAGTTTGCCGGGATCGCCGGACCGCTCGTCTTCGCGATCGTGGGTCAGGCGATGGAGACGAGCCGGTACGGCATCCTCTCGCTGGTCGTGTTCTTCGTGCTCGGCGGGCTACTGCTCACACGCGTCGACATCTCGGCCGGGCGGGCGCAGGCGCGCGCCGAGGAAGCCGAGATGCACCTCCGGGGCGAGCCGGTCACCACCGCCTAGCCGGCCCCCCTACGGCAGCGCGAACACCCACATCACCCCGCCACCCGGCGGTATGTGCGTGTTCGTGAGCCGCGCGTAGAACTGCGTCTGGGCGATGCGCCCGCCGGCTCCCACGGCCAGGTACTGCTTGCCGTCGACCGTGAAGGTGACGGGGGCTCCCGAGACGTCGCCGTTCAGCCGCGTCTCCCAGAGCAGCTCGCCCGTCTCGGTATCGAGCGCGAAGAACCGGCGGTTCGCGTTGCCGCCGAAGACGATGCCGCCCGCGGTCGCGAGCGCTGAAGCGGTCATCGTCGAGCCGTCTTCGGGACGATAGTCCCAGGCGCGCGCGCCGGTGACCGGGTCGAAGGCGACGAACTCGCCGACGTAGTCGTAGCCGGGCACGAGCTTGGGAGAGGCGCGCATGCCCCGGTACAGACTGCCGGGCCGGTACTCCTCCGACACATACGAGATGTCCATGCAGGAGTTGTTCACGCCCAGGTAGTAGAGCCCCGTCTCGGGGCTGTAGCTCGGTGAGTTGAGGTCACGGCCGCCGTAGTAGTATGGGCACACCTCGAAGACCTCCCCCGTGTCGACGTTGTCGGGGCCGGGCACGAGCGCGGGATCGAGGATGGGCCGGCCGTCGTCCTCGAAGCCCGTGATGAGGTTGTCGTACGCAATCCGGAACGGGTGCAGGAACTCGCCGGTCTCGCGGTCGAGCACGACCCCCCAGCCGATCTTGCTGGTGTGGATGAGCGCTCGGCGCATCTCACCGTCGATCTCCAGGTCGACGAGCATGCTCTCGAAGGCCGCCCGGTCCCAGGAGTCCTCGGGCATGACCTGGTAGTGCCAGCGGATTTCGCCCGTGTCGATGTCCACCGCCAGGATCGAGTTCGTGTACAGGTTGTCCCCGGGCCCGCGGGCCGTCGCCGACCACGGGTACGGCTGGCCCGTGCCGAAGTAGACGAGCCTCAGGTCGGGGTCGTAGCTGACCGTGTTCCAGGGTGCGCCGCCGAGCGGTGGGGCCTCGCTGATACCCTGGGTCCAGGTTTCCCACGCGGGGTCCCCCTCACGCGGGATCGTGTACAGCTCCCACTCCATGCGGCCCGTCTCGGCGTCGTGGGCCGTGAAGCGGCCGCGTACGCCGGTGTCGCCGCCGGTGCGGCCGAGGAAGACCTTGCCGTCCGCGATGAGCGGCGGATGCGAGTGGCCACCATCGACGTGGTAGTCGCCGGTCTGGACCTCCCAGAGCTGCACGCCCGTGCGCGCGTCGAGCGCCACCAGGTACGAGTCCGCGGTTCCCCAGTAGACGTTGTTGCCGTACAGAGCGACGCCACGGTGCTTGTTGTACGCCTGGCTGAAGCGGATGTCGTCCGGGTACGAGCGCTCGTGGACCCAGCGTAGGTCACCGGTGGCGGCGTCGAACGCGGTGACCCTGCCCAACCCCTCCGCCACGTACATGATGCCGTTTGCCACGACGGGTGTCGGCACCCATCGAGTGTTGCTCTCGACCGAGTACGTCCACACGGGCCGCAGCTGGTCCACGTTGTTCCGGTTGATCTGATCGAGCGGGCTGAAGCCCTGCACGTCGTGCGAGCGTCGGTACGCCATCCAGTCGCCGTCCTGCGGGGCGAGCAGTCGCTGATCCGTGACGGGCTGCCAGGTCGATTGCGCCACTGTGGGCACAGGCGCGGCGATCGTGATGAGCGCCAGCGCGACGCACGGAAGGGACTTCGCTGCCATCGATGGACTCCGGACAGTGTGGAGGCTTCGGACCCGCCCGACAGTATGCGGCTCGAGCCGCTCGGGCGCACTCCTGCGCTAGACGCCGACGGCCCTCTTCGCCGTGACCGCTTCCGCCAGCTTCTCGAGCACCGGCAAGGTCTTCTCCCAGCCCAGACACGCATCGGTGATGCTCTGGCCATGAACCAGCCCGTCGAGCGGCTCGCCCTCGGTGTGCTTCTGACTACCGTCCACCAGGAAGCTCTCGAGCATGACACCGAAGATGGCCTGGTTGCCCCCTGAGATCTGGGCGGCGATGTCGCCGGCCACCTCGATCTGCTTGAGGTGGTCCTTGCCGCTGTTCGCGTGGCTGCAGTCGACCATGAGACGCGGGGGCAGCCCCTTCGCGTCGAGCGCCGCCACGACCTCGGCGATGTGATCGGCCGAGTAGTTGGGGCCGTTGCGCCCGCCGCGGAGGATCACGTGGCAGTCCTCGTTCCCCTTCGTGGCCACGATCGCCGCCACGCCCTGCTTGGTGACCGACAGGAAGTGGTGCGGGTTCTTCGCCGACAGGATTCCGTCGATGGCGATACTCACGCTCCCGGCGGTGCCGTTCTTGAAGCCGACCGGCATCGAAAGGCCCGAAGCGAGCTCGCGATGGACCTGGCTCTCCGTCGTCCGTGCTCCGATCGCGCCCCACGAGACCAGATCCGCATGGAACTGGGGCGAGATGGGGTCGAGGAACTCCGAGCCCGCCGGAAGGCCGAGGCTCACGACGTCCAGGAGGAAGCCACGCGCCGCCCGCAGCCCTTGGTTGATCGCGAAGGACCCGTCCAGGTCGGGGTCGTTGATCAGGCCCTTCCAGCCCACCGTGGTGCGTGGCTTCTCGAAATAGATGCGCATCACGACGTTCAACGCCTCTCCGAACTCCTTCCGCTTCTCGGCCAACCGTTCCGCGTACTCGAGCGCCGCGTCGGTATCGTGGATCGAGCACGGCCCCACGACGACCAAGAGCCGGTCGTCACCTCGGCCCCAGAGTTCGTTGGCGATCTCCTCACGTGCCTGCGCCACCGTGTCGGACACGGCCTCCGTGATCGGCAAGTCCTCCATGAGGATCGCCGGGGAGATGAGC
>JAHEKM010000099.1 GCA_024638325.1 Gemmatimonadota bacterium | reverse complement strand
ACCCCGAGACGCGCACGATTCTCCAGGTGCAGATCGAGGACGCGGCCATCGCTTCGAACCTCTTCGATCGACTCATGGGCGACGAGGTGGAGCCTCGCCGCGAGTTCATCGAGAAGAACGCAAAGTACGTGAAGAACCTGGACGTCTAGCGGAGTCGGCGCCGTGAGCCCGCGTGGCAGCCGAGCCGAAGTCGTTCGACACCCCGCAGGGGTGTGCCCGCGCCGATGAGGGACGCGGAGCGCTACGCATCCGCCCCGCGTCTCGTCGAGTCGCTCGCCCGTGTGGCCGCCCGGCACAGAGTCGATCGGAAGCTACTCGTCGCCCCCAGCTTGGCAGCCGGCCGTGAGCTGCTGCGGCGACTCTCGCTGCTTGGCGATGGTTGGGTCGGCTTCGAGGTGACCACTCCGCGGCCGCTGGCCCTTCGGCTCGCACGGCCGGAGATGGAACGCTCCGGCCTGGTCGCCCTGGATGCGTTCGAGCGGCAGGCTCTCGTCGACGAAGCGATGGACTCCTCCCTGCCGCGGGCAGAGAGCGACATCGTCGCATTGGTGGACGGCGTCGGGTTCAGGGACCGCGTCCACGACGCGGTCGAGGCCATGCGGCTGGCGGGGGTGGGCGCCGAGGCCTTGGCGAAGGCGAGGTTCGCGGACTGGGAGAAGCGGCTGTTTCTGCAGCGCGTTCTCGAGCATTACGAAGGCCTGCTCGCCCAACGCGGTCGTACCGACGAGGCTGGTCTCCTCGAGATGGGTTGCGACGCCCTGGATCGGGAGGGTAGCCGCATCCCCATGCTCCTGGACGCGGACGTCGTGCTCCTCGTGCCCGGCCTGGGCACGCGCGGGCTCGCGGGGCGGCTGGTGTCGGAGCTGAGCTCCAGAGGCGCAAAGGTCCTCGAGACCGATGCCGTGGTGGGGCTGACCGCTCCCGATCCGCTGCTTTGGAAGCCCGCCAAGCAGCAGCGGACGCGCTCGTTCCTTTATGCGCCCGAGGAAGTCACGCCCGAGCTGGAGGACGCGGAGACGGGCTTCTTTCGTGCGGCCTCGGTGCACGACGAGCTTCGTGAGGTTCTGAGGCGGGTTCTCAGGGCCGGTTTGCGGTTGGACCAGGTCGAGATCATCGCCCCAGACCCGGTGGCCTACGGCTCCGCTCTGCACCTGTTGAGTCAGAGCCTGGACGTTCCCGCGACGTTCGCCGTGGGGCTGCCCGTCGTACGCACGCGGACCGGGAGGGTCGTGCGCGCCTACCTCCAGTGGATCGAGGAGGGGTTCCAGGCACACGTGATCCGGCGGCTACTCGAGGCAGGCGACCTGAGGCCGGCCCGCTCGCGAGGACACCACCCGGCCGCCTCGCTGGCCCGCCGCTTCCGCACGTTGCGCGTGGGCTGGGGCCGCCTCCGCTACCGCACCCAGATTCGCCAGTCCCTCGCTGGGGTGGATCGGTTGTCACGCGGACGACACGAGAGTGAAGAGGCGTTCGAGCGGCGCCGGACACGCACGCGGTCGGAGCTCGAGGCGCTCCGTTCGATCCTGTTCCCGACACTCAAGGAGACCCCCTCCGTGCCAGACCGGATGGGGGAGGGCGGCAAGCGAGTGTCGCCGTCCGAGTTGGCTCGAGGGCTCCGCGCGTTCCTGCGCCGTGTCCCGCGGGGGGTGGGTCCGGACGCAAGCGCACGCGAGGTGGTCGAGCGGGTCCTGGAGCGTGTGGAGGCCACGCTGGTCAGACGCACCGACTTCAGGGCCGCGGTCACCGTGCTGAGGCGGCATCTTTCGGTGCGGGTGAGGGCCGGTGCTCTGGGCGCGCCCGACGAGCTGTCGGCCTGGTCGTCGGACGGCGGCCACATCCACCTGTCGGACCTGGAGCACGGCGGGTTCGTCGGCCGCGAGGCCACATTCATCGTCGGCCTCGACGCGGACCGCGTCCCGGGCTTCGAGGGGCAGGATCCGGTGCTGCTCGACTCCGATCGGCGGCTGCTCGGTGCGGATCTCCCGACGTCATCGGAGCTCATGCGCGAGAGGGTATTCCGCTTCGCGGCCCTCTACGCCCGGCTACGAGGGAACGTGACGTTGAGCTACTGCGCCTGGGATCCAAAGGAGGCGCGCTCGATGGCCCCGTCGCCGGTGCTGCTCCAGGCGCTCAGGCTCGCCCGGCGGGACGCCTCCCTCACCTTCAAGGACCTCGAAGAGGTGCTCGGCCGCATGGTGTGCTCCGTGCCGGCATCCGAGCGACCTGCGCTCGACGGCGACGACGTCTGGATGTCGGCCCTGGGAGGCGGGGGTGTGATGCGGGAGGGTGTCGACGTGATCGGCACGGCCTTCCCACGGTTGGCGGCGGGTCTTCCGGTCCGTAGGGAGCTCCGCAACGGTGTACCCGGGCCGATCCACGGGGTGGTGGAGCCTCGCCCCGAGCAACTCGATCCTCGCCAGAACCCGTCGCTCGTAGTGTCGGCGAGCCGCCTGGAGGCGCTGGGCGCGTGTCCTCTGCGATATCTCCAGAGCGTCGTGCTCGGCGTGAGGCCGCCCGACGATCCAGAACTCGATCCCGACCGCTGGCTCGACCCACTCAGACGGGGCTCGCTGTTGCACGGCGTCTACGAAGAGGCGTTGCGCGTCGCGCGGGAGCGTGGGCTTCAGGCCGACGAAGACGCGTTCGAGGTGCTCGCCCTCGACTCCTTGGCTCAACACGTGGGGGGTATTCGCGACGAGTGCCCGGTGCCCGGCGAGGGCACCCTGAAGCGAGAGCTCCGTGCGTTGGAGAACGACGTGAAGTCGTTCGTCCGCATGGTGCGCTCGACCGGCGCCCCCTGGGTGGCCTTGGAGCTCAAGTTCGGACTCGGCGACGATGAGCCGGTGGAGATCTCCACGGAAGGTGGGAGCGTCCGCTTGCGCGGCGCAGTCGATCGGGTGGACGAGGACCTCGGTGGCATCCACGTGATCGACTACAAGACCGGCGTGGCTTGGGACTTCGCCGGTACCGGCGCCTTCAACGGCGGCCGGCGGCTGCAACATGCCCTTTATGCCCTCGTCACCGAGGCGCGGCTCGGAGGCGAGGTGGCCACCGGCCAGTACCACTTTCCCACGGTGAGGGGACAGCACCGCACGCTCGTGTTCGACCGTCTGGAGCGGGCGGGGGTGACGGAGCTCCTCGGCCTCATGCTCGACGGCGTGGCGGCGGGCAGCTTCGTGCCGTCCAACCACTCGGACGACTGCCGCTTCTGCGACTTCGCGCCCGTGTGTCGGGTTCGTGAGACCGGATTCGGCAAGCTCGATGCCCCATTGGCGGCGTGGTCGGAAGAGCACCTCAACACGGGTCTCTGGCCGGCGTTCGCCGCCTTGAAGCGAGCGCGCACGTTCGAGGAGTAGCGCCCTGCCGATTGAACACTCGCCTGCGCTGGCGTGTCGGTATTGTCGCATAGCCGCGGCTCCGTTACCTGTCGGGCCCCGAGCCCGATGCGCGTCTGGGTCTACAATCCCCATGGGAGGTGTTTCGTGAAGCGTGCGTTGTCTTCTCTTGTCCTGGTCCTGACTGCCCTCGGGACCCTGGCGGCCTCGGTTCAGGCACAGAACGTCCAACGGTTCGTTCGCTACGAGCAGGCCGGAACCGTCTCCTGGGGTGAGCTCGTGGGAGAGACGGTTTTCCAACTGTCCGGCGCTCCCTACGAGGGCGGCCGCCGGACGGGCGCCAGCGTCGCGGCCTCCAACGTCACGCTCAAGGCCCCGGTCGACCCCACGCAGATCTTCATGACTGCCTTCAACTTCCGCAGCCACATCACGGGTGATCCGGCCGAGTACCCCGGCATCTTCCTGGTGCCGCCGACGTCGATCATCGGGCCGGGAGAGAACATCGTGAAGCCGGCCGAGTCGCGTAGCCTGCATTACGAGGCCGAAGCCGTGGCGGTCATCGGTCGTGAGGCGAACAACGTCTCCCTCGAGGACGCACCCAACTACATCTTCGGTGTCTCCGCTGGCAACGACGTCAGCGAGCGACTCTGGCAGGCCCGAGACATCCAGTGGTCGCGTGCCAAGGGGAGCAGGACCTTCAACGCTGTCGGGCCCCACCTCGTAACCGGCCTCGATCCGGCCAACCTGGAGATCGAGGGCCGCTTCAACGGCGAGCGCGTCCAGGGCGAGAACACGTCCGACCTCATCTACAGCCTCGCCTACATGGTCCACTATATCTCTCAGTACTTCACCCTTCTGCCGGGTGACCTGGTCTGGACCGGCACCATGGGCTCGACCCAGGCGATGGACGCCGGCGACGTCTACGAGGTCGAGATCCAGGGGATCGGCGTCCTGCGCAACCAGGTGGTTCAGGGCATGTAGTCCGACCCGCGGCCGGTGGTTCTTCGGCGTTACAGGGAATACGGGCCGGGATGGCGCGGGGGCGGCGCCTTCCCCGCTCTGCCCAGCCCTTCCACATTCACGGCGTGAGCGATTCAGACGTCGTCGTGCTGCCGCTGCTGGACTCCCGAGCCAGGGAGTCGATTGCGCGGGATCTGGACGTCAATCTCCTGGTCGAGGCCGGGGCAGGATCGGGCAAGACGACGGAGTTGGTGAGCCGCATGCTCGCCCTCCTCGAGACCGGCGCCTCCGAAATCGAGCAGATCGCGGCGGTCACGTTCACTCGCAAAGCCGCTGGCGAGCTGCGCGAGCGATTCCAGGCCGCGATCGAGGAGCGGCTCGCCGAGCTCCGAGGGAGCGCGGCCGAAGGTGAGCTCGCCGCCGAGCGTTTGGGCCAGGCTCTCGACGGAATCGACCGCACGTTCATCGGGACCATCCACGCGTTCTGCGCCCGCCTACTCCGCGAGCGGCCGCTCGAGGTCGGACTGGACCCGGCCTTCGAGGAGATGCCGGTGGAGGACCGCATGCTCGTCCGACGACGGTTCTGGCACGGTTATCTCGAGCGGCTCGCCCGGGACAGCGACCCGGTCTTGGAGGAGCTCGCCGAAGCGGGTCTGCGGCCGCTCGGCCTCTACGGGCTCTTCGAGCACGTGGTGGAGAACCCCGACGTCGTCTTCGAGGCGGAGGCCTCCGAGCCGCCACCCGCCACCGACGTCGCCGATGTCCGGGCAGAGCTGGAGGCGATCGTCGACCACGCGTGGGAGCTCATGCCCGAGCGAGAGCCAGACAAGCAGTGGGATTCGCTGCAGCGGAAGATCCGTACGATTCGGTTCACCCGCGAGATCGCCGGATGGGAGAAGCCGGCCGACCTGTACGAGGCCATCGCAGCGCTGTGCAAGCCCGGGCGGAGGGGTCACTCCATCGTGCAGAAGCGTTGGAAGAACAAGCAGATGGCCAAGGACCTCTGTGCCAGAGCCGACGCGTTCGGAGTCGGAGAGACGCCAGCCAAGCGGGTCCTCGGTCGCTGGTACGCGCACCGGTATGCGCTTGCGGTGCGCTTGGCGCAGCACGCCGCCAGAGAGTTCGCGGCTCACCGGCTCCGCATGGGTCAACTCGACTTCCAGGACCTTCTGGTCCTGACGGCGAAGCTCCTCAGGGAGAATCCGCACGTGAGAGCGGCCCTGGGTGAACGCTATCGACGTCTGTTGGTGGACGAGTTCCAGGATACCGATCCTCTGCAGGCAGAGATCGTGCTTCTGCTCTCGAGCGAACCGGCCGCCGAGGAGCCTGCGGACGATCCTCCCTCCGAGCCCGAATGGCTCCGCGCGATACCCCGACCGGGAGCCCTCTTCGTCGTGGGCGATCCCAAGCAGAGCATCTACCGCTTCCGACGCGCCGACATCCAGCTCTACGGAATCGTGAAGGAGCGCTTCGGGTCCTTCGGTCGCGTGGTCGAGCTCACGACGAACTTCCGGTCCCGGCCGCCGGTTGGCGACCTCGTGAACGAACTCTTCAGCCAACCCGCGTTCTTCCCGCCTCGGGAGACACGGGAGCAAGCGGCTTTCGAGCCGTTGAACACCCGCCCACCCGAGGGCGTCGTGCCGGCCGAGGGCGTCTTCCACTACCGCCTGAGTCCCACGCAAGGCAACCAGTGGGCCGCCGCGGAGGACGACGCCGCTCGCTTGGCGAGCTGGGTCCGAGCCCGGCTGGACGGTGGAGAGCGCGAGGCCGGAGACTTCATGATCCTCACCCGCAACCGCGCCCGATTGGCCGGATACGCGCGCGCGCTCGAGGCCCACAGCATTCCGGTGCAGGTCACGGGAGCGGGCGTCGGTGCGGAGGAGGAGTTACGAGAGCTCGATGTCGTGCTGCAGTGCCTCATCGACCCGGGCAATCCTGTCGCGGTCCTGGCAGCTCTCGTCGGCCTCTTCTTCGGGTTGGACTATGAGCGGCTTCTGCAGCACCGGCTCGAGGGTGGTGGCTTCGACGCCATGCGCCCGGGTAACAAGGGACATCCGGATGTGCTGCGAGCACTCCGCACGTTGAATGCGTGGTGGACCCGGGCGAACGGGTCACCGGCCGACGTCTTCGTTACCGGGCTCGTGAGCGAGCTGGGCCTACTGCCCTATGCCGCGGCCGGGGAGCTCGGGAGCCTGCGCGCCGGCGCCATGGTGTACGCGCTCGAGGCCGTCCGTGCTGCCGCAACCGCAGGGGACGCCTCGCTACCCGACGCGCTGGCGGCACTCGGGGCGGCGCTCGACCTGGCGGAGGCCGAGGCACCGCTCGAACCCGGCCGACCCGACGTGGTTCGGCTCATGAACCTCCATCAGGCCAAGGGCCTGGAGGCGAAGGTGGTCGTGCTCGCCGACCCTTCGGGCGCGAGGCACAGGAGACCGGACCTGCACGTGGAGCGAACCGGTGGCGGTGTGGCGCTGGGGTACGTCCGCGTCACGGAGGCCCGCGAGGGCTTTCGCAGCGATCAGGTCCTGGCTGTTCCCGCGGGATGGGAGGACAAGGAGGCGGCGGAGGAGCGCTTCGACGCGGCCGAGGAGACTCGCCTCTTGTACGTGGCCGTCACGAGGGCCAAGGAGGAGCTACTCGTCGCCCGTTGGGACGAGGGGCGCGACGGGTCGCCTTGGCAGGCCTTACACGACTGGCTGGACGAGCGGGCGACGCTCCTGGATCTCGAACGCGGTAACCCGCTTCCGAGAGCGCGCGTCGAGCTCTCAGGCGAGGAAGCACACGACCAGATCTCTGCCGCCGGGGACGGCGTGGGCCGTCTCGCGACTCCGTCGTACCGCCACGTGACCGTGACCGATGTGGCGAAGGCCCCGGTTGGGGTGGACCGTAGCGTGGAACCGCCGAGCCCCAAGGCCGACCGGGGCGGCTTTCGTGGCTTCTCGTGGGGCAGCGCGGTGCACGGCGCCTTAGCTGCGGCCACGGTGGGATCTGATCCATTGGGCCTGCGAGCCACGTGCCGTGACCTATTGGTGGAGAACGAGCGGCCGCTGGACGACCACGGCGAGCCCGTCGAGCTCGATGAGTTGCTCGCGCTGGTCGCTGCCGTGCGCGAGTCCGAGCTCTGGCAGAGAGCACATCGCTCGGAGCGGGTCCTGTCGGAGGTCCCGTTTGCGGTTCCCGGATCGACGGAAGACACCGGGTCCGTGGCCGATGCCACCGAGCCGGGCCAGCGCGCTCGGCCACAGCTCGACCTCTTCGGTGCACCGGCGCGGCCCGGTCCGACCGAGGGGGCCCAGAGAGCCGAAGACGCCACCGCCGCGGCCGAAGTCCTGGAGGGCGTCATCGATCTCGCCTTCCTCGAAGAGGACGGCTGGGTCATCGCCGACTATAAAACGGATATCGGTACCGACCCGGACTTCTCGCGTCGACGCGCGGACTATCGACGACAGGTGGACCTGTACGCGGACGCCTGGGCACGGCTGACAGGCGCGACCGTGAAGGAGAAGATCCTCTTCTTCACGGCGCAGGGCCGGCTGGAACGCTGGTGACCGAACGTCGCGCACGAAGCCGGGGCCGTGGCTATGTTCGGGCGTCCACGACATCAGGAGAGCTCGAGTGACAGTCGCTCCCCGCTCCGGCCCCGAAGATGGCGCCGCAGGCACGCAGTCGATCCGCTGGCCACCCCCGGGGCTCGAACGCCTCCAGGGGGACCTCGTGCGCGTCGGCGTGCGGGCCGCGCTGGGTGGTGGCATCCTCGTGCTCCCGCTGCTCTTCGTGCTTGGTCGGGATCTCGACTTCGCGACGCTCGGCCCGTTCGCGGATGCATGGTGGGTGACGCTCGTGCTCGCCATCGTGGGACTGACGTTCGCGGCCGACGCGCTCGTCCGCACCATGACGCTCATGCGTCGATGCTCCAAGGCCCTCCAGCAGGGCTATGACGTCGACACGGTGATGCGGGTAATCGCGGACGGTGCCCGGGACATGGGCTTCTTGATCACCGGAAGCCGGCACTTCTCGAAGATGGACGCTCGCGAACGCGAAGCCATCAGTGCCCTTCGCGTCTTCTCGGTCACTCTTTTCGCGCTGGCGGGCATCTGGATGCCCAACGCCCTCGCGATCTGCATTCTGTTGGGTGCGAGGGGGGTGATTTCACCCTCGACCCTCTGGATGACCACGGCGCTCCCCGCTGCGGCTCTGTATGTCTTCGGTTCAGTGGCGGGGACCGCGGCCGAGTCGCGAGTCCGACGGGCACGCCGGGCCTGGTACTCACAATCGTGGGTCGACGACCTGGCATCGGAGGAGGCCAGCGCCTGGCGGGACGAGGCCGATCCAAGCGGCGAGGCTCACGGTCCGATGCTCGAGGAAGCATCCCTAGGACGACTCCTCCGCCACGGAGCCGTGCTCATGGGTGCACTGGCCGTCCTCATCGCCGTCCCGATTCTCACGCTCGTGCCGACCGCCGCCGTGGGGCCGATCCTCGCCGAGGTGGCAATCCCCGGGTTCGACAATGTGCGGCAGCGCGGAGCACGGGCGGAGGCGCTGCGGTCGTTCCGCGCACCCGTCGAGGACGGCCTTTCCCCTGCCGAAGCGGGGCGCCTCCTGCACGACCTATCCTACGCCGGCACGAACCGGACCGTCCCGCCGGGGGAGACAGAGCCTTCACGACGGATCTCCGAGGCCTGGCTGCCTGAAATCGACGCATCCAACCCGACCGGTGTGCATCCGTTCGACTGGCCGGACACGCTGTTTTCCATCTTGAGCGGCGGAGCCGACGCGGAGAGACGGGCCTTCCTGGATGACGTCGCCGAACATCCAGCACGAGATGAGTTCTCACGGCTCGCGCGGGCCCCGGCCATCGACTTCATCGCGGGTCGCCTGGAGGACCCGCTTCCCCCCGATCTGGCCTTGGTCGACCTCCCGATTCCACGATTCAACGAGCTCAGGGGCGCGGCCTACTCCCACGTTGGGGCAGCCGCGGTTGCCTTCCTCGAAGGCGACGTCGGGCGATCCGAGGAGCTGTTGTCCGAGGTCGTCTCCCTCGGCTTCCTTCTCGGCGACGGGGGACCCACGCTGATGGACAACCTGGTGGGCTACGCGCTCATCGAGCAGGGAGGCGATGCCCTCGCGGACCTGTTCTCGGCTTCCGGCCAGGAGGGGGAGGCTGCGCGCCTCGCCGCGCTGCGTGGGGCCGCCGAAGCCGCCGTCTCTCGTGTGAGGTTCTCCTACCCGGAGGGAGCCGAGGCCTGGGTTCGCTCGTTGCCGACGATGGTCGAGGATCCGAATATCGCCAGAGGTCTTCGCTGGGAGATTTTCATCGGGATCACGACGCTGACACCGTGCATCAACTTGCAGCGGCTCGTGTTCGGACCCGACCAAGAGTACTGGGATTTTGTCAACGAGGCCTACGAGCACCTCGTCGCTTGGCCATCCGAGGACGGACTCTTCCAGCTCGCGAGCGCCGGATGGTTCGGAGCCCGTGCGGAACTCGGGGCGGGCGTGGTAGGCCGCTTTCTCAGCGTCTCCATGCGAACGGGTGACGGGACCTGCGGTGAGGTAGTGAGGCAACTCGAGGCCCAGGAGGCTCTCTTCTGACCATGGACATTATCGACGCCATCCACGCCCGCCGCTCGATTCGTGAGTTCACGGATCGCGAGATCGGGCGCGACGAGATCGAACGCCTGCTCGACGCCGCGGTGCAGGCCCCGAACCATCGCATGACGCAGCCGTGGCGCTTCTACGTGCTCGGCCCGGAGTCGCGTCGGGCGTACGGCGCCGCGCTGGGCGCTCGCAAGGCAAAGCGAGTCGACGACCCCGAGGCCGCCCAGGCGGTGTTGGAGAAGGTCGCCGACAAGCACGCATCGCTGCCCGCGATGTTGGCCGTCTCCATCGTACTGGACGACAACCCGGAAATCCGCGAGGAGGACTACGCGGCGGCGTACATGGCCATCGAGAATCTCTCGCTCGCGGCCCACGCGCTCGGGCTCGGCACGCATATCAAGACCGGCGCCGTGATGGACGACCCTCGCTCGCGTGAAGCCCTGGGGGTACCGGACGGCGAGCGCGTCGTGGCTACCATCGAGCTCGGTGAGCCGGCGGGCATCCCCGATCCCAAGGCGAGAGTTTCGGCGGGGGAGCTCACCGTCTGGGTCCCCTGACCCCGACGCAGGGAATGAGTCAGGCAGCCACATCTGCGGGCCCATGCCTGTACGTCGGATGAAGGTCCGAACCGGCGCCGAGCGTGTGCTCGCGGGCGAGGCCGAGCACCTCGAGAAGCTCCGGCTCGGACTGGTGCATCATCCCGCCTCGGTGACGTCGCAGCTTCGACCGACGGCCGGCGAGCTCCTGGCCCGGGGCTTCGACCTGCGCGCGCTCTTCGGCCCCCAGCACGGCGCCCGAGGCGAGAAGCAGGACAACATGATCGAATCGGACCATTTCCGGGACGGTGTCACAGGACTCACCACCTACTCGCTGTATGGCGATGCGCGAAAGCCGTCCGAGGAGATGCTGGAAGGCTTGGACGCGCTCGTGTTCGACCTCCAGGACGTAGGCGTCAGGGTCTATACGTTCGTGTGGACCATGGCGTTGGCCATGGAGGCGTGTGCCGAGGCAGGTGTTCGCTTCGTCGTGCTCGACCGGCCCAACCCGATTGGTGGCTTGCAACGTGAGGGCCCGGTGTTGCGACCCGGGTTCGAGTCGTTCGTGGGCCTGCATCCGGTTCCGCTGCGGCACGGGCTCACGTGTGGGGAGCTCGCGCGTTGGCTCGTCCGCGAGCGGGGTATCGATTGTGAGCTCGAGGTCGTGGCATGCGAGGGTTGGCAGCGCTCCATGCGGTGGGCGGCTACAGGGCTGCCCTGGGTGATGCCGAGCCCCAACCTGCCGACGCCCGACTCATGCGTCGTGTATCCGGGGATGGTGCTGCTAGAGGGAACGAACCTCTCGGAAGGCAGGGGCACGACGCGTCCGTTCGAGCTGTTCGGCGCGCCCCTCCTGGACCCTCACCGACTCGCCGAAGCTGCCGAACCGTGGCTGGGTGCGGGTGTGATTCTGCGGCCCTGTCACTTCGAGCCGACCTTCCAGAAGCACGCTGGCCGCGTGTGCGGAGGAGCCCAACTCCACGTGACCGACCCGGAAGCGTTCGAGCCCGTGCGCGCGGCCGTCGCGATCCTGGCCGCCGCCAAGACCCTCGCACCCGACGCCTTTGGTTGGAGGGAGCCGCCGTACGAGTACGAGACCGAGAAGTGGCCCATCGACATCCTCTGGGGTCACGACGGGCTTCGCGCGGGCCTGGACTCCGGCGGCAGCCCCGCGGACATCCTCGAGGGGACGGTCCACGAGGTCGAGCGCTTCAGCGCCTCAGTGGAGCCCGACCTGCTCTACGCCTGAGCTGCCGCTCCCTCGGGCAGTCGGGTCAGCGACAGAAGTCGGCGCCGAGTGGGTCCGGCAAGATGTGGAGCTGTATCGTGTCGCCCGGATCGACCGGTATCGACTCGGTCACGCACGTGGGACCGGCCAGGAGATTGATCTCGAGCCGCATGTTCTGCGCAAACGACAAAGGCATGATGAAGA
>JAHEKM010000098.1 GCA_024638325.1 Gemmatimonadota bacterium | reverse complement strand
CCCTCGGGATCGTTTTCATGGCTCAGGGGAACGGCCAGGGAGCCCTCGACTCGGCCAACCGGGCCTTGGAGCTCGACCCGTTTCCTGATTTTCCGCAGGATCCGCACGCCGGCCCGTTCGGTCGTCCCGAATACGCGTCAGCTGGCACCGACTCCGCACCCGACGACGCACGTCGTTCATCATTTGCCGTCGCCCTCTGAGCGGCCTCGTCACCGGCACGTCCAGCCGGCCCACACAGAGTCCTCCCGTGGACATCGCAGAGCTGAAAAGCAAGAACGTCGGCGAACTGCACGACCTGGCGGAACAGCTGAACATCAGCAACTTCGCGGGGCTCCGCAAGCAAGATCTGATCTTCCGGATCGAGCAGAATCTGCTGGAGTCCGAGGTCGTTCTGCGGGCCGAGGGTGTGCTCGAGATCTTGCCCGAGGGATACGGATTCCTGCGATCCCAGGACTGGAACTACCTCTACGGACCGGACGACATCTACGTCAGTCCGTCGCAGATCAAACGCTTCAACCTACGCACCGGCGATACGGTCAACGGCCAGGTGCGACCACCGAAGAGCGGAGAACGGTACCTGGCACTGCTGAAGGTCGAGACGATCAACGACCTCCCCCCCGACGATGCACAGGACCGGCCCGACTTCGACGACCTGCGTCCGGGATACCCCGAGGGGCGGCTGCGGCTCGAGGTGGACCCGCCGGCCGGGCCGCTCGCCATGCGGGTCATCGACCTGATCGCCCCCATCGGCAAGGGACAGCGTGGCCTCATCGTGTCCCCTCCCAAGGCGGGCAAGACGACGATCCTCCAGCAGATGGCGAACGCCATCGCCAAGAACTCGCCCGAGGTGCACCTCATCGTGCTGCTCATCGACGAACGCCCGGAAGAGGTGACGGACATGGCGGAGCACGTCGGCGCGGAGGTCATTGCGTCCACGTTCGACGAGCCCGCCGAGCGTCACATCCAGGTCGCGGAAATGGTCATCGAGAAGGCCAAGCGCCTGGTCGAGCAGGGCAAAGACGTCGTGATCCTGCTCGATTCCATCACGAGGCTGGCCCGGGCGTACAACTCGACCATGCCGCATTCCGGGCGGATTCTGTCGGGTGGTGTGGACGCGAACGCGCTGCAAAAGCCCAAGCGCTTCTTCGGCTCGGCCCGGAACATCGAGGACGGCGGCTCGCTGACGATCATCGCCACAGCGCTGATCGAAACCGGTAGCCGCATGGACGAGGTGATCTTCGAGGAGTTCAAGGGCACCGGGAACATGGAGCTCGTCCTCAGCCGAGAGATCTCCGACCGGCGGATCTTCCCCGCGATCGACCTGAATCGGTCGAGCACTCGCAAGGAGGAGCTCCTGCTCAGTGATACCGAGCTCAACCGGGTCTACCTGCTCCGCAACTTCCTGGCCGACATGCCCCCGGCCGAGGCGATCGAGTTCTTGCTGTCGCGCATGGAGAAGACGCTCGACAACAAGGAATTCTTGGACGCCATGACTCGGGGCGAGTAAGCGGAGACGGCTCTGGGCGGGCGGGTGCTCGCCGGGCTTCTCCTGTCGGGGGTAGGTGACCGGACAGCGAGCAAGGACCCCTGACAGAGGCGCCTCGCGAGCACCCGCCCACCCAGAGCCCCGACCGCTTCCGCTTGGGGACACCAAGCACTTCCACCCCGTTTGTAGGACAAATTTGTCCGGGTCGCGACAAAAAAGTCATTGACCTGAGCGAGCTTCGGTTGCGAATTGCTGGCGAATCAACGCTGGCAGTCGTCCCGGTACCTCGGCAGGAGTCTCCATGCGGCGCACGCTCGTCCTCGCCATCGGACTGCTCGTCGGGTCCGCTCCGCTGTCGGCTCAGTTGGAGATCGGAGTGGACACGGGGCTGGAGATCGGGCTGGTGGACGGAACCGACAATGACACTTCGTTCCGCCTTCCGAGCACTTGGGCCCGCATCGGCTACATCACGGGGGCGTCGCTGATCATCGAGCCCCGGCTGGGCTTCGAGTTCTACAGCACCGGGGACCTCACCGAGACCGCGCTACTACTCGTTCCTGGAGTGAATTACCTGCTGGGCGAGCGCTTCTACATACGAGGCGAGGTGGGCTTGGCCCGATTCTCGCAGAGCGACACCGGACTCGACGCCTCCTGGACGCAGTACGGGTTCGGGGGTGGCGCGGGCGCGCGGATGGCGCTCGGCGACTCGGCCATGCTCCGACTGGAGGGCGCGGCGGACTACTGGCTCGAGAACGCGGACGACGGCGCTCCCCAGCGAACCGCTGTCCGGTTCGTGGCGGGCGTCTCGGCCATCATCAGTTGAGTAGGAAGTCAGGACCCGGTCCGACTCGAGTCGGCCGGCGCAGGATCGATTGTTCACCACCATTGGGGGGGTTTCAATGAAGCGCAGCATCATTGCGGGAGTGTTGGGGTTGGGGCTGGTGTTCGTATCCTCGACCGCGGTTGAGGCACAGCTCACGAATTTCCCGGTCTACGCCGTGCCGTCGGCGAACGGGATGCCGTCATCCTTCTTATCCGTCGACTTCGGGCGCGGCCTGAACGACTGGTCGGGCAAGCAGAACGCCTTCGGCGTCGCCTACGGTCGCACGGGTATCGCGGACCGCGTGGGAATCACCATCGGCGCGGCCATGGTCAACTACGACCCGGACGCGAAGTACACGTTCGGCGGGAACGTCGCGGTCGACCTGCTCGAAGCCGGGTCGGACGTCCAGATCGCCGTGCAGGGTGGTGTCGGATACATCTCCCTCCTGGACGATGTCTCTTCGACGACCGTCCCGGTCGGCGTGGCCGTGAAGGGCACGGAGGGTGAGGCCCTCGGCTGGTGGTTCATGCCGCGCCTCAACTACACGCGGGCTTCGGCCTTCGGATCGACCGGCACGAGCACCGATTTCGGCGCGTCGGCCGGCGGTAGCTTCACCTCCGCTGGGGGCTTCGGCGTCCACGCGGCCGTCGACCTCTTAGCTGCCAGCGAGAACATCTGGCACTTCGGCGTGGGAGCGCACTACGTGATCGGCTGACCGCCGTTCCGTAGCAGTCGACTTTGCGGCCCCGTCCACCTCCGTGTGGGCGGGGCTTCGTCGTTCCGCTCTACTCCCCGAGCTGGTCCTCGTAGATCGGATTCACGACGAGTTGGTCGCCATCGAGCACCTGGCGGTCCCACGGGAAGATGACCGACGTGTCCATGGTCAGCGCCGCGTAATCGGGCTGATACCCGGTCGTACGCGCGAAGCTGGTCGCCGTGCGCACCTCCGCCGGATGCGCGTCCCGCACCGCCGCGAGCGCCAGACGCAACGTGTCCCCCGACGTGGTGATCTCGTCGACGATGAGGACGCGCTTGCCCCGTACGGCTGGCGGCACCTCAGAGAAGATCGCCGGGCGGTCGCGGACGGCCTCGGCGTCGCCCCTACGTGAGATCCTGAGCGAGTAGAAGTCGACGCCCCCCAGGATGGAAGAGACGACCGCCGCGGGAATCACACCGGCACGCGTAATGCCGATGATGACTTCCGGGTCGTAGTCGCGGGCAACCTTGAGGGCGAGCGCCCGGCACAACTCGCCGAACATCGCCCAGTCGAGGTCGAGGTACTCCGAAGGAGACGGCTCGGGGGTCATCGGCTGTAGTTGCGGATGGAGCATCGAGCCAACCTAAGCCCACCGAGCCCCTCCGGACACCCGAGGTCCGAAGTTTGACCGGCACACCCCGGTCGGTGATTCTTGTCGCCATGACCGATGAGCTGGCCACCGCGGCCGACCAGGCGCTCGAAGCCGCACTCGAAGCGGCCGGCGCACGCGACCCGCGCGAGTTCTACCGGGAGCGCTTGCGAGAGCTCAAGCGGGTGAATGCCGACGAGTACGAGACCGCGGTGACCTACTACCGGGAGACGCTCATTCCGGGGGTCGGCGGGGGTACCGCCGATCCGCTCGATGCTTGGATGGAGTACGGTCGGCGCCTCGCCTCGGCGCTCGCTCCGGGCCGCACGATGAGCGTCGACGAGACGGGCTTGGCGCACCCGTACGAGGGCCCGGATCGTGATCGTCTCGTGGTCCACCTGCCGGACGACAAGGGTGGCCGCGCCCTTCTCGTGGGGCTACCACCGACGTTGAGCGCGGCCCAACGAGCCACCTACCGAGTCCTGGTCGAAGGGAAGCAGCGGCTACCGGACTGACCGTCGGCGCCCGCCCTTCAATCCTCGACCAGATAGATGAGGCCGAGGGTGCCGATGCCCACGTGCGTGGCGATCACCGCGGTGACCGGGGCTACGAGGATCTCGGAATGCTCTCCGTACTCCTCACGTAGCTTCCCGACGACTTCGTCGACCACGTGAGGAATCCCCACGTGTACCACGCCGAATCGCACCTTCTTGGCATCGCGTGGAATCTGCTCGCGAAGCACACGCAGGATCTCGGTGCGCGCGCGTTCCACTCCTAGCGCCTGTCCGTAACGCTGGACCCGCCCATCCGTGTCGAGGCCGAGAATCGGCTTCAGCGCCAGGACGTTGCCCAGCAGCGCCGTTCCACGGCCGACCCGCCCGGAAGCCACCAGCCGATCGAACGTGGTGACGGTGAGGAGGAGTCCGGACTGGGCTCTCACGCGCGCCAGCTCCTCGAGGATCTCCGCAGGGGCCTGACCCAGCTCCGCCAACTCGGCGGCCTTGAGCACGAGCAGCCCCTGCAGCAGTGACGCACCCAATGAGTCGAAGAGGTGAATCCCTCCGCCTTCGACCCTTGCCGCCGCCGCCTCGGCCGCTTGGTACGTTCCCGACAGAGTGGAGGCAGCCAGCACGCCGACCACCGCCTCCCCCTCCTCGAGTGCGCGTTCGAACTTGGCGACGAACTCCGCCGGAGACGGTTGGCTGGTGGTGGGGAGCTCCCCGCCTTTCCGGAGGCGCTCGTGGAATTCGGTCGCCGTGATGTCGACTCCGTCGGTGTAGACCTTGTCGCCTTCGACGAGCGACATGCGCGCGACGTGAATGCCGTGGGCGCGGATCACCTCTTCGGGGAGGTCGCACGCCGAGTCCGTCATGATCGCTACGGGGCGACGCGCGAGGCTGACATGACTTCCACGGGACCTCTCCACGGTCGCGTGTTGAACGCGCATGTCTTCGGCCTTGTGCGTAACCAGCCGGCCCACGCCTCGCAGATAGTCGAACACCTCCTCGGGCTCGTCGGTGTGGACGTGTACCTTCAGGACGTCGGCGGCCCGTATGACGATGAGTGAATCGCCGAACTGCCTGAGCGCGTTCTGTGCCTCCGTCTGCGTCGGTAGCGTCGGCCCGCGGACCAGCGCTTCGGTGCAGAAGCGGTACTGCTCGTCGTCGCTCGGATACGCGACCGCCGCGACACCCGTGGTAGCATCACCGTTCGTTTCGACGACAGCGGCCGCCGCCAGCTCGCCGCGGACGAGGAGCAGGACACCTTCAAGCAGGCCGACGAAGCCTTTCGCTCCGGCGTCTACGACACCCGCCTCCTTGAGCGCGGGCAGCAGGTCGGGAGTGGCTTCCAAGGACCTCCGAGCCTCGCCGACGATCTGCGTGACGAGCGGAACGAAATCGCGTGACTCAGAGCGTTCGGCGGCCGTAGCCGTGTCCCGCATCACGGTCAGGATCGTGCCCTCGACCGGTCGCTCGATGGCTTCCTGAAGCCTACGCGCGCCGGCGACGAGAGCGTCGCCAAACTCGTCCGCATCGATGCGCGCGCGCGAGTCGACCGCCTCTGCGAAGCCCAGAAGGAAGTGGGAAAGCATCATTCCGCAGTTACCTCGGGCACCGAGCACAGCGCCCTCGGCCGCTACGTAGGCCACGGCGCCCAGCTCGCGCTGTCGACTGGCGCGCAGGTGGTCTGAAATGGCGGTCAGCGTGAGCGCCAGATTCGTGCCCGTGTCGCCGTCCGGCACCGGAAAGACATTGATGCGATTCAGCTCCGCCCGCTGCCGCCGTGCGTGGTCGCACGCGGCCAGAAGCGCTCGCTTGAAGCGCGGCCCGTCGAGATAACTGATTTGCATGGGCGCAGAATCTACGCGGGCACGCGGACCTGGGCACCGGGGTCCGGGAGAACTACCCTGAGCAGGGCGTGTACCTAACGCCCGACACGCCGAGGCAGTCCCATCTACCGATATGTCTGAAACCGAGCCGCGAACCGACCTGGGGCGATTCTGGGGGGAGCTGAAGCGCCGACAGATGGTGCGCTTCCTGGTCACCTATGCGGCCGCGGCATTCGTCGTGCTTCAGCTCGCCGAAATCATCTTCCCGGCGTACGGAATCGGTGAGGGGGGCCTCCGGCTTCTCGTGGCGGCGGTGACTCTGGGCTTCCTGCCGGCGACCGTGCTGGCGTGGATCTACGACGTCACCAAGGAAGGGATTCGCAGAACCGAGGAGCAGCCGGGTCGCGGTGCCCCGAATCGGCTGGCTCTTACCATGTTCGCGGTGACTACCATCGCGCTGACCGGGGCAGTGGGCTGGTATCTCTTCCGACAGGGCACGTTCGCCGACGCCGCTCCCCAGGCCGGAACGGTGGCGTACGATCCGTCGCAGCCCGTCCGGTCTCTCGCGGTGCTGCCGCTCCAGGACTACTCGCCCGGCGGCGACCAGGGCTACATCGCCTCGGGCATGCACGACGAGATCATCGCGGAGTTGAGCACGATCGAGGGCGTGAGAGTGGTCTCGCGTACGACCTCCATGCGCTACGAAAGCACGACGATGTCGGTGCCGGAGATCGCGCGGGAGCTTGGAGTCGACGTTGTCATCGAGGGGTCGGTCACGCCCTCCGGTGACCAGGTCCGCATCACCCTTCAGCTGATCCACGCCGCGACGGACGCTACCATCGAGCGCCTCGTGGTGGACGGTGCCGCCGACGACCTGTTGGGTCTTCAGGAGCAGGTCGCCCAGCGCGTCGCCACCGTCATCGGGAGTACGTACGGCCGCGCGGAGCTCGGCCAGACCGCCGAGGACGTCCCACGAGCCGCACAGGATGCCTACTACCGAGCGCGCTATGAGATGGAGCGGCGCACTCCCGGAGCGTACGCCCGCGCGGTTCAGCTCTTCGAGGAAGCCACGAGTCTCGCGCCGAGTTTCGCGGAGGCATGGGCGGGGCTGGCGTCGGCGAGGTTCCGATCGGCTGCGGCCTCGCTTCGTGACGACCCCCAGGCCAGAAGGTCGGAGTTCGACCGCGCGGAAGGAGAGGCGGAGACCGCCATGGAGCTGGACTCCACGTCCATGGCGGTGCGGGAGGTCTACGACCGCATCTTTGCCGTGCGCACTCGGTCGGCGTCCATCGGTGGGGTTCCCGCGCGACCGGATGCCCCACCGGTACCAGGCGTCCCCCCCGGCGACTCCATCGCCATCGGGCTCGGGACCGTGAACACGCTATTCCTCGCCAGCATGACCAGCCTGGGTCAGCAGGTGAGCGAAGGTGTGCGGGACCTGGAGGGCCCCGAGGCGGCGACGCAGCTGACGTACACCGCCCGCATCGCCATGGCGCGGGGCGGGTTCTCAGAGGCTGTGGAGCTCCTCGACTCGGTCGTCGCCGCATACCCCGAGACCACCGAGGCGTGGGACCAGCTCCTGCGAGCACACATGGCTCTCGGGCACCTGGACGAAACACCGGGGGTCGTGGAGCGCTGGAACCGATCCGGAGCGCCCGGCGCCCCGGGCGAGGAGGGCCTCGTGCGACTCCGCACCGCAATCGACGAGAGCGGACCTCGCGGCTTCTGGATGTGGCGGCGCGACTACCTACTCGCACAGCAGGCTGCTGGCTCCACCATCGTCCTCACGGACCTCGCCGCCGCTATGGCGGCGGCCGGAGGAGACCGTCAACGCGTCTTCCAGCTTCTGCGCCGAGCGCTCGAGGCCGGAGAGTCGCGCATCTACTCGGTCCCGAGCGATCCGGTATGGGATCCCTTGCGCGGAGACCCGAGCTTCCGTCAGATCGAGGGGGAGATCCAGCGGAGACGCCTGGACCTCTCCTTGGAGATCGGCGCGAACAACGGGGGCTCCGGCAACTAAGGGCCCCCGCCCTCCGCCAGGAGGGCCACCCCGGACCGGAGTTCATAATGCGACGCACGACCCTCCTCATGCTGACGGCCGCCGTGCTCGGCGGCGGGGCGCCCGTCGGCGCCCAGGACGTCGAGATCTTCAACACCGTACTCGAGAAGATCCGGCGCGGTGAACAGGTCGTCGGCGGCACGATCGACACGCCCGATCCCGACATCTACTGCGCCGCGGCCAACGCGGGCTTCGACTTCATGTGGATCGAGATGCAGCACAGCCCGCTCAGCTACACGCAGGTCGCCGACATGATCTGGGCGTGCAGAGACGCGCCGGCGATCCCCTTCATCCGCATCCCGGCCCCGACCGAGGGAGACATCCAGAAGGCCACGGACATCGGCGCGCTGGGAATCATCGTGCCCATGGTGGACTCCATGGACGAGATCCGTGATGCGGTCACGTACGCGCACTATCCGCCCATGGGCAAGCGGAGTCAGGGAGGCGGGCAGTACGGGGCGATCTGGGGACGGAATTACCGGCAGGCCGCCAACGAGAATATCATGGTCGTCGCGATGATCGAGCAGCCAGAGGGCGTCGATATCATTGACCAAGTCGCCAACCTGGAGGGTGTCGACGTCGTCTTCGTCGCGAGCTCCGACCTCAGCAGCTTCACCGGCCGACGCCAGGGCGATCCGCAGTACGAAGCTCTGGTCACCCGTGTGAGGGACACGACTCTCGCCGCCGGCAAGGCGGTGGGCGGTCCCCTCGGATGGATGACGAGCCGCGAGGGCTACTCCTTCTTCCAGGGCCCGAGCGCCCAGGCCCTCATCCGCACCGGCGGACGGGTGACACTGGAGGAGGCCGATCCGTGCCGCTTCCTGCCGCCGGGGACCGCGCCGGTGCCGGGCGAGGATCCCTGCGAAGAGTAGCGGCCTAGCCCGAGGTCCTAGTCGAAGTCGCTGGGGACTGCCTCGTACATTTCTGCCGCGACGTCCTCGGCCGACCGCATTCGCGAGAGGTCGAGGTCGAAGTCCGGACGTTCGGGGGCCTGGATCTTCTCGACGAGCTCCCGGACCTCCCGTGGAGACAGGCCCGCCTCCTTCATTTCGTCTTTCGAGACCGCGGCACCGTCCTTCGCGGTCAGGCCCTCGTCGGCGGTGTCCACCAGCCGCGAGAGCACGACACGCTCGGCTCGCGTGAGCGGACGCGACTCGAGATCGTAGTCGACCCAGGCTTCGTACGAGAGCGGGGCGACCCGCTTGACCATGCCCGCGATGGCGCGGGCGAACTCCTGGATCTCCCATTGAGCCCTGGGATCCACTCGGAGCGACAGGAAGTGCAGCAGATTGTGCAGGTCGATCTTCCAGTACCACTGCGTATAGGTCGAGACCGGTAGGTCGATGCGCGCGATCTCCCGAGCCACGTCCTCTTCGAGCATCCAGGAATAGGCATCCCCCGCCGATTCGCGGAGCGACTGCCATCGCTCGATGGCCTCCTTGTACACCTCGTCCGGTGCCCCACCTGCCCGCCCCTGCTTGTTCGACGTGCTCTGGAGCGCGAAGTGCTGCGGATCGGGCGTGTAGAAGAGGAGCGGCATCAGCGAGTAGCGGGCGGACAGCTCGTTCACCGACGCAGTTCGATGTCGAATCCACTGGCGCGCGACGAACATGGGCATGGCGCAGTGGAACTTGAACTCGACCATCTCGGACGGCGTGGTGTGGCGATGCCGGCGCAGGTACCGGACGAGCCCGCGCGTCTGCGAGACCTTACGCGTGCCGGCTCCGTAGCTGACCCGGGCGGCCTGCTCGACGGCGTCGTCCGAGCCCATGTAGTCGACCAGCGAGACGAAGCCATGGTCGAGGACGGGATAGTAGAGGCCGAGGATCTCCTCGGCCGCGGGCACGGTGGATCGCTTGGTTTCCATGCAGTCTCGAGGCGAAGGTCCGCGTCTCAGGGGCCGCTCGGCCGAGGCAATATAGCCCCGACCTCAAGAGCCCGAGGGACGCCCGGTGAACCCTCCGGGCCCTTGACTCGTAGTAGCAGTAGGTGGACACACAGGAGGTGCGGCAGTGAGCCAGTGTGAGGGCACGACCAAGAAGGGCGAACGCTGCAAGCGCGACGCGCGCTCGGGCTCTCCGTTCTGTGCCATCCACCAGGATCAGGAGATCCGACCCCGCCCGGAGCAGTCCGAGGTGTGGGACACGGACTCGATCATGAAGGCCGCGGTCGGCTTCGGGCTCGTCGCGGCAATCTTCCTCTACCGCTTCCGCCGCTAGGACTCGGAAGGGCAGCGGCCCGATCGCGGTAGCGAGCCGCGGCATCGCCGTCCCCGCTAGGTCGGCAGGTGCCCGTCGTCGAAGGACGGGGTGCCCGTCTTTCGCGACACCGGCTCCTCGACCGTTCCCTTCTCGATGACGATGACGCTGTCGTAGTAGTGGACGCTCCGAGCCGTGCGCGTGAAGTCGGTGACCGAGAGGCGCCCGGGATCGCGTGAGTGCCACGCGTTGAGAAGGTCGATGAGGTCCTTCGAGTATTCGATGAAGGACTTCGGCGGTTTGCGGTTGCCGAATACCGTCGGGCGTGCCACGCCCCCACCGTACTCCGGCCAGTATCCCGTGTGCAGGTCCTCCACCAGGTACACGCCGTCCGACGACACGACCGGAAAGATCTCCTCGAACGTGGCGAGCTGGTGCCGGAACATGTGCGCGCCATCGTCGATGACGATGTCCACCTGCCCCAGCTCGTCCCGCAGGGAACGTAGGAAGGCGCGGTCAGCCTGGTCGCCGATTCTGATGTCGATACGGCCCTCGCCCAGCGAGGCGCAGCGAGGATCGATATCCACCCCGACGATGCGCGCGCCGGGTCCGAAGTACTGCTTCCACATCTGGAGCGACCCGCCGTGGAAGACGCCGAATTCGAGCAGCGTGATGTCGCGGTCTCGGTAGCGCTCGAAGTGCCGGTGGTAGACGTCGAAGTAGTGGTTCCACTTGTGGATCAAGCGCCCCGGGTTGGTTTCGAAGTAGTGCCGAAGCGGATTTGCGGCCGGCGGCGCGTCGTCGGTCATCAGAAGGAGTCCGGGCCGATCGTGAACCTCTGGCTACGTGTGAGCTCGGGCGTGAAGAAGCCCCGACGGAGCTGGTTGAGCTCCAGCGAAATGCGGAAGATCGGACTCCCGCTGGTCGGACCCACAGGGAAGGCGATGTCCGCGCGGTAGACGTTGCGCGTGCCGCTGGGCAGCCCCAGCCGCAAGCCGAAGCCCACACCGGCCTGCCAGCCCGAGTCGACGCCATAGGGCACATCCCCTCGCCATACCCGACCGAGGTCCGAGAAGAGCGTGAGACCCAGGTCTGCCGTGTCCGAAGGCCAGGGAAGGACGATGCGGTCCTCCAGGACGAAGCGGAGGAGCCTGCCGCCCGGATACTCGTCTTCACGCAGAGACCGGATGCCCTCGCGACCACCCAGGTTGAGCTGGAACGGAAGGGCGGTGTCCCACCCGCCGGCGCTCGAGGCGCGCAGGAAGATCGTCTGCCCGGGCAGCCAATCGGCCCGGCCGTAGACTCCGAGCTCCGCAGAGCCGAGGATGTCGCTCCAGCCACCGTCGGGGTGTCGGGCCTCGAGGCCCGTACCGCCTGCGATCAAACCTTGCCCAATGGGGAAGGCGAAGCTGAACGCGGTCCTCGTGAAGTAGTCGTCGACCGGGGGCGCTCCACCCTGCTCGAGGAAGCCGATGCTCTTGCCGATGGTGAAGCCCGCGAAGATTCCCAGGCCCACTAGGTTGGTGTGCCGCAGGTCGTCCAGCCCTGTGTAGTCGACGTACCTGAACCGTCGCGTCCCCAGGTGAAGGGCGACCCGCGTCGCAGCCGACGGCTGCAGCTGACGGAGCAGCTCCTGAGGGATCTCCGCGGAGGGCAGTGTGTCCCGCATGTCGAAGTCATTCGTGAACTCCGGGCCGTGCGGGAACGTCACCTCGTCCCAGGTCAGGCTTCCCCCGACGATGACGGATTCACCCGCCTCCCCGAACCGATACCCAGCGGAGAGCTCGATCTGCTCCCGCTCGATGGGTACCAGGACTTGCGAATAGATCTGCGCGCCGCCGGTCCCGT
>JAHEKM010000097.1 GCA_024638325.1 Gemmatimonadota bacterium | reverse complement strand
CATCTGGCCGTCGTGCAGCTTCTCGGTGACTCCGTCCAGGCCCGACACACAGGGCAGGCCGTACTCGCGCGCGATGACGGCTCCGTGCTGTAGCGCGCCGCCGACCTCGAGTACGACGCCGGCCGCGTTGATGAAGATCGGCGTCCACCCGGGGTCCGACGCCCGAGTCACGAGGATCTCACCCTTCTCCAATGGCTTCTCGTACGGCGCGTGGAGCACCTTGGCCGGGCCGCGGACGACACCCGGCGCGATCGCGTCGCCCGTCAGGCCCTCCCCGTCGTCGGTCGGGGGTGCGCGGAAGATGCGGCCCCGACTGTCGATCACCCTCGGCCACGACCGCACGTGATCGAGCTCCCGTCTCGGTGCGAGGTTCTCCTCCACGAGCGGCCGTAGGTTCAACTCTCGGTCACGTTCCGCTCGGGCGACCTGCTCGATGCGCAGGTCGAAGATCTGGCTCGGGTCATCCAGCCTACCCTCGTGTACGAACTCGGCTGCCAGCTCGAGGGCCCGCTGCCGAAGCAGGTCGACGGTGACGATGAAGAAGTACTTCGGCGCCTCACGGTACCCTGCGCCCCTGTGCAGCTCGGCCAACCGCTCGCACTTCTTCCGCTTGCCCTTGTTCGTCGCGATGGCCAATAGCGTGGCGTACGCCTCCGAGCGGCGGTGTCCAGCGGTCTTGATGGTGTCGTTGCTGACGTCGATGGACCTGAGCTGATCGAAGAAGGACGGCAGGTCCTCGTAGGCCCGCGGAGTCGCGATGTCGATCTCCTTGATGCCTCGGCAGCCGAACCTCTCCATGTAGCTCGAGTAGGCTTCCATCACCTCCGCTGAATAGCCACGTGACCGCACTCTCTCGGCGAACTCCTCGCCGTCACGCGTGCCCTGGATCTCGTCGAACGAGGCCAGCTCGTACATCAGGTGGCCCATCTGCGACGTGGGATTGCCCTCCAGGTCCATCTCCAACGCGACGAGGAGGTCCTTCGCGTCGTCTTCCCGGAAGAGACGGCCAAGCCGCCAGCGCGCCAGCATCGGCGGCCCGAGAGTCGCCATGATGGCGTTGACGAGCACTTCGAAGCGCTTCAGAAACTCCCCCGCCAGCTCATCGATCGGCGGCATTCCTCGATGGCCGCGGACGCGACGCGGTCGTAGTCGTCCCTGGATTCCCTGGGCCTCCTGAAGCCCCTCCAGCCGCTGCCCGCCACGGCCCCCAGCCTGGCGAGCATCCCTCGCCACATGCCCTTCAACGCCTCCGGCTTCTTCGCGGGCAAATACTCTCCTTTCAGGTCGATGGCCCCGAGGATCCTCCGAGTGGGCATGTCGTACGTTTGCAGGATGCGTGGCATCACTCCCGCGCCGAACGCGCTCATCATATTGGAGATGTGCATGTACTGCCGGCCACAGACGTTCAGGATGGTGCCGTCCCGTCCCCGGTCGACCATGGACTCGCCCTTCACGGTCTCCAGCATGTGGCCCCAGTACTGTCCGCCGAGCACCGAGAGGGCGTCGGAGAAGCCCTGCGACAGCACGATGACGTCCAGATAGAGGTATTTCTCGGCGCCGGGCTCCGTGCGCATCAGCTCGGGGAGCGGTAGGTACGCCGTGATGGGCCGGGACTGAAGCAGGTACAGGTCGTCGTTCTGGATCGCCCATTCGATGTCCATGGGCCGCCCGTAGTGGGCCTCTGCCCGCGCGGCCAGCTCCGCCACGGAAAGCACCTGCGCATCGCTCAGGCTGGGAGCCTCGGGCAGCTCGTTGGTCGCCTCCCGAGTGCCGCCGTCCGCGTCGAGCCACACCGAGTGCGACTTCGAGGCGACACTCCGTTCGACGATCTCTCCCCTCACCTTCTCCACCACGTATGTGTCGGGGGTCACCGAGCCATCGACCACGGTCTCACCGAGGCCGAGGTTCGAGTTGATGACGGCTTCGTCGTAGCAGTTGTTCAGGGGATTCAGGGAGAACGCCACGCCGCTCACGTCCGACGCGAGCTGACGCTGGACGACGACGGCGATGCGCGGACGATCCGCCTTCATTCCGCGCTGGAGCTTGTAGCGGACGACGCGCTCGTCGAAGACGGATGCGAAGGAGTGTCGGACGGCCTCCTCGAGCCGCCCCCGGGTCACTCCCAACGTGGTCTCGTACTCCCCTGCGAACGAGCTGCCCTCCAAGTCCTCATCCGGAGAGGACGAGCGAACGGCGAACAAGGCGTCGTCGGGAAACGAGCCCAACCCGCCTGCGAGGGCGTCACGCTGCGCAGGCGACAGCTCCAGAGCCGAGCAGCGTGCTTTCACCGCCGCGCACGACTGCCGCAGCTCCTCCTTGGGAGAAGCGAGGAACGCCGCCCAGGCCTCGCTGCCCTCGATCTTGTCGAGCCAAGGACGAAAAAAGTCGACGCTCAAGACCACGCCCGGTGGCACCCGGAACCCGGCACGCGTCGCGTCGATGAGGGAGTGGGCTTTTCCCCCCACCTGATCGAGGGCCTGCGCGTCCGCTGTCGAGAACGGAACGATCATTTCAGGCCCCGGGAGTGAGGGCACCGCTACCCGAGCTCGGCCGTGTGGAAGGGCTCAAGCGTGTCGATGGCCTCGAGCGGCTCACTGTTCACGTCCCAGCCGAATAGGCTCACGACGATGCCGTCACGGGTGAAGTCCACGAGTGTGAACCCATGGTGCTCTCGGGGCGGAGCGGCCTCGTCCAGGTCGAGGTGGGCCGGCGGGCTCGAGCCGATCCCGCGCACGGCCGACGGGAAGCCCGCAGGTGAGGTGCCGACCGGACCGCTCAGCACCGAGGTGACCGGGTTCGCCCGCAGGTCGAGTGAGCCGGCCCGCTGCATCGTGCCCAAGCCGATCGCGTGGAGGTCCCCGCTCACCACCAGTGGGGAGCGCTCGCGCATCGCACTCATCGCGCCGACCAGTCGGTCGTGCTGCGCTAGCCAGCCTTCGGGCCAGTACGGCTTCGGAACGGCGGTGGTCAGCGTGCCGGTGTCCTCGTCCAGGACGTCGGGATACCACTCGCCCCATTTCCCCGCGCTCCACCCCATGGGATTGGAGGGAGCGTGCACGACGTGTCGCACGCCCGGGGCACCCGTGCGCCGAAGCAGCCACTGCTCCACGGTCGGGTCGACGAAAACGGCACGAGGGCCTAAGGACATCGTGCGGCGAACGTCGTAGAGCAGCACCTCCGCGAGGTCGCCGTACCGAATCGTGCCGAAGCTCTCCGACAGGTCCCCGCGGTCGCTCACCGAAGACCAGGGGAGGTGGGAGGGGCGGTTCGCATCGGGCAGGAACTCCGGGTAGTAGAGCTGCTGGGTCGCGCGCGCCATCTGGAGCTGGAACCAGTGCACCGGAAAGACCCCCGCCGCGTCGTTCTCCCAGTGGTCGTGATCGTCCTGCAGGAAGAACACGGGCGTCGACCGGAAGTCCGTCCCGTACACGGGCACGATCTGAGACCCTGCTGCGAGATGGAGCGCCGCCTCGTTCCTGGTGCCGTACACGGAGGCGGCGAAGTCGAAATTCGAGGTCCGCGCCCGTTGGCTCAGCTCACCGGAGAGCGAGCCGCTCCACGTGTGCAGGTCCCAGTACACGTGGTCCCCGTTCGCGACGACGGCATCGGGCTCGAACGAAAGGCCACGGCGCAGGAGCCGGTTGCGGATCGGTGTCGGGAGATTGCCCCGACGATCTCCGATGCCTTCGTAGGTGCCCTCAGGGCCACCGGCGCAGGTGAAGAAGAGCACCCGGAAGCGCTCCGGCCGGGCGTCCGTCGGAGGGAAGGTGGACAGGCTCCAGGGCTCGCACAGCGACGAGCCGTTGGAGGCGACGAGCGCGAGCTCGTGCGAACGGCCCGGCTCCAGGCCGGTGATGTAGAATTGCCAGAAGCGGCCGTCCGTGCCGTTCATCCGCCCGAGCACGTCCCGCGAGCCGACCCGCAGCCTGGGGGCACCAGCGAGGCTCCCCGTGAAGGACGCCTTGATGAGCATGCGCGACTCGCTGACGGTCGGCAGGAGGTGCTGGACCTGGCCCGCATCCCAGACGGCCTGGGGTGGTGGCCCGTACCCGGTCAGGAGGTCGAGCGGGGCGCCCGCGAAGAATGTCGCGCCCATGGCACCGGCGCCCTGCGCCAGGAAACGCCGCCTGTCCATCGGTCTCGTGTGCGGCATATCACTCACCCCCGTCGAAGCGTTTGGCGGAGCAGCCAGGTGCCCGATAGCACGAGCGCCACCCCCGCGACGGCCAGGAGCCAGATACGCGACCCGCCAGCGGGATCGGTCGACGCGGGCAAGGCGAAGTTGAACAGGCCGCTCCCGGCGGCGATCGCGACGTACTGCCGACCCTCGCTCAGGTACGTGATGGGGTTCGCGTAGATGCGGCCCCCCGTTTGGAAGCGCCACAACACGTCGCCGGTCTCGGCGTCCGCCGCGAAGAAGTCCCCCTCGGTGGTACCGGAGAACACCAGGCCGCCCGCGGTGGACATGAGGCCCGACCAGGGAGGCGAGTACACTTCGATCTCCCAGACGAGGTCGCCGGTGAGCGCATCGAGCGCGCGCAGGAAACCCCTCGGGTCTTCGTCCTCGACCGGACGCCTGCTCGCTCCCATGTAGATGCGACCGGGCTCGTACGTGGCGTCCGCGAGATAGTAGGTGGCGCCCGTCTCCCTCACGTTCTGGTAGATCAGCCCGGTCTGGGGGCTGTACGTCGGACTGTACCAGTTCGCGGCGCCGTCGTCGTCGGGGTAGACGAGCGCACCGTCCAGGTCCGCGACGGTCTCCGGGTTGTCGATGGGTCGTCCGTTCTCGTCCAGCCCGAGCGCCCAGTTCTGCCGGGCGAACTGCTGCCCGACCAGGAACTCACCGGTCTCCCGGTCGAGCACGTAGTAGAAGGCGTTGCGGTTCGGCCAGAGCATGAGCTTGCGAGGCTCGCCCTCGAAGTCCGCGTCCACGAGCACTGGGACCTGGGTCGCGTCGTAATCGTGGAGGTCGTGCGGAATGAACTGGAAGTACCACACCAACTCGCCGGTGTCCGGATCGAGCGCGATGACGGCTTCCGAGTAAAGGTTGTCGCCCAAACGGACATCCCCGATGAAGTCCGGCCCGGGATTGCCCGTGCCCCAGTACAGAAGGTCGAGCTCGGGGTCGTACGCGCCGGTGACCCAGGTGGGTGCCCCGCCTCGCTCCCAACTGTCGCCCGACCAGGTCTCGTTGCCGGGCTCGCCTGGGCCGGGCACCGTCCAGAAGCGCCACAGCCGCTCCCCGGTGACCGGGTCGTAGGCGTCCAGGAATCCGCGGATCCCGTACTCCCCGCCGGAGATCCCGACGATGATCTTGTCGTCCAGAGCCAGCGGCGCCACGGTGATGGCGTACCCCTCGGTGTGCTCCGCGACCTCCACCTCCCAGCGTACCTGGCCCGTGCGCGCGTCGAGCGCGACCAGATGCGCGTCGACCGTGCCGAGGAAGACCTGGTCGTCGAGGAGTGCGACCCCGCGGTTGACCTGCCCACAACACGTGATGATGCCCTGCGGGAGCGAACGCCGGTACTCCCAGATCGGGCGGCCGGTGCGCAGGTCCAGGGCCGTCGCGTCACTCGGTGGCTCGGAGATGTACATGACCCCGTCGGCGACGAGCGGGGACACCTCGAACTTCTGCGTGGACCGCGTCTGATAGATCCAGGCGGCCTGGAGCTGGTGTACGTTGTTACGGTTGATCTCGTCGAGCGTCGAGTACCGTTGGGCTCCGTACGTGCCGGAGTACGTCAACCAGCTGCCGGGCTCCGATTCGGCCTGGAGGATCCGCTCGTACGGGACCTGTGCGGTGAGGGGTGCGGAGACAACCAGCGCGAGCACGACGGAGAAGGATTTCATTCACCGCCCCCGAGAGTCACCAGGTACGCGACGACATCGTCCAGCTGCTCGGGGCTGAGGCGGCTCTCGTAGCTCTCCATCGGAGACCGCTGGAAGTTCTTCTCCAGCGTCTGGAGCTCGTCCTTCCAGAACGAATGGAGCGCACCCGACAGGTCCCTGAACTGCACCGAAAACCCGTCCTCGTTCACTCGGACCCCCGTGAACTCGCGACCGTCCTGGGTGACGACGGTGAGTTGAACGAAGCCACGGGGCACGGACGCATCCGGCTGCGTGAGCGACTCGCGGAGGTAAGCCGCGCTGCGTCGGGTACCCACGTCGTCCAAGGGCGGCCCTACGATGCCGCCCCTGCCGTCGAGGGTATGGCACACCTGGCAGTCGAGCGACGCGTAGAGCTCGGCGCCCCGGGCGGCGTCGCCAGGGATCTCCTCGGGCTCGACCCGGCCCAGGGTCCTCACGTAGGCCGCGATGCTCGACACCTGGCTCGGGGCCAGGAACGAGCTCGGCATCTCGGTTCCGGGGATGCCGCGACGGATGATGTTCTGTAGCGCTTCGTCGTCGGTGGCCCGCCGAAGTCGGGGCTGTGCGAGATTCGCGCCTTTGCCGCCATTCCCGAACGGACCGTGGCAGCTCCCACACTGGCTCAGGAAGAGCTGTCTGCCTTCCGCGAGCTGTCCGTCCTGACCGAGTGCGGGCACGGGCAGGAGCGAGCCGATGAGTAGGAGCCACCGCGCCGTGAGAGCGTGTTTCATCACCAGTGGGATGCCTGAGAGTCAGCGTTTGCCGGACAACGTACGGAATTGGGCGCGGGGCCGCGCGTCCACGGCGTATCGTCGGCGGGGGCTCGCGCCGTGGTGCTGAACGGGCATCACCGGCATATGTTGTCGCCGCGGTGTCTGCCCTACACTGCGCCGTCCAGTGCCTAGTCGAGGATATCCACATGACGATGCGTACGCGCTTCGACCGATTCGCCTTCGCTGCCGCCACCGCGGTCCTCTTCGGCCTGATCGCCTGGCCTCCCGCGGCGGCCGAGGCCCAGACCACGACGTACACGAATGGCCAGCCCGTCTACCCGGCCTACGAGGGTTGGCGGTACGGCGACGGCGGCGGCTACATCCTCATGTTCGGTTACATGAACCAGAACTGGGAGCAGACACCGCTCGTCGAGGTCGGGCCCGACAACTACTTCACGCCCGGCCCGGCCGACCGAGGGCAGCCCACGCTGTTTCTCCCGCGTCGCAACCGCTTCATCTTCGAAGTGCCTGTGCCGGCGGGCTTCGGCGAAGACGACGAGCTCACGTGGACGTTGAGCGCCAACGGCCACGAGTTCCACGCCTACGGCACCATCCGCGAGGACCTCTTCGTCGACAACGTCGTGATCATGTCGGAGAACGGGTCACTGGGTGCCGGAAGCAGCAGTCCTGAGATTCGGGCCAACATCCCGCCCCTGATCGAGCTCGAAGGGCCGCTGGAGTACACGGTGAGCGTCGGCGAGATGCTGAGCCTGGCTGCGGTCGTA
Source organism: Gemmatimonadota bacterium (assembly GCA_024638325.1). Classification (GTDB taxonomy): domain Bacteria; phylum Gemmatimonadota; class Gemmatimonadetes; order Longimicrobiales; family Gaopeijiaceae; genus UBA2982. The sequence continues at coordinate 4,844 of JAHEKM010000097.1, read as the reverse complement.
ACCGACGACGGCCAGCCGGACCGGAGCACGCTGCGTCTGCGCCCGCCCGGTGATGACGAGGATGAGGCTGCGGAGGGCGAAGAGGAAGATCAGGAGGAGGACGAAGAAGACGCCGAGCCGACGCCTCGCGAGCTGCTGGAGAGAGCGCTGAGCGCACGCACTGCCTCTGCCACCGTGAGTAAGCGGATCCGCCTCCACTTCACGTGGTTCGTCTATCGGGGCGACGACGACGCCGTGCAGATCGAGCCGCCGCAGACCAAGCCCTGGGAGGACACTAGGGCCTTCGCCAACTCGCCCTGGGCGATCAGCTGGGACCCGCCCGAGATCCCTGAGGATGGGCGCTGGACCGCGGATGTCAGGTTCTTGGAGCCTGGGACGTACCTGCTGCGCGGTCGCGCCGATGACGGTGGACTCTACTCGGACGTGGAGGTGACCGTCCGCGTGTCGCCGCCCCGGGTCTGAGGGCGGTAAGCCCCCCAGCTTTCCCGCCGGCACGAACCCCCGTGCCTGTGGTCTCAGCAGGCCCGAAAGCAGCGTCGCGATTCCGATGAAGCCGAGGAAGCCGAATACGTCCGTGACGTGGCCGGCCTTCCGACTTCCCGCGAGAATGGGTTGAGCGCGCCTATCACTGTTTGCCCCACCTAGGGAGGACCGATGATGACTGTCTTCATCGTCTCCGTTGTCATCGTCGTGTCGGTTTCCGCCGTGTGCTCGCTCAGCGAGGCATCCATCTACGCTGTGCGGCGGCCCTACATCCGGACGCTCGTCGACTCGGGAAGCGCGGCGGGCCCGGTGCTCATGGGCTTCAAAGACAACATGGAGCGGCCGATCGCCGCGATCCTCGTGGTGAACACCGCCGCGAACACGGCGGGGGCGGCGGTCGCGGGCGCTCAGGCCTCCGACCTCTTTGGTCCACAGGCGCTTCTCTGGTTCTCGATCCTGTTCACGCTCACGGTACTCATGGTCTCGGAGATCTTCCCCAAGATCCTGGGAGTCGTCCACAACCGACCGATTGCCCACGCGGTCGCCGTGCCGTGGGGTGTCGCCATCACGCTGCTCAGTCCGGCGATATTGGTCATCGAACATGTGTCGGCCTGGTTGAAGCCTTCGGGCCAAGTGTTTTCGGCTCCGGAGGAGGAGGTGATGCAGTTTGCCCAGATCAGCGCCGACGAGGGAAGCATCTCGAAGCATGAGGCGCAGATGGTACGGAACGTCCTCAAACTCAACGACATCACCGCTCGAGAAGTGATGACGCCGCGGACCGTCGTGTTCCGCCTTCCGGCGACGATGGACCTGGGAGCTGTCCGTGACCACGTGGACGAGTGGCACTACTCTCGCATTCCGATCTTCGACCCGGACAAGGCGGACAGTTGGACGGGGCTCGTGCGCTCATCGGACGTGCTGGCCGAGCTGGCCCGCGACAAGACCGACCTGCCGTTGGAGCGACTCTCCAGACCTCTGCACTACGTTCCAGAGAGCACGCCCGGTCACGTGCTTCTGAGTCGGTTCATCCAAGAGCGCACGCACTTGTTCGCGGTCGTCGACGAGTTCGGTGGTATGGCGGGCGTCGTCACGCTGGAGGACGTCCTGGAGTCCCTCATCGGACATGAGATCGTGGATGAGGTAGACAAGGAGGCCGATCTCCGGGAGGTGGCGCGTCGAAGAGCGTTACCTGATCCGGCAGCACTTGGGGACGACTTCACGGACTAGGCCTCGCACGCGGGAGGGCCTCGCTTGCTACCGTGCTCGGCGGGTCGGATGTTGCCCGCATGTCGACCAAGGTCCTACTCATCGGTGTGCCTCTCGACCTCGGCGGGAACCGCCGCGGGGTCGACATGGGCCCGAGCGCCCTACGTATCACGAACCTGGCCCAGCGCATCCGCGCGCTCGGCTATGAGGTGACCGACTCCGGTGATGTCGACGTGCCCCTGCCGGAGCTGTCCGATGTCGGCGACGCGACTCAGAAATACGCCGCGGCCATCGCGGCCGTATGCGAGGAGCTCGGCGAGCGCGTCTATGCGGGCCTCGCGCAGGGCCAACTTCCCGTGGCGATCGGTGGTGACCACTCCCTCGCCATGGGATCAGTCGCCGGGGTGGCGCGTCAGTTCAACGAGCGCGACCAGCGGCTCGGACTGCTCTGGTTCGATGCCCACGGCGACATGAACACGCCCGGGTCCACGGACAGCGGCAATGTCCACGGAATGGCCCTCGCGCACCTCCTGGGGCTTGGCGAAGAGAGGCTCTCTTCGGTGGGCGGATTCCGCGGGAAGGTGCAGGCCGAGAACGTCTCCCTGATCGGGGTGCGGGACCTCGACGCCCGGGAAAAGAAGCTCGTGGCCGAGAGCGGCGTGAACGTGTTCACCATGAAAGACATCGACCTGCGTGGCGTGTCGGGCGTGATGGAAGAGGCCATGGGGCTCGCCTCACGCGGCACCGCGGGGGTCCACGTCAGCCTCGATATCGATGTCGTAGATCCGTCGATCGCGGCCGGCGTTGGTACTCCCAAGAAGGGTGGGCTGACGTACCGCGAAGCCCACCTCTGCCTGGAGATGGTCGCGGACTCGAAGCAGCTGGTGAGCATCGACCTCGTGGAGGTCAACCCGATCCTCGACGTCCGCAACGCGACGGCTGAGCTGGGCAGTGAGCTCCTGCTCTCGGCGCTGGGGAAGCGGATCTTGTGACGCGCTGAAATGAGTCGAGTTCGCTGGTGGCGCTTGCTGGCCGGAGCCTTCGAAGCCTGGAGGGAACGGTCGGCCATGACGCTCAGCGCGGCGATGGCCTTCTATGCGATGATGTCGCTCGCGCCGCTGGTGACGCTGTCCGTCGGTATCGCGGGAAGCGTGGTGCGGAGCGCCGACGTCAGGGCCGAGGCGGCGAGTCGCGCCCAAGAGCTCTTGGATCCGGTGGCCGCCGAGGTCGTCGTCCAGCTGCTCGATCAGGGTTGGTTCTCGGCGAGCTCCGTTCTCGGAAGCCTCTTCGCCCTGGTCATCCTGGTCTACGGCGCCACGGTCGGATTCGCGCACCTGCGTAGCTCCGTGAATCAGGTCTTCGGGACGCCGACGGCGGAGCTGGTGGCCCTGCGGCTCATGATCCGCGACCGGCTGACGGCGTTCCTCCTGGTGCTGACGGCAGGTGCGGCACTCGTCGTCCTGATGTCGCTCCAGGCCACCACGGACGTCTTGGAGCAGGTCTTCGGGCGGGTTCCCATGACCCGGGTCCTGCTGACGGTCGGTCGGCCGTTGCTCTCGATCACGGCGCTGACGCTTCTCTTCGGACTCCTGCTCAGGGTCCTACCGGAGCCCGACGTGTCGTGGAGGGCCGCCTGGATCGGAGGCCTGGCGACGGCTCTTCTCTATCTGGTGGGCCAGCTCCTGATCGGGCTCTACATGGGTCGCATGTCGCTGGCGTCTGCCTTCGGCGCAGCCGGGTCGCTGGTCGCCCTCATGCTGTGGATCTACTACTCCTGCATGATCTTCCTCTTCGGCGCCGCTTTGACGTCGAAGCTCATCGAGTCGGGCCGGACCTGAGGCGAAGACGTTTGCGCTCCTGTCATCGTGCAGCAAGTCTACATGCCTTCCATGACCTCGATCCGGAGAATGAGCCATGAGCAAAGAGAAAGTCGCAGGGCTATCGATCGGCGTTCTACTCGTCGTCGGAGTCCTGAGTTGGATGTTCACGGCTCCCTATCTCGGCAACACTGGACTTGCCCGAACCCCCGGAATCATCCTCGGAGGGACCCCCACACCTGCTCCGGACGACTTCTCGACCCTCCACGAGACCCATCAGGGTCCCATCATGATGAAGCTGGCGAGCTTCCCTCCGTTCGTTAACTACGTGTCTTGGGTGGGCAGGCCCGGCGGCGTCATCACGGCCACTCGCCCCGACGGCGGGCTCTGGGCCCAGCAGGTGCGCGACAACGGTGGTGACGGATGGCTTCGGATCGGGGACGCGACGTACGAGATGCGAGCGGTCGAGATCCACGGCGATGAGCGCATCGAGATGATGCGACTCTGGGCCGGCGGGAGATCCATAGACGAGCAGGTCGGAGGCACGGGGGCACCGCTGCGGGACTGGGAGGTCTTCTTCTGGGAGCCGAGATAGCGGGGCACGCGCGACGCCCGATCCGCTTCCTCAGTAGGCTCTTCAAAGGCCCGGAGGGAACGCGGGAGACAATCTGGGAAGCGTACGCCACGCATCGAGAGCTGCGCTCGAGCACCGACTCGTTCTCGCCCCACGAGCGAGGGTTGTACGGTGTGCTCGAGAGTCGGTACCTCGCTGAGAACGCTCCGCGCCCCGAGATACAGATATGGACCGAGTTGATCCCGTTTCTGCTGCTGGACGAGGCGGAGGGAGTCGACGCGCTGGCGGAGCTCGTCGTGCTTCACGAGTTGCCGCTGGAGGCGCGTGCCCAATGGCTGGGTGACCGGATACGATGGGCGATCCGAGAGAGGCTCCCCGAGGCGTCGGACTTCCTCAGGAGCGGTGCGGCCAGGGCGCTGCGCCAAGGGCACCGACCATGGCTCGCCTTCCTCACCGAGGTCGAGCGGAAGGTCATTCTGGACGCGGCCGGCGAGGCGACCTAGTTGTTCAGGAGCGACTCCACGAGGCGCTTCCGGAACCTGGTGTCCGGTGCGAAGAAGCTCGGGATGCTCGCTCGACGGCCCTCGGCGCTCACGCCGACCTCGTCCATGAGCACGCGGCCGTCCACGGTCCGGTACGTCGTGCGGACTTCGTCGCCGCGTAGACGGAAGTAGATCGCGTCGCCTTCCCGCGCCCCCTCCTCCTCCAGGAAGGCGAACCACACGGGGACGTTCGAGGCGAACTCGTCGGCATACTCCCGAGAG
>JAHEKM010000096.1 GCA_024638325.1 Gemmatimonadota bacterium | reverse complement strand
CGCGGCGACGTCGCTGGTGATCAGCGGCGCAGGCGTGTCGATGGTGGGCCCCGGCGGCCCCTACAACACGACCACGAACGGCAGTGGCGCCTACTCCTTCGGCAGCGTAACCGGCGGGACATACACCGTGACCGTCACCAGCGCGGGGCACGTGACCGCGACCGCGGTCGAGCTCGAGGTCGACGTCGGCATCGGCGACGTCGTCGCGGCGGACTTCGCGCTGACGCCCACCGGATCCACGCAGCGCTTCGGAGGCCTGAGCGGCAAGGTCACGTTCGGCGGAGCCCCACTCCCCGACGCCGCGGTCTCGATCTCCGGAGGCGCGCAGACCAACGGCATCTTCCAGTCCACGATCACCGACTCGAACGGCAACTACTCCCTGGTCGGCATCAACATGGACGACACCGGCGGGAGCCCGATCACGACCTTCACGGTGCTCACCGCGCAGGGCTTCTCGGCCGCTTCGATGGACGTGGCGCTGATCCAGAACCAGACGCTTCCGAACGTGGACCTCGACCTCCAACCGAGCTCGGGCCTCGACATCTTCTTCGAGGACGACTTCGAGAGCGCCACGCCGATGTGGGCCACGACCGGCTTCTGGAACCGCTCCATGCTCACCGGCATCACCAACGCGGCGTATCCGACGTACGTGAACATCGCGCCCAGCGATCCGTCGAACGGCGCCCTGCCCTCGCCCATCCAAGGCGTGTACTCCTACTGGTACGGTGAGCCCGCGACCGGAAACTTCATGGGCACGCAGTCCGCCGGTGACCCGCCGGGATCGGGTGGCACCAGCGAGACGGCGAACAGCGGCACGCTCACCTCACCGGCCTTCACCATCCCCGGTACCACAGGCACCGCTACGCTCCGGTTCAGCACCTGGTTCGAGATCGAGAGCGTGAACCCGAACGACTCCGGATTCGACGTCATGACCATCAAGGTGATGCCGACCGGCGGCTCTGCGACCGACCTGGCTCGCCTGAACCCGTTCGTCGATCCGACCCTGCCGGACCGCGACGAAATCCCGTTCACTTCGGGTGGCTTCAACAAGGTGCCCGTGTGGCGCACCGAGTTCATCGACATGGGCGCCTACATCGGTCAGGAAGTCCAACTCATCTTCGAGTTCCGGACGGTGGACGGCCTGTACAACGGCTTCCGTGGGTGGATCCTCGACGAGGTGTCGGTCTCGAACCTCGACTTCGGCGCGCCGACGCTCGCGCCTCCCGCTCAGGTCGGGCCGCCCCCGGCGCCGAGAACGCGCTAACCGAGCGATCCGCGCAGGATCCGGCCCCGTCCGAGGCTTCGGCCTCGGACGGGGCTTTCGCGTTCGCGCCTACGTCATGGGAGCCGCGCTCTGCGTCATCTGACGCAGTCCGCCCCACTCGCTCTCCTGACATCGTACGGGTGTGAGGCGCCGAAGGGGCGCCCAGGGAGGCGCAACATGATTTCGAATCTCGTCGTCGGCTGGGCCGGCATGCTGGGAGGCGTGATCACCGGAGCGGTGATCGGCCTCTTCTTCAAGCGCGAAAACTGGATGGGCGGGTACGGCTCGTTCCCACGCCGACTGGCTCGGCTGGGCCACATCGCCTTCTTCGGGTTGGGGTTCGTGAACATCATGTTCGCGCTCACGACACAGGGGGTCCCCGAGAGCACGTGGCTGGTGACGGCCTCGTGGTCACTCGTGATCGGTGCGGCGGCGATGCCCGTCTGCTGCTTCCTGACCGCGTGGAGGAAGAGCTTCGCGCATCTCTTCCCCATCCCGGTGCTCGCGGTGTCCGTCGGCATCGTGACCCTGCTCATCAACATTGGGGAGGTGGTCTCGTGAGAATCGGACTCATTGCCATGAGCGGCCTGCGCATCTGCAAGCCCGAGCTCCTCGAGCTCGGCTTCACCTTTCCGCGGGTTCAGGCGCGCGCGCAGGAGATCGAGGCTCTGCCTTCGCTCGGACTCCTGACGCTGGCAGGTATGACACCGGAAGATGTCGACGTGGAGTACCTGGAGGTTCGGGACGTCGACGAGTGGCAGCTGCCGACTCGATTCGACGCGGTGGCCATCTCGACGCTCACCGCGGTCTCGAAGGAAGCGTATCGATTGGCGGGTCGGTTCCGGGCCCAGGGCGTCCCCGTCATTCTCGGGGGACTCGGCGTCACCCTCTCGCCGCGGGAAGCGTTGGCACACGCCGACGCGGTGGTGATCGGCGAGGGTGAGGTCGTGTGGCCCGAGGTCGTCACCGACCTACGCCGCAACCGGCTGCGCCCACTGTACACGGCACACGCGAAGGGCCCGTTCGACCTGAACGATGCGCCCATGCCCCGTTTCGACCTCCTCGACGCCAGCCGCTACCCGCGCCTGTCGATCCAGACCCAGCGCGGCTGTCCGTGGGCCTGTGAGTTCTGCGCGTCCTCGATCCGGCTGTCGCCGCGCTTCCGTGTGAAGCCCGTCGCGAAAGTCATCGCCGAGGTGCGCCGGCTGAAAAAGCTGTTCGGCAATCCTTTCATCGAGTTCGCGGACGACAACACGTTCGTGAACCGGAAGCATGCCAAGTCACTGCTCACCGAGTTGGCCAAGGAGAACGTGCGCTGGTTCACGGAGTCCGACCTCTCCATCGCCGACGACGAGGAGCTGCTCTCGCTCATGCGGGATTCCGGGTGCGCCCAGGTGCTCATCGGCTTCGAGCATCCGACGCGTGCCGCGTTGGACGGCGTGGAGAGAAACGCCAACTGGAAGGCCGCCAAGGTCGGTGAGTACGCCTCGGCAGTCGAGCGCATCCAGCGGCACGGCATCACGGTCAACGGTTGTTTCGTGCTGGGGCTGGACGGGACCGACGTGAGCGGCGCCGAGGACATATTGCGTTTCGTCAGGGAAAGCGGGATGTACGACGTGCAGGTCACGTACATGACTGCGTTCCCCGGGACGCCGCTCTGGACACGACTCGCCGGGGACGGCCGCATCTTGGACGAAAGCGCCACGGAGCGCTGCACGCTCTTCGACATAAACGTCCGACCCGACCGGATGACGGTCTCCGAGCTCGAGGAGGCGTTCATGGGGCTGGTGGCGAGGCTATACGAAGAGCCGGCGGTCCAGGAGCGGTTCCGAGCGTTCAAGCGACACCTGAGCACCGGAGTGCGCCGCAGGCGCGCAGAGCGAGGCTGGACCCGGCACTGTAGCCGCCAGGTGACGGAAGTCGCCTGACCGCTTTTTCTGTGGCCGCCCGCGGGGGGTGGATCCATATTGGTTCCACCGGCACCCGAGCCTCCCGACGTGATGGGAGGACGCCCCTCAGCCCCGCACGCCGTGAGCAGCTTAACCCTGACAGACCGGCGTACCGGTCGTGTCGACACGTTCGCGGACGGTCCGGTCCTGATCGGGCGTGCGCCCGAGTGTGACGTGGTCGTAACGGGCGAAGGGTGCGAGGTGGTGTCAGGCAGCCACGCACGTCTCATCCAGGATGAGGGTGGCTGGCTCGTTCTGGACGCCGGCGGACGCAACGGCACGTTCGTGGACGGTGACCCTGTACCGGCCGGCGAATCGCTGCCGATCGCCTCCGGGCAGACGCTCTCGTTGGGAGGGCCAGGCGTCGCCTTCGCTGTGCAGATCGAGGACGAGGCTCGCGGGGTGGCGATCACACTGACCGATGCAGAGTCCGGCGAGGAGTGGGAGGGCTCGGCTCCGCTCATCCGGGTCGGGCGGAGCGACGAGTGCGAAGTCTGCCTGCTCGACGCCATGCTCGTGTCACGGGTCCACTGCGAGATCTTTCCGGGCACCGAGGGCGCGGTGCTCCTTCGGGACAACGGGAGCCGCAACGGAACCCTCGTCGATGGCAGGACGGTGACCGAGCCCGCCGAGCTGCACGCAGGGTCGAGCATTCGGCTCGGAAGCGAGGGCCCGGAGTTCCTGGTCGCACGCGCCAGGGTGACAGGCGCGGCATCCGTCCCCGTTCTGCCGACCGCGGTCGTGCCGGCGGCGAGTGCGCCAGCGCGGGCCGACGATCGACCCGTCGAGCCCGTCGGAGCTGGATCACCCGGTGCGCCTGCGCCGGGCCGGACCGCTTTCTTCAAGGCCCTCATTCACGAGACCGAGCAGCGCCACGTGTCGCGCACCCGGCGCATGGTCGGGACCTTCGTCCTCCTGCTGCTCCTGACGGGCGGGGGGGCGTTCGCCTTCAGCGAGTACCGGATGCGCGAGACGGAGGCCGAGCTCGCGTCTCAGCGCACGGCGTTGAACGAGGCGCGCGTGAGGGCCGACTCCATCCGGGCGGCCGGCCTGGCCGAGTACGGTCGACTCGAGCAGGAGCTGGCGGCGGCTCGGTCCGGCTCGGCTCCTGCGGCGGTCGTCGACAGTCTGCGCGATGCGCTCTCCGAGGCCAGCTTCCGCACCGCGGCGCTGGAGGCTGCGCTGGAGCGGGCGCAAGCCGAGATGAGTCAACAGCTCTCCGTCGGCGATTCGCTACGCGAGGCCCAGGAGCAGGAGACCGAACGACTGCGCGCGCTGCTGGCGTCTGGCCAAGCCGGGGGGGTGTCGCCTGTCGAGCTCGCCAGCCTCCGTGAGGCCGTGGCGGCCGCCGAAGCCAGGGCGGGACAGCTCGAGGCCGGACTCCGCGCCATCCGCGGAGCCGATCTGGCCAGCATCGCCGAGGCGCACCAGGACGCCACGGGCCTTGTGTCCGTGTTTGCCGGGGAGAACATCCACGACGGTTCGGGCTTCGTGGTCACGGCCTCGGGGTACTTCGTCACGAATCGGCACGTCGCCCAACCGAACGGTCGGACCCCGGACTCCGTCCATATCACCATGGCAGATCGACGCACCGGGCACCGCGCCCGAGTAGTCGCCGTTTCGCCGCAGGGAGGTCCGGACTTGGCCGTGCTCCAGATCCCGGACTACACGGGTCCGTTCATCACCGACGTCGACTGGGAAGGTACGGGCGCCAGACAGGGGGAGCCCGCCGCGTTGATCGGCTTCCCGGCCGGAGTGGCCACTGCGCTCGACGACACGCGCACGGTGCGCACCTCCATGAGCGCCGGGATCTTCTCCAAGGTCACGGAGACCGAGCTGCAGTTCGACGGGTTCACCATCGGCGGCTCGAGCGGCAGTCCGATCTTCAACGCCAACGGCGAGGTCGTCGCAGTGCACTCGTCCGGACTGCGCGGAAACACCGGCCTCGGATTCGCGGTGCCGATCCCCCTGGTGCTGCCCCTGCTGCCGGCGGACGCTCGTCGCGAAGTGGCGGACTGACGGGCGAAGTCGGGAGCCACCTACAGCCCGTACACGTCCGTGAACTTGGTCTTCAGGTACGCGAGATGGTCCTCGACGCGGATCCCTCGTCCCGTCACGCGCTGTGTGAGCTCGTGCGCCGTGAACTTCCGCCCATGCCGATAGATGTTCTCGCGAAGCCATCCGTGTAGCGTCTCGAACTGGCCCACACGGATCTGCTCGGGGATTTCCGGATGCGCCGCGAGCGCGGCATTGTAGTACTGCACAGCGAGCATGTTGCCGAGCGCGTATCCGACGAAGAGCCCGATTCCGCCGAAGCTCCAGTGCACGTCCTGCAGGCACCCCTCCGCGTCGCTCGCCGGGGTGATGCCGAATTACGTCTCGAACGCCTCGTTCCAGGCATCGGGGACGTCTTGCAGTGGAAGGGCCCCGGTGACCATGTCGAGCTCGAGCTCCATGCGTAGCATGATGTGGAGGTTGTAGGTCAGCTCGTCCGCCTCTACACGTATGAACTGCGGCCGCGCCCTGTTGACCGCCCTGTACATCGTCTCCACATCGGTGTCGGCGAATTGTGTGGGGAAGAACCGGCGGACCTCCGGGAGCATCCACTCCCAGTACTCCCTGCTCCGCCCCACCTGGTTCTCCCACGTGCGGGACTGGGACTCGGCCACGGCTCGACTTCCGGCCTCGAGGTCGGCGAGATACGTCCCGTCGAGCTCGGGCGCGAATCCACGTCCGTGCAGGCCGTGCCCGGTCTCGTGGAGCGTCGCGAAGAAGCTCGGGTTGAAGAAGTCCGGGCTGTAACGTGTCGTGATGCGGACGTCGCCACCCGCGATGCGCGAGCAGAAGGGGTGCGGCACCTCGCCCAGGTGGGCCCACCGGTCGTAGGAGACGCCGAAGGCCTCGGAGGCGAAGCGCGAGAGGGCCCGCTGCTTCTCCAGGTCGAACGGCTGATGCAGCACCGAATCGTCGACACGATCTTCGTGTTCTGCGACGGCCGCCACGAGCTCGATCAATGCCGGCTTCTCGGCATCGAACAGCGCCTGCACCTCGCGAGTGCCGAGTCCCCGCTCCCACGTCTCCAGGAAGACGTCGTAGATGTGCTCGTCGTATCCGCGCAGCTCGGCCTCCTGCAGCTTGAGGTCGAGCACGCGTTGCATGGCGGGCACGAAGGAGCACCAGTCGTCGGCCTCCCTAGCCCGCCTCCAGGTCTCGAATGCGTGTGCCTGGGAGATCGCCATCTCGCCGACCAGTTCCGACGGAAGCCTGCTGGCGTACTCGAGGTCCCGCCGGACGTTGCGGATCAAGCTCGCGTCGTCGGAGTCGAAATCCTCGAGGTCGACCTGCTCGGCGGCGCTCTCCAGGAGTCGAGCGGTCTCGTCGCTCACGAACAGGTCATGCCGTAAGCGTTGCAGCGTCGCCTGCTGCGCGGCCCTGGCCGACGCGCCCTCCACTGGCATGTGGGTGTTCTGGTCCCAGTGGAGCACCGAGGCGATGGAGCCCAGGTTCACGACATCGGCGAGATGCGTTTTGAGGGCCTCGAGGTGAGTCGGCAAGAGGCGTTCCCGTGTGGTATTGGCTCAGGTCGACCCCGCACCCGGCGGGCGACGTCGGTCAACCTGGGCGGCCGGTCGTGCCTCAACAAGCGCTGGGGCCGAATGCGCGGCCCCGAAGATCTGAAAAGCCCGACCACCGCGACCGTTGACGGGCAGCGCGCCATACGCGACCGTGTATACCTGGCCAAGGCGGTCAGCAACAGAAGACGAGTGAGGGCGACGGTCTCATTCAGGAGATCGACGTCCTTTGGTGATTGTGGCCGCAGTGGCCACGCTTCGCGCGGAGGGTTTCCGCGCAACACAGGCAGTCGGTAAGTACGTGTCATCGTAGCTCCGACTTGCACATCCAAGGAGCGCATTGATGCGTACCAAGGGAACCGTGAAGTGGTTCAACGATCAGAAGGGCTTCGGATTCATCACGCCCGAGGACGGTAGCAAGGACTGCTTCGTCCATCACAGCGCGATCCAGGCCGAGGGCTTCAAGACCCTCGCCGAGGGCGCGCGGGTCGAGTTCGACCTCGTGCAGGGTGCGAAGGGTCCGGCGGCTGAGAACGTCGTCGCCCAGTAGTTCGAACCGCTCCGCACGGAGCTTTACGGGCCGCCCCGATTCGTCGGGGCGGCCCGTTTTTCTTTGTCGAGCCATTTGCCGGCCCGACGCCCGTCCGTCACAATGGCCCGGATCGTTTTCAGTTGGTCTCTTGGACGAGGCGTTGGCATGTGCAGACCGCAGTTCTCCTCTCCCGGCCGGCTCGAGCTCGCTGTGGCGGTTCTCGCCCTGGCGTTGGTGGGCTGCGGTGAATCGACGGGGCCCGACCTCGCCGGCGACGATACGATGACCGCCTCGATCGACGGCGCTCCCTTCGAGGCCTTCCTCGTGGAGGTGGCGCCCGGCGCCCCGTCCACACTCAACATGGTTGGTACGACCAACACTGCCTCATCGCCGGTCACCCAGGTCTCGCTCCTGGTGACTGGTGTCAGCGGACCCGGAACCTTCGCGCTCGAGTCCTCGAGCTTCCCCAGCACCCTCGCGCTGGTCACGGTCACGGCGGGATCGACCCCCAGCCAGTGGAGCACGACCAATGCGGCCGGACCTGGGTCCCTGACCATCACGTCACTCTCGACGGACCGCGTCGTCGGCACCTTCCAGTTCGTCGCCGACCCGGACCCGGGCACGGCGGCCACAGGTCAGGTCAGCGTCACCAACGGAGCGTTCGACGTCACCTTCTGACGGCCAGGCAGGCCCTACGGTTACCTGAGGTTCGAGTAGTCCGTCGAGCTCATCCAGTACGCTTCGATAGACAGCGAGACGTTGTACCGCTCGCGCAGCGTCGCCCAGTCCGGATCGGCGGCGAAGCCAGCCCAAACCTCGTCGCGGTGCGCCCGGTCACGGTACGCGAGCATCCACACCAGGGTGTTCGGGTTGTCCAGGCGCTGCCAAACGGCAATCACCTCGGCGCCGTGCTTCTCGAAGATCGCCACCTCCTGCTCACGGAACCGCTGGTGAAGCATGTCGATGTCGCCGCGCTCGTCCGTGGCCGTGTACATCCGCAGCTCGAAGCAGCGCGCGTCGGAGGCCACGTTGTTCGAGAGCTCGGCGGGCAGCTGCCCGGCGGGTCCGCACGCAGCCGGTGGCCGCTGAGCCTCGGCGGGGACGCTGAAACCGAGGCTGATGATCAGGACCAGTAGGGCTCTCTTCATTTCTGTACCTCTCGAAGGTCGGGGCGCCGGAGCGCGGGGCGAGCGATCGGCGCACGGTGGGGCGCAGCGAGTTGCCGGTCAAGGTGAGGGGGCTGGGCTGCGTGGCCTCGTCCACGATGCGCGAGGCGCCAGGCGCCCCCATACTCAATGGTCGAGGTGGACCCAAAGAGGAGGTGCAACGTGCCGGAGTCCCGGTGGAAGCGACTGGCGATGATCTCGGTCCCCCTCGCCCTCGTGGCGGGGCAGCTCGGATTCGTGCTGGCGACCGAGCCGGCGACGGCGCAGCAGGAAGCGCCTTGCCCTGGTGAGCAGATGGGAGTGCAGGCCACGGGCGAGTACAGGAACCAGCCCATCGAGAGCGTAGTCATCAACGGCGAGCCGTGGGGCGGAGCCAATTGGGCTGCCGGCCACCGCTCGTACTGGCATTGCCACGTGGGCGGGCAGTTGATGGTCCTCTTCGACGGCGAGGGACGCGTACAGAGGCGCGGCGAGCGCGTCCAGACGCTGCACCGCGGAGACAGTCACATGGTCGGGCCCGGCGAGGAGCACTGGCACGGGGGCGCCCCCGACCAGAACGGTCACTTCCTACAGGTCTCGATTCAGCCCGCAGGCGTCTTCTGGATGGAGGAGGTCAGCGACACGGACTACCTGGGGAACGGCCTCGGCATGGAGAGCCGGGCCGAGTTCCTGCGGACGGGCGTGCGCTCGCGGTAGTGGGGTCGATTCCACCTCCTCGAGAGCCGGTCGTACATGACGAAAGCCAGAGTCACGATCGGGGCGCTCGCCGTCCTCGTCGCGGCGGCGCTCGCCATCGGGTACGGGTCGCTCCAGGAGAACGCGGGTAGTGAGCCGTTGCGGCCACCGCGGGCGGTGGCTGCGGACGCATCGGCACACGAGAGCCTCCTGTACGGCCGAGTCACCACGGCCGATGGCACCGTATACCAAGGGCGCATGCGCTGGGGAGGCGACCAGGAGGCACTCTGGGGCAGCTACTTCAATGCGTTCAAGAGCGAGAACCCCTGGGTCGCCTACGCGCCGCGGCAGCGCCGCTCCTTCGGCATCTTCGGGCTGGACATCGCTCGTTGGGAGGCAGAGACCGCCGGTGAACGTCCGTTCGTGGCGCGCATGGGCGATATCACCCGCATCGAGAGGAGCGGCCGGGATATTCTGGTCGAGTTGAAGAGCGGTACCGAATTCGTGCTGAACAGGATGGGCTCGGACGAGCTCGGCGATGGGCTCTGGGTCTGGGACGAGGCCGCCGGCCTGGTTGAGCTTCGCGAGGCTGATATCCGCACGGTCGAGCCTCTGGCCGCGCCCCGTCGCGGCGACCCGCCTCTGCCGATCTACGGTACCGTCCGCACCCCGCAGGGCGAGTTCACCGGCCTGGTCGCGTGGGACCGTGAGCGGAGTCTCGGCTCCGACGAGGTCGGAGGGCTTACCGAGTCCGACGAGTACCGCAGCACCCGACTCGATGCCGTTCGCTCCATCGAGCGACGGGGGCCGAGCCGCTCGCTCGTCACGCTGCTCGATGGCACGGAGCTCCTCTTGTCCGGGACAAGCGACCTCGGTCGGAACAACCGAGGGCTTTACGTCGACGACCGGCGATACGGACGGGTACTGATCCCTTGGGAGGTCTTCGAGCGGGTCGACTTCGACCAGGCTGGCTCGGCGCCGGCGTACGACGACTTCCCACCCGGAGGCCCGCTCAGGGGCAGCGTCTCGACGCGCTCTGGCCGCCGCCTCTTAGGTCGGCTGGTCTTCGACCTCGACGAGAGCGAGACCACCGAGACCCTCGACGCGCCGTCCGAGGGCGTGGACTACACGCTGCTCTTCGGCCTCATCGCTTCCATCACGCTCCCCGCGGGCCCCGGATCCGCCACGGTGACGCTGCACAGCGGAGAGGAGCTGCGGCTCGAGCGCGCCGGGGACCTGTCCGACGAAAACGGAGGTATGCTGGTATTTGCGGCGGAAGGCCGCGCCGCCCCGGACTACGTGCCGTGGGCGGATGTGGCGCGGATCGACTTCGGCCGTCCGTCGGCTACGTACCCGTCCGACGCGTCCGAGCGCGAACCGTAACGAGGGCGCAGCACCGGGTCGTTCCTTAGATTTGTGGGAAGGACTCCCGGGGGGGACGATTCATGAAGCGTTTGGGGAAATGGCTGCTGTACGCCGTGGGCGCCGCGGCGCTCTTCTACGGAGGCGCCCTGCTTTCCGTTCGGACGTCGGGATCGGGCGACGCCGACGTCGACATCGCCACGGACGCATCCACGCAGGTCCCTGCTGAGCGGGCCGGTGGGCCGCCGCCCGGCTACCGGCCTCCCGCACCCTCGGACACCCCATGCCTGCAGCCCGAGTTCGTGACGCGGTGCATTGGTCGGTCGACGGCACGGACGGGTCTGATGGAGCTGGCCGGCCTCCAGGACCGGCGTATGCGAGAGCGTGGACGCTATGCGGACGAGGCGTCCGACCTGGGCTTTCGACCCCAGGACGGCATGGCCCTGCGCATGGAGGGCGGCGCGGATGGCTGGACAGCCGAGTACCACCACATCGCCGCGGGAGTCGGCTGCGCAGTGTACGCAGGCGCCGTGGAAGAGCCCCTCACGACGGTCGGGGGAATCCTGTCCGAGTCGCCGGGGGCGGTCGCATGTGACGATCCCTTGGCGACGGGTGGTTGACATGACCGTTCACGCCGAAGCCCCGCCCGACCCGTAGGTCGAGCGGGGCCGCGCAGCAGTCCGAACCGGTGCGTCAGGCTAGCCCGGCAAACTGAACTGGAAGCTGCCGTTCAGGGTGAGGTCGGTCGACGAGCCACCCGCTCCGTCCTCTCCGAACTTGAGCATCACACCGACCGCGATGTTGCGGAGTAGAACGCCCGCGCCAACGACCGGGTCGGTGTCCGTCACGGTGTCGCTGCCAAAGCCGGCGATGTCGTAGCTGTCGCGGCTGAGTTGCAGGCCAGCCAAGCCGAAGAACGACGCCAGACCACCGGTGCCGAACACCGCGTTCGCCGTCACGGGGACGACTTGCTCCGAGCCACCGTCGTAGGAGAACGCCGTGACCGCGGCCTGAACGCTCACCGCCAAGTTGCCCTGGCTGAACAGCTGGAACGCGCCACCACCACCGAAGGTCACGTAGGAGTCCGAATCGAACCCGCTGGGCCCGCCAGTGCTGGTGCAGTACCCGAGCGCACCCTTCACAATGACGTTGCTGCCAGCGGCGAGTGAGCCTTCGACGTTGGGAATCCAGTACGTCGGGCCCCCGTCCTCGCCCGGCTGGACCTGCAGACCCGCGCCGATACCGATTTGGCCGCTCGGCCGAACCCACGGGAGGTACCCGAGGTAGGTGTCGCACGCGGCGACGGCCGAGGGCATCAGCAGGGAGAGTCCGAGCAGGGTGAGCAGCGGATACTTGAGCTTCACGCATCACCTCCTGGTAGGGGTTCCTCGCATCTTATGCTCCACAGGCCCAAAACGCGAAGAAGCTACCGCATCCATCGCGCCGCAGAGTCGATGCTAGCTCGCCGCCCCCGCCAGCCATCGCAACAGCCGTCCTTCGATAAAATCCTGGACCCCCGGAATGAGCACCACCGCAAGGGTGACAAGGACGATCACCGCGGCCGCGATCCAGTAGTTGCGACTCATCTCGACACTCCAGCGAAGTCACCCACGGGTGGGGCCAGCTCGAACATCCACGTCTGGCCGGCCTCCACGTCCGCCGACGTCGCGTTGTATCCGTACTTGCGATTGAACTCCGCCAGCACCGGCGCGACGGCCGGACCCGATCGCAGGCGCGTCAGCGTGCGAAGATACCGACGGTCACCGATACGAACGACCGCTCGCCCGTCCCGTTCGGCTTGCAGCGGCCATCGCTTCCACATGCGGCCGATCGCGTTGCCCATGTAGCCCGACAGCACATAGGCTTTTCCTTCGTGCTCGGCGATCCAGATCGTTCGCGATCGTGGTGGATCGAGGAGCTGGAGCTCGATGAGGGGGACGGCTGCGATGGATGACCAGTCCGGCTCTGCGCCCGTTACCAGCTCGCCGGCCACGAGCGGCCCACCGGCGAAGAGCACGGACGG
>JAHEKM010000191.1 GCA_024638325.1 Gemmatimonadota bacterium | reverse complement strand
CCGCTGCGGTACCTGGCCAGCTCGGGCGGCACACACCAAGCCCCCGCAGGAGTCAGGAAGACGTATACTTCTGGGACGTCGCGCATGGTTCTCTGGCGTCCCCGTGCCCCGAGCGAGCCCGCTCACCAACACCCTTTCCCCCGACATCCTCGCATATGAACGAATCGTTCGTCATAGGCTTGGTTTCCGTCGCGGTTCTCGGCGGAGTGGCTCAATGGCTCGGCTGGCGCCTCCGTCTTCCGGCCATTCTCCTACTCCTCATCTTCGGTGTCGCCGCCGGCCCCGAAGGTCTCGGTCTGGTACTGACCGACGCGATGTTCGGGGAGCTGCTCCTGCCCCTCGTCGCGATCTCCGTGGCCATCCTCCTCTTCGAAGGGGCGCTCACGCTCCACCTGCCGGAGCTGGGGGAGCGGTTCGGCGTCGTCGCGAAGCTGGTAACGGTCGGGACGACGGTGACCTGGGTCCTGGGCGGACTGGCGGCCCGCTACGTCCTCGATCTGTCCTGGTCGCTCTCCGTTCTCGTCGGGGCCGTGCTCACGGTGACCGGACCCACGGTGGTCATCCCACTCCTCCGGCAGATCAGACCCACCGGCCCGGGTGGGGCCGTGCTCAAGTGGGAGGGGATCCTCATCGATCCCATCGGGGCGGTCCTGGCCGTTCTCGTGTTCGAAGGACTGATCGATGGGGGTGTGTTGCCCGCTGTGACCGGCATAGCGAAGACCATCGTCGCGGGCACCGTCTTCGGCGTGCTCCCTGCATGGGTGTTGACCGTGTGTCTCGCGCGGTACTGGATCCCCGATCATCTGCACAGTGCTTCCGCCCTGGGCCTGGCTCTGCTCGGCTACGCGCTGGCCAACCTCCTGCAGCATGAGGCCGGGCTCATGGCCGTGACGGTAATGGGCGTCACGCTCGCCCATCAGCGTCGAGTGGATCTGAGCCATATCATGGAGTTCAAGGAGAACTTGCAGGTTCTCCTTATCTCGGCCCTCTTCATCCTCCTCGCCGCTCGAGTGCGATGGGCCGAGCTACGGGAGATCGGTGCGCCCGAGTTCCTGTTCCTGGGCCTGCTCATCCTCGTCGTACGTCCCATCAGCGTGGCGCTCTCCACCGCGGGTAGCAACCTGCCGAAGGTAGATCGGCTCTTCGTCGCGGCCATGGCGCCTCGGGGGGTGGTGGCCGCAGCCGTTACCGCCATCTTCGCCCTGCGACTCGAGGAGGAAGGTTTCGCGGGAGCGGAGCGGCTCGTACCCATCGTCTTCTTCGTTATCGCCGGCACGGTGGCCATCTACGGGCTGCTCGGCCGTCCCCTGGCTCATCGTCTGGGCGTGGCGGACAAGAACCCCAACGGGATCCTCCTCATTGGCGCCCATGGCTTCGCTCGGGCCCTCGCCCGGACACTCAAGGGGCTCGATGTCCCGGTTCTCCTCGTGGACACGAACGCGCGTCACGTTGGCGCCGCGCGCCTGGAGGGTCTTCCTGTCTACCATGGCAGCGTGCTGAGCGACCAGGCCGATGAGGAGCTCGACATGCCCGGCATCGGGAAAATTTTCGCGATGACCACCAACGACGAGGTGAATGCTCTGTCGGCGCGGCACTTCGTTCACCTCTTCGGTCGGGAGAACCTCTTTCAGCTGGCGACCACACGAAAGCCCAGGGAAGGGTCCGCGGAGCTGGGATCGGAGCTCAAGGCGCGCATGCTCTTCGGTGAAGAGGTGACGTTCGAGGTCCTCCAGCAGCGCTTCCGTGACGGGCACGAGTTCGTAGCTACCGTCCTCGACGAGGAGTTCGGCGTGGAGGAGTGGTGGAAGGCTGCCGGGGAGGATGCGCTACCCCTCGTCGCCGTCGGGCCGGACCGCGTAGTCACCGTGGCTACCCGGGAGCAGCCCCTCGAGCCATCGGCCGGTGACACCGTGATCGTCTTGACCCGGTCCATTCCTGCCGAGGTCATGCCCGGCCAACCCTGACGCGCGCCCGTCGGCGAATGGGTCGAGCCGTAGGGCTCGGGCCGTTCCCGTTTCGTCGCCAACGAGCAGGTCGCCGTCGTGGCTACGCGCCCACTCCAGTAGGAGCGTCGTTACTCGGTCGTAGCTCTCGATCCCGCCGGGAACGCCGTGGGCCCGTAGGTACGCGTCGTTGGTTGCCTCGACGATGGGCGCCGCGACGCTCCTCGAGTCCAGGAGGTAGTCGATGTAGTCCTGCCAGTCGCGGAGGACTCCGGGCACGAGCTCGTCGCGGAGGCGCACCCACTCGCTTCGATGCACTCTAGTGAGGTCGGCTTGGAGCGCCCGAAGCACTCGTGCCCAGCCCGAGTAGCGAGCCATGGGGTCGTCGGCGTGGATGGCAGCGAGGGCCCCTGCGAACGTCGCCTCGTTCTCGCGGGCCAGACCCCTCTGGTGTGCCTGTTCGTGGGCGGCCACGGCCGGGAAGCTCAGGTCCGGCTGGGCTCCCGAAGCGTGAGCCTCACCTGTGTAGGGCACGTAGATCCCCGCGATGTCCAGGGCGTCGACGAACCAGGTGACCCCTCTCGTCTTCACGGGACCGTAGCCGAGGGCGGCCACCGGGTTCATTCCCAGGGCTGGGGCGACCCGAGCCCATCCTGATTCAAGCGCCAGGGACGTGGCCACCGGTTCGGCAAAGCCCCGGGTCGGCTCGCCGAGATCTTCGACGCCGTGAAGTGCCAGGTACGCCTCGTTGGTCCGCTCCGCCGCCAGTCGAGAGAGCGAGACCAGCGCCTCGGCCTCGATGGCCGGGCCCACCGCCATCCCCAGTCGCTCGTCCAGAGGTGCGCGCGCGTAGTTGAGTCCCCAGAGGGGGTAGAACAGAAGGAGGAGCGTCCCAGCGACGCCGGCCAGGCGGTTCGCCTCCTGTGCCAGCGCGACGCGCCAATCCGTACCACACTGCCCTCGAATTCGGAGCGCGACGAACCCCCAGCGGGTCGCCAAGCCCATGGCGAGTGTGATGGCCAGGAGCATGGCCACGGAGAAGGGAGCCCAGCCGGTGAGCAGGGAGAGGCGGCGAGCGATGCGGGGACCGACCTCGGCGGCGTATCCCCGTTCGACGACGCCGGGGAATCGCGCGAGAACCATCGCTCCCAGCGACACCAGCACACCGAGCCCGAAAACGATGAACCC
>JAHEKM010000095.1 GCA_024638325.1 Gemmatimonadota bacterium | reverse complement strand
CCTTCCAGGTGACGCACGACATGTTGGTCGAGACCGCTGCCCCGGTGGAGCGCATGGTCACGCACGACTACCCCCTCGTCCAGTACGAGGAGGCGCTCTCCGCAGCCGCCAATAGGCGCCGCACGGGCTCCATCAAGGTCGTTCTGGACCCGACTTCTTGAGCGCGCAGAGGGTCGTCGTGGTCGGCGGAGGTGTCATCGGCATCTCATGCGCCTACTACCTGGCTCGGCGGGGCGTGGACGTGGTCGTACTCGAGCGCGAGCGGGTCGGCGCGGGCGCGTCCGAGGGCAACGCGGGTTGCGTGTCTCCCGGTCATCCGCCCCTCAACGCTCCGGGACGGGTGGCGACCGCCCTGAAGCAGATGCTCGACCCGGCCAGCCCGCTCTACATCCGGCCTGCGTGGAACCCGGGACTGTGGCGCTGGCTCATGGGGTTTGCACGCTACTGCACGGACGAGCACGTCGAGCACGCGATGGCGGTGATGGCTCCACTGGGCAAAGCGAGCCTCCACCTCTTCGGGGAGCTCGTGCGCCAGGAGCGCATCGATTGTGAGTACCGGGCGGACGGGTACTACCATGTTTGCTCCACCGAGGAGGGTCTCGGCGAGTCGGAGCACGAAGCCGCCGTTCTGGGCGGGCACGGCTACGCCCCCGAGCTGCTCAGCGGCGACGAGCTTCGGCAGCGGGAGCCGGCCTTGGGGCCCTCGGCCATCGGTGGTGTCTTCTTCCCCGAGGCGGCGACGATGGACCCGGCGCTGTTCCTGAACCGCCTCGCCGAGGCGGTGCGGCGGCTGGGCGGCGAGATCCGTGAAACGTCGGCGGCGCGGTCGGTGGTCGTGAACGGAGGTCGGGCCACTGGCGTCGAGCTCGAGTCGGGAGGCACGGTGGGGTGTGACGCCGTCGTCCTCGCGACGGGGCCGTACAGCCTGAAGATCGCGCGGCGGCTCGGGGCGAGGTTGCCCGTCCAGCCCGGCAAGGGCTACCACCGCGACATCGGCATCGGGCCGAACGGGGCACCCCCGCTGCGTATCGCCTGCGTGCTCGTCGAGTCTGCCGTTTTCTGCACCCCGCTCTACACGTTCGTGCGTTTCGCGGGCACGATGGAGTTCTCGGGCGTGAACCGCGTGCTGTACCCACAGCGACTGCGACAGATCTCGCGTGCCGCGAAGACGGTGTTCCCCGGTTTGGGAACGGCCCGGCCGAGCTCCGAGTGGTGCGGGCTGAGACCCGTTTCCGTGGACGGGCTGCCGATCGTGGGCCCGCTGGCCGGCATCGAGGGCCTCAGCGTCGCGACAGGTCACGGCATGCTTGGACTGACCCTGGCGCCGATCACGGGTGACATCGTCGCGCGGCACGTGCTCGATGGCGGAGACCCGCGCACCGAGGATCTGTCGCCCGCGCGCTTCGACTAGCCGCTGGCGCTCCCCGCTACAAGTCCAGCGGGATGACCTCGGGATGTACCTTGCTCGTCGGCTTCGTTCCGTCGACGTCGATGCCTTCGAGCTTGAGAAGGGCGGCCTTCGCCCTCAGCCCGCCGCCGAATCCCGTGAGGCTCCCATCCGACGCCACGACGCGGTGGCAGGGCACCACGATAGGAAGCGGATTGGCTCCCACGGCCTGACCTACGGCGCGTGCCATGTCCGGCTTGCCGACGTCCTTGGCGATCTGTCCGTACGACACGACGTGTCCGTACTCGATCTGGAGGAGACGGTCGTAGACGCTGCGCTGGAACTCGGTGAGCGTGTCCGAGAAGTCGAGAGGCAGATCGAACGACTGCCTCGACTTGTCGAAGTACTCCTCGAGCTGGCGGATCGCGGCCAGGAGCGAGGGCGGCCAGTCCGCTGGCGGGTCGGTGTGGTGACCGGTCGGCAGGGCCCCGAACTCGATGCGTCGCACGCCGTCGGGCGACACCCAAACGGTAATGGGCCCCGCCCGGGTACCCGGAAGGTGAGCGGAGTGGACGTCGACGGAGGTCAGTGCGTCTCCCCGGCGTGGCTCTCCTTGAGAGCCTTCTGGAGTGCTTCGAAGCCGAGCAGCGCGCACTTGATGCGCACGGGGAACTTGCTCACGCCGGCGAGCGCGCGGAGGTCACCCAGCGACTTGTCCTTCGCGGCATCCTCGTCGCCGTGCATCATGTCGGTGAAGCGTGCGGCGACCCCGTCGGCCTCCGCCAGCGAGGCACCCTTGAGCAGCGACGTCATCATGCTGACCGCTGCCTGGGAAATGGAGCAGCCTTGGCCCACGAACTTCGCATCGGCGATGTGGTCGTCTTCGATCCGGAGCTGCAGGCGGATCTCGTCGCCGCACACCGGATTGTTGAGGTGCACTTCGACCGTGCCGTCCTCGAGCTCGCCCTTGTTCCGCGGGCTGCGGTAGTGCTCGAGGATGAGCTGCTGGTAGAGCGAATTGAGCTTAGGCGTTTCCATCGGCTTGCCGTTGGGATGCGGGGAATGAATCTAGGACGCGCGTCGGCGTCGACCAACCGGAGCCGGTCCATTCTCGGGCCGCTCCGGCGGAGCGAGATTGTGAGTCGGACCACTCCCAATCGCGGGCCCGATGCACGTACCTCTGCTGGCCGACCTCGTCATCCTGATGGTCGTCTCGATCGGCGTGCTGTATGTCTCGCGCGGCGTGAAGCTCCCGCCCATCGTGGGTTTCCTGATCTCCGGGATCCTGTTGGGGCCTCATGGGCTGGGCCTCGTGAGCGCCGTGGAGGAGGTCGAGCAGCTGGCCGAGCTCGGCGTGGTGCTGCTGCTCTTCACCATCGGCCTCGAGTTCTCGCTGGCCGACCTGGCCCGCATGAAGCGGCAGGCCCTCCTCGGAGGCTCGGTGCAGGTCGCGATCGTGGCGGTTGCCGCTTGGGGCGCCCTGATGGTTCTCGGGCTGCCCTCCAATCAAGCGTTGTTCCTGGGCATGACTGCCTCGCTGAGCTCCACCGCCGTCGTGCTTCGCCTTCTCCAGCAGAGCGCCGAGATCGACGCTCCACACGGACGGATGAGCCTCGCCATGCTCGTCTTCCAGGACGTGAGCATCGTGCCCATGATGCTGCTCATCCCAGTGCTCGCCGGGTCTGGTTCGGGCCTTGCTCCCGCGCTGGGCCTGTTCGTGCTGCAGGCGATCGGCATCGTGGTGCTGGTCATCGTGCTCGCTCGATACGTCGTGCCTGGGCTCCTTCACCGAGTCGTACATACGCGCAACCGCGACCTCTTTCTGCTGACGGTCGTATCGGTCTGCCTGACCGTCGCCTGGGCCGCCGAGCTCGCAGGGCTTTCGCTCGCGCTCGGAGCCTTCCTGGCCGGGCTGCTGATCTCGGAGTCCGAGTACAGCCATCAGGCTCTCGCGGATATTCTGCCGTTCCGTGACCTCTTCGCGATCTTCTTCTTCATCAGCGTAGGCATGCTGCTCGACATCGAGCTGGCCGCCGGCCAGCCACTGCTGCTGCTGGGCCTGGTCGCCGCCGTCCTGACACTGAAGACCGTGGCGGCGGGAGTCGCCTCTGCGGTCACCGGAGCGTCCTTTCGGACCAGCCTCCTGACCGGCATCGCCATGAGTCAGGTGGGTGAGTTCTCGTTCGTCATGGCCGGGGCGGGGCTGGCCGCGGGCCTGGTGAGCGACCTGAGCTACCAGTGGTTCGTGGTGGCCGCGGTCGCCACCATCGGGGTGACCCCGTTCCTGATGCGGGCGGCTCCGGCTCTCGCCGGTGCCCTGGTGCGGTTGCCCTTCTTCGAGCGGCGAGAGATGCGCGAGGCGACCCGGGAGGAACCCAGCGCGGGCGTCCGGGAGAACCACCTGGTCATCGTCGGATACGGGGTCAACGGGAGGAACGTCACCCGGGCCGCGGCACTCGCCGGGGTGCCGCACCTCGCCATCGACATGAATCCCTCGCTCGTCGCCGCCGAACGCTCGAAGGGGGTGCCGCTGCACTACGGAGACGCCACCCGGCAACCGCTCCTCGAGCACCTGGGCGTCCAGAGGGCGCATGCCGTCGTCATTGCCCTGTCCGACGCGGCCTCGACCCGGCAGATCACCTACCTGGTCCGAGCCATGAACCCGGGGTGCCACATCGTCGCTCGGACGCGCTACGTGCGAGAGGTCGAGGCGCTCAGGGAGCTGGGGGCCGACACCGTGATTCCGGAGGAGCTCGAGACGTCCGTCGAGATCGTCTCGCGGGTGCTCGCGAGCTACATGATCCCCCGCAGGGAAATCGAGGCGTTCATTTCGGAGATCCGCGCGGGCGACTACCAGATGTGGCGCTCGCCTGCGGCCCCTCGGTCGAGCCTCTTCGACCTCCGACAGACGCTGACAGACGTGGAGATCACCACACTCGCCGTCGATCGAGGAAGCACCATTGCGGGCCAGCGGCTGCGGGACTCCGACCTGCGGCGGCTCTACGGGGTCTCGGTCGTGGCGATCCGTCGCGAAGACGAGCTGATCCCCAACCCGGGCGGTGATGAGATCGTGCACGAGGGAGACCTGCTCGTCGTGCTCGGGCTCGGAGAAGAGATCGTCGCGGCGAGTGCCCTTCTCAAGTCGAGCCCGGAGGGCTCGCAACACGACGTCTAACCGAAGATGCCGCCGACGCTCCCGAGCCCGTCGATGAGTCGGTCGACGTCGTCCTTCGTGTTGTACAGATAGAAGGAAGCTCGCGCGGTCGCAGCGACTCCGAAGTGCTTCATGACGAGTTGCGCACAGTGATGCCCGGCGCGAATCGCGACTCCTTCCGCATCGAGGATCGTGGAGATGTCGTGGGGGTGCGCGTCGCCCAGGGTGAACGAGACCACCGCTGACCGCTCATCGAGCGAATCGGGCCCGTACACCGTGACGCCGTCCACGCCCCGGACCTGGTCCAGCGCGTACTCCAGGACCTGGCGCTCGTGAGACTCGATGGCCTCCATACCGATGCCCGCCAGGAAGTCGACCGCCGCCCCCATGCCGATGGCACCGGAGATGTTGGGCGTGCCCGCCTCGAACTTGTGGGGGACCGCGGCCCAGGTGCTCTCGTCCCGTCCGACGACGTGAATCATCTCTCCGCCGCCCTGATACGGCGACATGGCCTCGAGTAGATCGTGGCGGGCCCACAGCGCGCCGCAGCCCGTCGGGCCGCACATCTTGTGGCCGCTGAAGGCGTAGCAGTCCACGCCCAGGTCCTGCACGTCGACCTTCGAGTGCACCGCGCCCTGTGCGCCGTCCACTACGACGAGGGCCCCGACCGCGTGCGCGGCGGCCGTGATCTCCTTGACCGGATTGACCGTTCCCAGTGAGTTCGACACGTGCGAGAAGGTGACGATCTTGGTGCGGTCATTCAGGAGCCGCGGCAGGTCGTCTAGCCTGAGACGGCCCTGGTCGTCGAGCTCGATGTAGCGGAGCTTGGCGCCCGTGCGGTGCGCGAGCAGCTGCCACGGAACGATGTTCGAATGGTGCTCGAGAACCGAGAGGACGATCTCGTCGCCCTCGCCGACGTGGTCGAGTCCCCAGGCGTTCGCCACGAGGTTGATCGCCTCGGTGGTCCCGCGTGTGAAGACGATCTCTTCGGGCCGAGCGGCGCCGATCCATGAGGCGACCTTGGCGCGCGCGCCCTCATACCCTTCGGTGGCTCGGCGTGAGAGCTCATGGATGCCGCGATGGACGTTCGCGTTGTCGTGCTGGTAGTAGGCGTCCAGCGCCTCGATGACGGACCGTGGCTTCTGCGACGTGGCTGCGCTGTCGAGGTAGACGAGCGGCTTGCCGTTGATCTCCTGGTCCAGCGCGGGGAACTGTGCGCGGAGCTGGACCGGATCGAACGTCATCTGCTGTGCGTCCCGGGTATCCCTACCCAACGTCGACGTAGACATCCCCATCCCTGACCTCCACCGGATACGACTTCACCGGCCGCACGGCCGGCAGCGCCTTGTTCGCCCCGGAGCACGCCTCGAAGCGCGCCCCGTGGTAGACACAGACCACCTCGTCGCCCTCGAGGTCTCCGTCCGAGAGCGCGTACTCCTCGTGCGAGCACTCGTCGCGTAGCGCGCAGATCGTACCGTCCACGTTCGCCAGCACGACGGGCACGCCCTCGGCGTCCACGCCGAGCAGCTGGCCCGCCGGGCAATCGTCGGCAGCGGCGACCCTCGTCCAGTTGCTCATGCCCCGGCCAGCCTCAGCCCTCGTGCTGGGCGAGCTTCTGCTCGATGACCCGGCTGACCTTCTCCACCACGCCGCCGAGCGGAAGCTTGGCCAGCACCTCTCCCAGAAAGCCCATCACGACGAGACGCTCGGCTTGAGTGCGGTTCAACCCCCGTGACATGAGGTAGAACTTCGCCTCGGAGTCGAGCTCGCCGACCGTCGCGCCGTGTGAGCACTTCACGTCGTCGGCCTCGATCTCGAGGTTCGGCAGCGAGTCCGCCCGGGCGTGCGGCGACAGCAGCAGGTTACGGTTCGTCTGGTACGCGTCGGTCTTCTGCGCGCCCGGGTAGACCCTGATGATGCCCCGGAATACCGCGCGACTCGAGCCGTCCAGCGCGCCCTTGTAGAGCAGATCGCTCGCCGTGTTCGGCTTGATGTGGTCCTGGCTCGTGTTGAAATCGAAGTGCTGCGACCCGTCACCGAAGTAGAGGCCGAGCATGTCGGAGTTAGCGCCGGGGCCGAGCAGGCGAGCGTTCAGGTCGACGCGAGTGACCGAGGCGCCGAGCGCGACGTTGAGTGTGTCCAGCGTGGCGTCGCGGCCCGCGAGCGTCCGTTGTACCGACTGATAGAAGGCGCCCTTCCCGAGTCGCTGAACAGCGACATATTGGACCTGAGCCCCGTCCTTGGCGATCACCTCGACGGCCGTGGACGTGAACGTTTGGGACTCGAAGTCGTCCGAGAGGACCTCGTCGACGTAGGAGACCTGACTGTGCTGCTCCGCGACGATGAGCACCCGGCTCAGGTACGCGGCGCCCGACTCGGTGAGCCAGCGGGTGATGCGGACCGGCGCCTCGAGCTGTACGCCCTTGGGCACGTAGAGGAGGACGCCGTCGGTCCAGAGCGCCGCGTTGAGCGCGGCGAACTTGCCTTCTTCGGCCGGGACGGCCTCGGTGGCCAGATGCTCCTCGACCAGCGCGGCATGCTGTTCGACCGCGTCTTGTAGGGAGCCCAGGACCACCCCCTGCTTGGCCAAGTCAGCGGAGATGTCGGCATGGACCACGTGCCCGTCGATGACGACGATGTGACCGGAGGCCTCGCGGTCCTCGTCCATCGCTTCGCGCAGCCGCTCGGGCCACTGAGCCGGATCATCGGGCGCCGCCGTGCCCTCCGAGAGCCGGAGCGGTGCGAGGTCGAGCTTCTTCTTGAGGTCGGTGTAGCGCCACTCCTCGAGCTTCGTCGTCGGCATGGGCGTGGTCTCGTAGACCGACCACGCATGCCGGCGGCGCTCTTGAAGCCACGTGGGCTCGTCGGCCGAGATGCGCTCGACCGCCTCGGCGCTGAGTGCCTGGGTGACGCCCTCGGGCGCCAGTGTCGCTTGAGCCATCAGCCGACCGACCCTTCCATTTCGAGCTCGATGAGCCGATTCAACTCGACCGCGTACTCGAGCGGCAGCTCCTTGGCGATCGGCTCGATGAAGCCGCGCACGATCATCGCCATGGCCTCCTCCTCCGGAATGCCTCGGCTGGTCAGATAGAAGAGCTGCTCCTCGCCGATCTTCGAGACGGACGCCTCGTGACCGACGTTGGCGTCGTTCTCCTCGATCTCGATGTACGGGTAGGTGTCCGTGCGCGAGGTGTCGTTGATGAGCAGCGCGTCACACTCGACGTTCGAGCGCGCGTGGTGCGCGCCCTCGTAGACCTTGCAGAGGCCGCGGTACGTCGAGCGGCCGTGCCCCTTGGAGATCGACTTGGACACGATGGACGACGTGGTGTACGGCGCGACGTGCACGACCTTGCCGCCCGTGTCCTGATGCTGGCCGTCGCCCGAGTAGGCGATGGAGAGGATCTCGCCGTGCGCGCCCTCTCCCATGAGATAGCAGGACGGATACTTCATGGTCAGCTTCGACCCGAGGTTCCCGTCGAGCCACTCCATGTGCCCGCCCTCGGCCACCGTCGCCCTCTGGGTGACCAGGTTGTACATGTTGTTCGACCAATTCTGGATGGTCGTGTAGCGGAAGCGCGCGTTCTTCTTGACGATGATCTCGATGACACCGGAGTGGAACGACTCGGTCGAGTACACCGGCGCCGTGCATCCCTCGATGTAGTGAGCGTGCGCGCCCTCGTCGACGATGATGAGCGTGCGCTCGAACTGCCCCATACGCTCCTGGTTCACCCGGAAGTAGGCCTGCAGTGGCGTGTTCAACGACACACCCTTCGGGATGTACACGAACGATCCGCCGGACCACACCGCGGAGTTCATCGCCGCGAACTTGTTGTCGTGTGTCGGGATGACGGTGCCGAAGTGCTCCCTGAAGAGCTCGGGATGGTTCTTGAGTCCGTCCTCGATGGAGTCGAAGATGACGCCCTGATTGCTCCACTCCTCACGGAGCGAGTGGTACACCATCTCGGACTCGTACTGGGCGCCGACGCCCGCGAGGATCTTACGCTCGGCCTCGGGGATGCCGAGCTTCTCGAAGGTGTCCTTGATCTCTTCCGGGACGTCGTCCCAGGAGTGCTGCATGCGGTCCTGCGGCCGAACGTAGAAGTAGATCTCGCTGAGGACCTTCTCGAGGTCGCTCAGGTCGCCGCCCCACGTAGGCATCGGCTTGGACTCGTAGACCTTCAGCGCCTTGAGTCGGAAGTCGAGCATCCACTCGGGCTCCTCCTTGTGCGCGGAGATCTGTCGGACCACCTCCTCTGAGAGGCCCTTCTCGGCTCGGAAGACCGGCTTCCCCTCGGTGACGAATCCGTACTTGTATTCGTCGAGGTCGAGATCTTGGATCGTTTCGTTCTGGGGCATGGGAGGGTCTCCTTGTCAGGCCGCGGGGGCGCTGCCGTTGGTGGACGGCGCCTCTTGGCCCTCGTAGGTCTTGTAGCCCTCCTCCTCCAGCGCGATCGCGACCTCGGGGCCACCTGAGCGCGCGATGCGGCCGTTGACCATGACGTGCACGAAGTCGGGCTTGATGAAGTTGAGGAGGCGCTGGTAGTGCGTGATGAGCAGGATCGACATCTCTGGATCCTCCTCGGTCAGCTTGTTGACGCCTTTGGCGACGATCTGGAGCGCGTCGATGTCGAGGCCGGAGTCGGTCTCGTCCATGACGGCGAGCCTCGGCTTGAGCATCGCCATCTGTAGGATCTCGTTGCGCTTCTTCTCGCCGCCGCTGAAGCCGTCGTTGACGTGACGCTCGGCGAACGAGACGTCCATCTCGAGCATCTCCATGCGCTCGGTGAGATGATCGCTGAACTCGAAGATGTCGAGGTCCTCACCCTCCGGCTGACGAGCCTGTACCGCCGTCCGCAGGAAGTTGGCGATCGAGACGCCGGGAATATCGACCGGGTACTGGAACGCCAGGAAGATGCCTGCCAGGGAGCGCTCGTCGGGCTCCATCTCGAGCAGGTCCTCACCCGCGAAGGTCACGCTGCCGTCGGTGGGCTCGTAGCCGGGGTGGCCGGCGAGGACCTTGGCGAGCGTGCTCTTTCCAGAGCCGTTCGGGCCCATGATGGCGTGGAT
Source organism: Gemmatimonadota bacterium (assembly GCA_024638325.1). Lineage (GTDB taxonomy): Bacteria > Gemmatimonadota > Gemmatimonadetes > Longimicrobiales > Gaopeijiaceae > UBA2982. Next base: position 3,141 of record JAHEKM010000095.1, on the reverse strand, counting down.
CTCGCCGGGCTTGATCTCCAGATCGACACCCTTGAGGATGCCGAGCTCGACTTCATCGGCGACTTTGGCCTGAAGACCTGCGATCTTCAGAATGGGAGCAGCACTCATCCGTCCCTCGGGCAGAAGGAAAAGCGGAGCGCCAGGGCTCCGCTTATCAATAATGATTCTCGGTTTCAGATGCGAAAGGTAGACCGCGCCAGATGACGGGTCAAGAGAAGCCCGAGCAGCCTGAAAGGGTCCGTACGGCGCGGGATTTCGGGTCCCTAGAACCGGACGCAGAGGGCGTGTGGTTGGTGCTCGGTGGCGGGGGCCTGAAGGGCATGACGCACATCGGTGCGTACCGCGCGCTGGAGGAGCACGGCGTGCGCCCCGCCGGCATCGTGGGCACGAGCATCGGCGCGCTCGTCGGGGCGGCGATCGCAGGCGGCATGAGCGCTGCCGAGATGACCGATATCGCCCTCGGCCTGAAGCGCAAAGACATCGCGAGGCTCAACCGGGGCGCCGTGTGGATCAACGGCATCAGGGAGCTCAGCGTCCTGCGTGGGGACGTGCTCAGGGACTACTTCGCAGAAGTGCTGCTCGACGGCGACTGGGGTGCGCTGCGGATTCCGCTGCTCGTGAACGCGGTGGACCTGGCCGACGGGTCGCTCCAGTGGTTCGGTCCGGGCGACCGGGACGACGTCTCGCTGTTGGACGCGGTCTATGCGTCGGCGGCGCTTCCCGTCTTTTATCCACCGTTCGAGCATGCCGGTCGGGCGTACGTCGACGGCGGCATCAGCCGCAGCCTTCCGCTCGACAAGGCCGAGGAGGAAGGCGCCACCCGCATCGTCGCCATCGATGCCGGCTCGGGTGAGAAGGGAGACACGGCGGCCGTCCTGAAGCAGGGCCTGATCGGCGTGCACCAGCGCATCGTCTCGATCATGGCTTGGCAACGCCGCTCGGAGCTGGTGAATCGGTGGCAGGGAGTGCCGCTCCTGTACGTGCGCCCCGCGCTCGACGGCTACGGAACGTTCGACTTCGATCATGTGGCGTACTTCCTCGAGGAGGGGTACCGGGCGATGGCAGGAGCGTTGTCGGCGTCATGAGGCTGCGCGATGCGCTGTTGAGCCTCACGCTCGCGCTGGCCGCATGCACGGACGGAGGGCCGCTCGTGGGACCCGGCGTGGTCCGCGTGACACTCGACTCCCCCAATGGCGACGAGGGAGCCGCGGTGCTCCTCCTGGTCGGGGAGGGCGTGATTCGTGCGAGTGCCACCGACGAGGCCGACGTCTACTCCGAGACCCGCGGGGAGACCACTCGCGTGGTCGTCGTGCATCCGAGCGGAGGGACGCTGACGTTCGACGTGGACATGGTGGAGCGCAGCCGGCCCCTCGTCGCGCTCATCCAGGAGGTCGCGGGCCCGAACGACGCCCTTCGTAACGACCTGGGGGGCTATCGAGTGGAGCTGTCCCGATGAAGTGCGCGGGCGGTCGCCGCGGCCGCGTACTCGGTGCTAGCGCAGGCCTGTGGGTGGCCCTGGCGGCCGCGGCCGCCGCTCAGGACCTCGAGGCCGTGTCCGCCATGACGGGTGTCCCGCTGCCCGCCGCATACTACCGCACGGTCCAGGAAGACCCCACAGCCTTCACCTTCGCCCGGGCCCTCTTCGCGCGCACCGCGGGGCCCAGCCGCGCCGACGTCGTCGGCCGCGTGGCGATCCCCGTCGTCCTGGCTCTCGCCAGCGACTCGGACGCGCCGCACATCTCGAGGGACATCGTGCAGGCCGCGCTCTTCGACGGGCCGTCCGAGAACGGCACGCTCACGGCCGCGTATCTGGAGATGTCGCGTGGCGCCCTCGAGGTCACGGGCGAGGTGTTCGACTGGGTGCGCACCAGCCTCTCCTTGGCCGACGTCGTCGGGACCAGCGATGGCCTGGGTGGGGACGCCATGGTGGGCGAGTTCTTCGCAGAGGCTCTCGACTCGCTGGACGCGGCGGTCGACTTCGCAGCGTACGACAACGACGGCCCGGACGGCGTCCCGAACAGCGGTGACGACGACGGCTTCGTCGACGTGATCACCTTCGAGTACCTCGAGGTGTCCGCGTCGTGTGGTGGACCGGCGATCTGGCCGCATCGCTGGCGCATGTCCGCCTGGAACGGATCGGCCTACGTGACCAACGATGTCGGTGCGGGCGGGGACCCGATCCAAATCCAGGACTACATCACCCAGGGCGTGACGGACTGCGAGGGAATCGGCGTGCAGAACTCGGCCACCATCGCGCACGAGTTCGGTCATGCGCTGGGGCTGCCAGATTACTACCACTGGGTCGACCGCAGCCAGGGCCCCTTCGGCCGCCGCTGGGTGCTCGGTTGTTGGTCCCTCATGGCCGCCGGCTCCTGGGGGTGCGGTCCCGTCGAGGAGCCGCCCGCGCTCTTCGGCCCGACCCATTTCACGGCCCACTCCAAGGAGCGCCTGGGCTGGGTCGACTACCTCGAGCCCGGGGAGGTATGGAACGAGGAAATCGTTCTCGGACCTGTCCAGTCGACGGGACTGGCCCTGCGCGTGCCGCTGGACACGCTCGGGCGCGAGTTCCTGATCGGCGAGTACCGATCGCGTGAGGGCTTCGACGAGGCGCTACCGGCGGGCGGCGTTCTCTTCTACAAGCAGGACTCGCAGGCCAGCCGTGCCCCGAACCCGTTCACGGGCGATCCCTACTACCTGACGCTTCTGGAACACGACGCCAACGACGGGCTGCTCCGGACTTGGTTCGACGGCGGCAACCGGGGTGAGGCGGGGGACGCCTGGGGCACGTCGGGTACGGTCGGGAAGCTGCACGCGGAGACCCCGGCGCGACTCGCCCTCAGCGATGGCTCAGCCACGCCCGTGACCGTGCACGAGGTCGTCGTCGAGAACGGGGTGGCGCGCGTGGTGCTGTCGTCCTCGTCCACGCCGCGCCTGGTGAGTCCCGGGGGGGCCATCGAGGTGGAGCAGGTCGTCACCTTCCTGGAGTCGATCCGGATCGCGGGCGGCAAGATGCCCTATGAGACGCTCGGCTCAGTGCCGGCCGGACTCACTGTCTCTGCCGCCGGGGACGAGCTCGTCGTCACGGGCTTGATGACCGAACCAGGCCCGGTCGAGCTCTTCCTCTGGGTGAGTGACGCCACG
>JAHEKM010000094.1 GCA_024638325.1 Gemmatimonadota bacterium | reverse complement strand
CTGAATTGGTCCTTGCTGTGAGCGTTTTCGGTCTAATAGCTTGGAGTAGGCACCCCCCACTCCCGCCGAGCGTGACCCCCATGCGTAAGTCGTTTCTCGTCATTGCCGTATCCCTATTCGTCGCGGCCTGTTCGGACGCGCCCACCGGCCCTAGCAACCCCCTGGAGACGGCCCCGACGGTTCGTATGAGCCACGTCGGCGGCAACCCGGCTACCAGCGACCTGTGCGGCGGCCTGTCGCCCTGCGACGCCTTCCCCGGGTACGCCCACGGGAACACGGGCATCCCGGGCTTCTGCTTCTTGCCGCCGATGGTGGAGAACCACCTCTCCCATCCCGCGTGCTCGGGCACCTTCGTGCCGGGCCTCGCCGGCGTCTTCAAGCTCGCTTGGTGCAAGGTGACCTACGGCTCGGGCGGAGGTGCGGTGGCGCCGACGATCGACTACTGCCAGCCCCAGTCCGAGTGGAAGCCGCTGACCTGGGACGGCACGAGCGAGTTCTACCAGAGTTCCGTCCAGTGGCGGCGAAACGGTCCCAACTCTGCGAACGTGGGCGATGTCTTCCGCCTCTACATCGTGCGTGGCACGCAGCACTACGCGCACCGCGATGTGATCATCGATCCTAACCAGACACGTCCGGCCGACGACTACCTGCACGCGATCGGCTACGGCAACGAGCCGGTCAAGGTACGGATCACCCGCTCTTTCGAGTGTGTTTACTTCGATACGCAGGGTGGGACGACGGAGAACGCGGCGACCTGCCTCATCGCGGGCCAAACGAGCTTTGCGTTCGGAACGAACGAGCTCAACACGACCTTCAACTTCCCGGACGGGAACCCGGCGTTCCTCGCCGACTTCGAGGTGAGCGAGTGCCTGCCGCTCGGCTTCTCGGACGTCGACGGCGTGGTCACGGGCAACGCACTCGTCGACGTGCCCCTCGCCGGCTGCACGATCTCGATGAGCAGCAACGAATTGCAGCGGCTCACGGTACCTGCTCAGATCTTCCTCGACCTTCCAGGTACCAGCCCCTTCCCCCTGGATGCACGGCCGAACGTGTTGCAGTACGACGAGTTCGGCATCGGCGTGCTGCCCCACTCCGTTTCACAGGGCTGGTTCGGGACGGCCTCGGCCAGCAGCGCGATGCTGCGCGCGCTCGAATGGGGCGCGGAGAAACTCAAGAACCTCGCGTCCTTCTTCGGACCTCAGCCGCTCTACGCTTGGCCAGGGTCCGGATGGGACTTCACGCGCATGTCCGACTTCCAGGTCGCGTGGATGCCGATCATGACGCACGGCAACTCGGGCACCGCCTGCGCGTCGGGACTGGCGAGCTGCCGCCATTTGGGCAGCTTCAGCGGGACGAACCCCGTGCCGGTGAGCGTACAGGTCACGGCCCCGTCGACGATCACGGGGAACGCCGCCCTCAACGTGCCGGGCACGCGTCTGCACGTCTTCCCCGAGACCGGCTCGGTGGCTTGCCCCGCCACGCCGGCTCCGGGGCAGCAGTGCTACACGGCCAACACGCCTGACAACAGCACGACGCCAGCCAGCAGCTGGAATCACCTCGTGATCATCACGGGCACGAACGGTCGAGCCGTCGTCGATTGGTCGCTCGCGGGCGGGGACAACCGCTTGAGGGTGTCGGCTTGCGGCGTTGCGCGCCCTGGCTCCAACGAGCCGAATCCGCCGGCAGAGCCAGGAACGGATGGCGTGTGGGGCACGTTGACGGAGGCGAGCTGCGTCGATCGTTCCGCGGCGATGACGCAGGCGGGCGCGTTCGACAACGGCCCGGCCGACGGCCTCACGCCGTTCGAGCCGGTGAACACGGTCAACGAGGTCGCGATCTACGGTCTCCCGCTGACCTTCGAAGCCAAAACGTGCCCCGTGATCAACATCAACGGAGCGAAGGGGGACGCCACGGGAACGGCCGAGTGGGAGGCCTGTGCGACCAAGACGGGCTTCATCGCTCCTTTGAAGGGCCCCAAGGCGACCAGCCCCAACGCTTGACTGTACACGTACAACGACGGCGACGCGCTCTACGTCGGGCTCGAGGTCGTGAACAACGAGCTCGGCAACAGGATCTTCGTCAACCTGGTGGACTCGCTCGTCAGCGGGAGCCTGGTCGCTGCGGCGGACGACGACATCCTGCTGATCGACTTCGGTAATCCGTCGACCAGCAAGGACTGGTATTACACGCAGGCGTGCGTCGGAAACAACGCGAACAGCCTGTGCGGCGCCCCGGATACACTTGCTGACCCGGCAGGCCGCGCGGTGCAGGCCGCGGGCATGTTGAACGGGGCAGGATCCGGTCGGGTCTTCTACGAGTTCAAGCGGCCGTTCCGCGCGAACCCGGCAGAGGACCTCGACGCGCTACCCGGTGCCGACATCGGGCTGCGCATCCAGGTGACGCAGGGCCAGGGCGGCGGCAAGGGCGGGTTCATGTATCCCGATCCGCAGACGAGCCCGACCCCGTATCATCGGTTCAACCTGAAGTAGCCGGCCTCGGCGCTAAGGCGCCGAGAAGTGAGATGCGCAGAGGGGGCGTGGCGGCCCGGCCGCCGCGCCCCCTTCGCACGTCGGGGCTAGTTGCCCGCCATCCTCCGGCGGATCAGCTCGATCCGGCCGCGGGCATCCTCGATCGCGGACTGCACGACGGCGGGGACCGGGTCGATCCGCTCGCCGAAGTCGACGAACGACTGTAGCTCCTGAATGGCCGCGGAGCCCGTGCGGACGCGCTCGCGGGTCGTCTCGGAGCGATCGAACTCACCGTGCGAGCAGAGCCCGCGCTCGTAGTTGATCATTGCACCGACGAGGAGCTGCTCGTTCTGCGTCCGCCGGTTGAGGCCCCTCTGAAGCTGCGCGAGCGTGCCCCGGCCCTCTTCGGTGCGACCGACGGCACACTGAGCGGCCGCGAGGCGGAGGAAGGTCTGAAAGCCGGGGTTGCCGTAGGAGGCGGCGCTCTCGAGAACCTCGAGCGCCGCGCCGAACTCCGCACGGTTCATGTGCGCGACGCCGCGCCGCAGCAGCGCCTGTTGGTACTCTCGCCCGTACTCGCTGTCCGGGTTGTCCGGTAGCTGCATGCGCGCGTACGCCTCGGTGGCCTCGAGCCACGCTCCCCGCTCGAACGCCCGGTTGCCCGCGATCAGCGCGGCGCGGTCGGGACCCCGATTCGTGTCGGGGAGCGTTCCGCGCCCGCCGCCCGGCACCGGGCCGACCGGCTCGGGCTCGACCGTGGGCTGGGGTGGCGGATCGTCTCCGCGCGCGACGAGATCGAGCCGCCGGGAGAGCCTCATCGTGAGCGGCCCCGCGGTGGACCCCTTCGGCACGGCGAGTACGGTGTCGAGACGATGGTACGAGCTCGCCTCCACGCGCATCTCCACCACGAGCATGTCTTCCTGGATGACGTGCCGGATCTCGTACGGCTCCAGTGAAGTGACGCGCTCGACCGAAGAAGCGTCCAGCGTGATCGGTGACCGCACGAGGTAGCGCACGGTCACCTCCGCGTCGGAGAGCGCTGCGCCCGTGCCCGCGTCGACGGCCTGGACGAGGATCTCCGCGGCTTCGGGGTGCCCCAGCGGCCCTTCGACGGGCATCTCCGGCGGCCCGTAGCACGCCACGGATGCGCTCAGGAGAACAGGAAGGGCGAGGCGGCGAGGGCGCATGCCTCCAAAGAAAGACCGCCACCCGGCCGGGGCAAGCCCGTTTCGAGAATTGACCGTGCTTCCGCGACGTCCCTACGTTCCAACAACCCTGTCCTGCCGAGGTGCCCGCAGCGTGTCCACCCCCGACGACACCGACAACAAGCGGAAGTCGCAGCCGACCGTCGCCTGGAACCCCGACGACCTCCCCCAGGCGCCGCAACCTACGATACCGTGGAGCGCCGAGGAGTTGGCCCAGATGGCGGCCGCCGAGGCTGCCGCCGCCGAGTCCAAGAAGGAGGAGGATCCGCTCGTCGGGACGCTGATGCGCAACAAGTGGCGCGTCCTGAAGAGGCTCGGCGCCGGGTCTTTCGGCACCGTATACAAAGTCCAGGACGTGAAGGGTGGCTGGATCGAGGCCCTCAAGATCCTGGGCGTCGACCGCATGACGGGCGCCGAAGCCGAGGAGATGCGCAAGCGCTTCCTGCGCGAGGCGCAGATCATGAAGCGCCTCGGCACCGACTCACAGCACATCGTCGGTCTCGCCACCTACGAGGAGGACATCGAGGCCGGCCTCGTCTACTTCCTCATGGAGTTCGTCGAGGGGCGTAGCCTCGCCCGCGTACTCGAGGAAGAGGGACCGCTGGACGCTCAGCGTGTGATCCGACTGGGGCTGCAGGCGTGCGACGCGTTGATGGCCGCGCACGAGGGCCCAGAGCCGGTCGTGCACCGCGACCTCAAGCTCGAGAACCTCATGCTCACCCATGACCGCTCGGGTGACGAGATGGTCAAGGTCCTCGACTTCGGCATCGCCAAGATCGCGGAGCGCGAGGCCGACAGCCGCCTCACGACGGTCGGAACGCTCGGAACGCCGGGGTACGCGGCGCCGGAGCAGCTGCGAGCCGAGGAAGTCGACGGGCGCACGGACCTCTTCGCCTTCGGCGTGATCCTCTACGCGCTCCTCACGGGCAAGGACCCGTGGCTCGGAAAGCTGGCGCACGAGCCGACCGATCAGATCTACGAGCTGATGGCAGCGACGGACCGCGCGCAGATGATCCCCTTCGCGAAGACCGGCGTGCAGGTCCCGCCGGGCCTTGCGAACGTCGTCCTCCGGCTCCTGCAGAGAGATCCCGCACGTCGCTTTCAGTCCGCCCGAGAGCTGGGAACGACGCTGGAGCGCCTCGCCACCGATCGGGCTGCACTCACGGCCGTGCCGGCCGACGCTCACCCGACCGTCGAGGAAGCCGCGCCGCCCGCACGGCCGAAGCCGACCATCGCGCGCCCCCAGCCGAAGAAGAGTGGCACCGGACGCTTGGTGGCAATCTTCCTGGTGGCGATCACGCTCGGCGCGGGGGCGTACTACGTGCAGCCGTGGGGTCGCACGATCGACCTACCGACGCTCCGGGGGCACGCGAACGACGGCCTGGTCGATCGAGCCTGGCTCGACGACGGGGGGGTGGGTGGCTATCTGAACATCGGCCCGCTCGTGTCCCCGTTCTTTGCGCGCGTCGCGGATAATCAGCTGCTCGAGGTCGTCGAAGGCCTCCGGGGTGCCGGCGTCTACGTGGACACCTCCTGGGAGATCCGCCGGTTGCGAGAGCTCGCCACCGAAGCCCAGGCGCGCACCCGCTACTATGGACTGGATGGAGGCGACGTTCGTACCTATGCCCTGAGGCTTGCCGCCCTGCAGCCGGAGAGTCCCGAAGCCGAGTCCCTGCTGCTCAAGGTCGGCGAGCGCATGGCGTGGGACGCCCAGGTGGCACGCGTCGAGGGTCCGACCGGTCGCGCCGACCAACTCGTCCGCGAGTGTCTGGAGCTGGTGCCCGACCACCCACGTTGCCTGGCCGTCAGCGCAGACTCCTGAGCGACCCTCTCGACAAGCTGGACCGCGCTCTCTGCCCCGAGCATTATAGCGGAGCGCCGAACCGGGTCACGCACGGGACCGCACGAGGATAGAGTCATGCCGAAGCTCACTCTGCTTCTGGGCCGCAGGACGATGCAGGTCTACGACTTCAAGCAAGAATCCATCGTCGTGGGCCGTGAGGACGGCGCCGACGTCGTCATCGACAATCCCTCGGTTTCCCGACGACACGCCGAGATCCGTCTGGGCGACGAAGGATGGGAGGTCGTGGATCTGGGCTCCTCGAACGGGACCTTCATCCGCGACACCAAGATCCAGGGACCGCAGAAGCTCGGCCTCGGCGACGAGATCGGCTTCGGCAAGTTCTCAATCGTCTTCGGCAAGGCACTCGGCGAAGGGGAGCACCCGCCGCAGGCAGCAGCAGCAGCGGCCGCCAAGCCGAGGCAGCCCACGATGACGCGCACCGATGGCACGATGCACATCAACCCGCACGAGGTGCGGGAGCTGCTGAAGGACTCCGACCGGAAGAAGCGGGCGCACTTCAACTGGGAGTCGGGCGGGCGCAGCGGGACGCACTACCTGTCGGACGCGCCGGCCGTGCTCATCGGCACCGACGAGCTATGTGACATCCGTGTGCCGAAAGCCCCCAAGCATCATGTCCTGTTGGTGCATTCGCCGGCGGGCTGCGACGTGCGCTACCTGGGAGCGTTCGGATCGATGAAGGTTCGTGGCCGAGCCACCAAGCGCACGAAGCTCAAGAACGGCGACGTCGTCGAATGCGGTGGCCTCAAGGTGACGTTCATGGACGACGTCGCCTGAGGGAGGGTCCGCGCGTTTAGCCGCCGAAGACCAAGATCGCGACAAGCACACCCACCACCGCGACGATCGCAGCCACGGCCGCCAGGGGGAGCCCGCCCACCACGGCCCCCTCATCCACCGCCACTGCCAGCTCCGCGGCCTCTCGCTCAGCCTCTTCCTTCGCCTCATCCGGATCGTAGGAGAGGACCATAGTCGTCGGCGCCTGCTCACGGGGCACCTCCCCGAACTCGGCGATGGCGACCGAGATGTTGTCGTCGCTGCCGGCGTCGAACGCCGCCGCCACCAAGGACTGCACGGCGCCTTCGGCTCCGCTCGAGCGCACGAACAGCGAGCGAATCTCCTCGTCGCTCAGCGCTTTGTAGAGTCCGTCCGAGCACACCAGGAGTGCGCTGCCGCTCTCCACGGCGTGGGGTCCCGAGACGTCCGCCTTGACCTCACCCTCCGTACCGATCGACCGGGTGAGCGCGTCCTTCCAGGGCGTCGCCATCGCCTCCGCTTCCGACTGCCCCCGCTTCATCGCTTCGACGACGAAGGAGTGGTCTTCCGTGAGCCGACGGATCCCCTGCGCAGTGACCAGGTAGGCTCGGCTGTCGCCCACGTGGGCTACCGAGTAGCCGGAGTCGTCCGAGAGGACCGCGACCAGCGTCGTGCCCATCCCCTGCTTGCCCGGCTCACTCGCCTTGTGGTGGACCCTCTCGTTGGCGAGTCGAAAGGCGTCCACGAGCGGAAGCCGGTCTTCGACGGCCTCCTTCAGAGCCTCGAGTGCGAGCGCGCTGGCGACTTCCCCGGCCGCGTGGCCGCCCATTCCGTCCGCGACCGCAACGAGCGTGCGCCCGTCAGGTAGGGCCTCGGCGAGAACCGAATCTTCCTGGTAGGGCCTCTGGCCGGCGATCGACTCGACCGCGAGGCGGGGCTGATTCGCCACCAGGTACCCCTTGAGAAGAGCGGAAGCAGTAGGAATACCTACTGATAGACCTCGCCGTGTCCGCTTGCAAGGACGGTGGAGCGGCTGCACGCGGCGCCAAGTCCGGCCCGCATGAGGCCGTAACTCGCGCCCAGAAGCAGGTACGCGACGTCGACATGGTTGAGCCAGCGGCCGACGTGTATCTCGAGCAGGTTGCGCCCGCACGGGACGCTGGGGATTATGGCCGCACGACTTTCGAGCCTCCCGCCCCACGGGACCTGCATGAGCGGTACGATGATCGAGCGTCTCAACTCCGCCTTGAGCGGGCGCTACGTCGTCGAGCGCGAGATCGGAGAGGGAGGGATGGCGACGGTCTTCCTCGCGGAAGACGTGAAGCACGAGCGCAAAGTCGCGCTCAAGGTCCTCAAGCCGGAGCTGGCCGCGGTGGTCGGCGCCGAGCGCTTCCTCGCCGAGATCAAGACGACGGCGAACCTGCAGCACCCGCACATCCTCCCGCTTCACGACTCGGGCGAGGCCGATTCTTTCCTCTACTACGTCATGCCGTACGTGGAAGGCGAGAGCCTGCGCGAGAAGCTCGAGCGAGAGAATCAGCTCCCCGTCGGCGAGGCCGTGCACATCGCGGTGGCGGTCGCGGGCGCGCTCGACTACGCGCACCGCCACAAGGTGATCCATCGGGACATCAAGCCGGCGAACATCCTCATCCACGCCGGCCAGCCCGTGGTGGCGGACTTCGGCATCGCCCTCGCGGTCGGGGCGGCCGGAGGCGCCCGGCTGACGGAGACCGGTCTCTCGGTCGGAACGCCTTACTACATGAGCCCCGAGCAGGCGACGGGCGACGTGATGGTCGGCCCGGCAACCGACATCTACGCGGTCGCCTGCGTCCTCTACGAGATGCTCGTCGGCGAGCCGCCCTACCTCGGCAACACGGCCCAGGCCGTGCTCGGCAAGATCATCTCCGGGCAGGCGGTCTCGGCGACCAAGCACCGGCCGGCCATCCCGGCGAACGTGGACGCCGCGATCCGTCGGGCGCTCGAGAAGCTGCCGGCCGACCGCTTCATGACGGCGGACGCCTTCGCCAACGCGCTCACGGACGTGAGCTTCCGGCACGGATTCAGCGATGCGGACGCCCGTGCCGGCGTGTCGCCGGTGCGACGGTGGTCGACCATCGCCGCCAGCGCGCTCCTCGGCCTCGTGGCCGGAGCCGCGGGATGGGCGTTGCTCACGCCGGAGGCTCCCGCTCCGGTGAGCCGCTACGCCGTCGGTCTCCCCGAGGGTCACGATCCGGCGCGGGACTTCGGCTCCAACGTAGCGATCTCACCCGACGGCTCACGCATCGTCTACGTCGGTCCGAGCGCCACAGGGGGGCGCGGCGGACAGCAGCTCTGGCTGCGCCGCCGAGATCAGCTGGAGCCGACGCCGATCCCGGGCACGGAGGGCGCGATGTCGCCCGCCTTCTCGCCAGACGGCCGGCGGGTCGTCTTCAGAGTGGGCAACGCGACCAGAGCGGTCTCGCTGGGAGGAGAGCCGCCCCTCACCATCGCGGCCGACGGGCTCGGGGGGTTCGGCCTCGCGTGGGGGGACGACGGCTTCATCTACGCCGACCACGGCAACCTCATCGGACGGGTGCCCGAGACGGGAGGCACCTTCGAGCCCGTGACGGCTCTCGACAGCGCGACGAACGAGATGGACCACGGCTGGCCGTATGCGCTCCCGGGAGGCCGCGGGGTGCTCTTCACCGCCTTCCACTCGCCCGCGGGTGACAGCCGCCAGTACGACATCGCGGTCCTGGACCACGAGACCCCCGGCCACCGCGTGCTCGTGCGTGGCGTCATGGCGCGCTACTCCCCGACCGGACACCTACTCTACGTGAGCGCGGAGGGCACGCTCCTCGCCGCCCCCTTCGACCTCCGAACACTCCAGGTCACCGGACCGCCCGTCGCCATGCTCGAGGGGGTAGGCGTCCAGGACTTCGGCTCGATCGAGCTCTCACTGGCTAACGACGGCACGCTAGTCTACCTAACCGGCGTCGTCTCGAGCGGGCTCGAGCGCGCAGTCTGGGTGTCGCGCAGCGGCGAGGTGACCCCCATCGACCCGAGTTGGGAGTTCGCGCCCGGGCGGCCCGAGGTCGGCCTCGAGCTCTCGCCGGACGGAGCACGCCTCGCGGTGAAGATCAACACGGAGGCGGGTGAGGATATCTGGGTGAAGGAGCTCGACCGCGGGCCGCTCTCGCGTCTCTCTTTCGATCCGAGCATCGACCGCCGCCCGCGGTGGTCGTCCGACGGCCGCTGGATCTACTACACGTCCGACCGGGCCGAGCGCTACCGGCTCTATCGGCGCGCCTCGGACGGCACCGGCTCCGAGGAGCTCGTGCTCGACCTCGATCGACCGATCCTCGAGGCGCAGCAGACACCGGACGGGGCGTGGTGGGCGCTCCGTCTCGGCGGTGAGTCGGGGGTGACCGGGCTCCGCGACATCGTGGCGCTCCGCACCGGCGAGACCGAGATGGTGCCGGTCGCAGCTGAGCCGTACGACGAGAAGGCGGCGGCGCTCTCCCCGGACGGGCGGTGGATTGCCTACGAGTCGAACGAGACGGGAGACGACGAGATCTACGTGCGTCCCTTCCCGAACGCCAACGACGGCAAGTGGCAGGTATCGGCTGGTGGCGGCCTGAATCCGCGGTGGTCGCGGAACGGCCGCGAGATCTTCTACATCACGACGGACGGCCTCATGTCCGTCGCCGAGGTCTCGACGCAAGCAGGCTTCCGCGTGGGACAGCGCAGCGGCCTCTTCGACGTCGACGAGCGCGGTCTCGCGTACGGATCCAACTACACGAGCTGGGACGTCTCACCCGACGGCCAACGCTTCGTGTTCGTGCAGTTCGCGGGCATGGAGTCGGCGGCGCTCAGCCAGCTCGTCGTGATCGAGAACTTCTTCCGCGAGCTCGAGGCCCGCCTGGCCGGTAGCTGAGGCCGACCCGGCTACTGGGCTCCCGCGCCGACCAGTGCGAGCGGGATGTCTCCGAGCCCACTGATCTGCGGGTTCTGCCGGCCGCTCGTGGCGCCGCGCACGTTCTCGCTTACGTGGTCGAAGAGCTCGGTCACCGTCACGATTCCGTTGCTGTCCCGATCCCCTGCCCCGCGAAGCCCCTCGAGCAGGAAGTGCGTGAAGACGCCGTGCCCGCCCCAACGCGCATCCTCGAGGCTGAATTCGTTGGTGTTGGCCGCCGTCAGCATCAGCCTCCGGGAGGGCGTGAAGAGCTGCTGGAAGCCGCCCGCGATCTGATTCGACTGCCCACCGCCGACCGCTTCGCCGTCCGCCGTCCCGGCCGAGTGGCAGGCGTCGGCGATCACGAGCACCCGCTCGGCCGCGATCTGACGGCGTAGCGCCGTCTTCACGTCCCACATGGGGAAGCCCGTGGCCGCGAGCCGGTTGAGATCGGTGTCGGTCGGGAGCAGGTACAGGTTGTCGGGCCGCCCGGGGTCGGGCGCGCCGTGCCCCGCGTAGTAGATCACGACGAGGTCGTCCCAATCGGCCTGCTGTAGGAACACGAAGAGGGCTTCGCGCATCGCCGCCCCCGTCGCGCGCTCGTTCTCCAGATAGAGAACCTCGTCGAACGGCCCCGCAGCGTCGCTCATGAGGAAATCACGGATGGCGCGCGCGTCGTTGGGCGCGAACTCGAGATCGGGGATGTCGTCGGAGTCGTACTCACCGACGCCGATCACCACGGCCCATCGCTTGTCGATGCGCGGCGCCGCGTACGTCTGGACGGTTTGACCGCCCGCACCGCGAGCGACGATCTCCACCGTGTCCCTGCTGACCGGCAGCGTGAACTCACGCGAGAACTTCCTCGCACCGCTGCTATTCAGGCCGTAGCGAATCGCTTCACTCTGCGGCAAGGGCTCGAGGATCGCCGGAGCCCCATCGACCTCGACCGTCTGCGCATCACCGACGACGACACCCTCCAGGCGCACGAGATTCTGCACGCCCGACAGGCCACCCTCGTTCCGGCGCATGACGCCGATCCCGCGGGTCGCCACGCCGTCACCCGCCGGCATGACGTCTGCGCGGATGACGGCAATCCCGGGAGCGCTGCCGCCTCCGGCCGGGGAGGCGCTAGCCGTCTGAGCGGTCGCCTGCTGGATCGATCCCGGATCGGGCACCCAGTAGGACGCCTCCTGCCAGGTCCGAGCCTCCCAGTCGTTCAGCACCGGCCCGATGAAGGAGCCGATGACCTGCTGCGTGGCCGAGCGAATCGCCTTGGTTCGAGCGGCCTGGGAGGTCGCGTCGATCGCGCGCGCGTCGGCCGTTGCATTGGAGACGACCACGCCGAGGTCGAGCCGCAGCGCCCGCACGTTCACGTACGTCGTCGCCGTCACGAGTGTTCGGCTGACCGGGTCCGGCGTCGTCTCGTAATCGGCGACGCCGAGGATCAGGACCTGGGCGCCCCAGTCGCGTCCGAGCTGGGTCGCGGCGCCGTTGTTCCCGGCGGTCGCCTGTGCCACGAGCTCCTGGGCGGAGGCGTCGATGGCCAGCGCCGGATCGATGACGGGAAAGCCTGCCTCGAGCAGGAAGGCCGTCATCTCACGGGAGGCGACCTTGCCTCGTCCTTCCTCCTCGATGAACACCAAGGTGCGCGGGAGCTCACCCTCGAAGACGATCTGCTGCGCCCCCAGCGAAAGCGGGGCGAGAAGAAGAAGGCCGGCGAAGAACCCCGCCGGCCCCCCTCCGACTGTTGTTTTCACGATTCTCATCTATGTCTCTCCACGTAGTCGCTCCAGCGCGAGCCGCGCGTCGCGGTGGCTCGGATGCAGCTCGAGCGTCCTCTCGTAGAATTCAATCGCCCGCGCCGTATCGCCACGGTCTTCTAGATCGACCGCCCGGCTGAAGGCGATCGTCGCCGGCACGGGAATCGACTCGACCGCCGCGCGACGTGAGGGCGGGACGAGGTTCAGCTGCGCGCCGAACTCGTCGGCAAGCGATACCACCACCGAGAGCAGCTCCGTCGTCCGGTCCGACATCTTGAGGACGGCCACGATCTCCGACGTCTCCACGTCGATCGCTCGGATGTCCATGCGGAGATTGCCGACGATGTCGGTCGCCTGACCCGTGACCACGTACTGCACGCCGAGCAGTCGCCCGATCTCCACGGCGCTCGACTCGTCGAGGCGCCCGGACAAGGCCAGATCCTGCTCGCGGAGCATCTCGTTGAGCTGAGCCCGCTCGACGACCTGGATGCCGTCACGCCCGCTGAACTCGGTCACGAGCATCGCCGCGATCGCCTTGCCGAGGCTCACGGCGGCGTTGCCGTCACCCATCATGAAGCCTGTGAAATCGAGCACGGCCACGCGCGGCAGGTCCTGAGCCGTCGCGATGGGGGGCCGGACGCTCGCGAGGACCGTCCAAAGGACGGCCATCAAGACCAGCGCTCGCTTCATGGGGGCGTGCTCCTTCATCGAGGGGTCCTACCCCCCGGGGCGTGCCGTCGTTCGTAGGCGCAAACGGCGGGCTACCAGGAAAGAATTCCTTTGC
>JAHEKM010000010.1:22686-43995 GCA_024638325.1 Gemmatimonadota bacterium | reverse complement strand
TCGCGAGCTGCCTCTGAGTCGCCGCGTCGAGGTCGGATCCGAACTGGGCGAAGGCCTCGAGGTCGCGGTACTGGGCGAGGTCGAGCCGCAGGCGTCCGGCAACCGACTTCATCGCCTTGATCTGCGCCGCGCCCCCGACTCGGGACACCGAGATGCCGACGTTGACCGCCGGCCGCACGCCCGAGTAGAAGAGGTCGGGCTCCAGGAAGATCTGACCGTCGGTGATCGAGATGACGTTCGTCGGGATGTACGCCGACACGTCACCTGCCTGCGTCTCGATGATGGGCAGCGCCGTGAGCGAGCCTCCGCCGTGCTCGTCGGACAGCTTGGCCGCCCGCTCGAGCAGACGCGAGTGCAGATAGAACACGTCACCCGGGTACGCCTCGCGTCCGGGCGGACGCCGAAGGACCAGCGAGAGCTGCCGGTACGCCTGCGCCTGCTTCGACAGATCGTCGTAGACGATGAGCGTATGCTTGCCCTGCCACATGAAGTGCTCGGCCATCGCGGTCGCCGCGTATCCGGCCACGTACTGCATGGCCGCCGGATCGGACGCGTTGGCAGTCACGACGATCGTGTACTCGAGCGCCCCGTGCTCGCGAAGCGTCTCCACGACGCTG
The DNA here is from genome assembly GCA_024638325.1 of Gemmatimonadota bacterium. GTDB lineage: Bacteria > Gemmatimonadota > Gemmatimonadetes > Longimicrobiales > Gaopeijiaceae > UBA2982. Next base: position 43,378 of record JAHEKM010000010.1, on the reverse strand, counting down.
CGCACCTTACCCGCGCGCTGACCGATGGCGCAGTAGACGCAGATGACGTCCTTGCCCTTCTGGTTGATGATCGTATCGATGGCGACAGCCGTCTTGCCCGTGCCGCGATCGCCGATGATCAGCTCGCGCTGACCGCGCCCGATCGGAATCATCGAGTCGATGGCCTTGATGCCCGTCTGCAGCGGCTCGCTGACCGGCTGTCGCTTGACGATGCCGGGGGCGACGATGTCGATCTGCCGCCTTCCCTCGATGCCCTCGATGGGCCCCTCACCGTCCTGCGGCTCGCCCAACGCGTCAACGACGCGGCCGAGGTAGCCGGCACCCACGTTGATGTCCAGAACGCGGCCGGTGCGCCGCACCGGGTCGCCGGCATGGAGTCCCGTCCACTCGCCCATGACCACGGCCCCGATGTTGTCTTCCTCGAGGTTGAGCGCGAGCGCGGTCACGGTCTCGCCGGACTCCGCCGAGATCTCGAGCATCTCGGACGCCATCGCCTTGGTGAGTCCGTAGATGCGCGCGATGCCGTCCTTCACCTCGAGGACCTCGCCGATCTCCTCGGCCTTCAGGTCTTCGTCGTACCGCTCGATCTCGGTGAGGAGTACGTCTTTGATCTCGCCGGCGCGAAGCTGGGAATCGTTGGCCATCTCTATTCGGTCCTCAGTTGGAATCGCATCGGATTACGTATCGCCGAGCGCCCCGGTGGGCAGCTCCGCGCGAAGAAGCTGGCGACGCATTCCATCCAGGCGCCGCCGAACCGACCCGTCGAAGATCGTGTCGGCGGTGCGAACGATGAGTCCGCCGATGATCTCGGGCTTCACTCGGATGTGGGGGATCGCCTTCTTGCCGAGGGCAACGGTCAGGCGCTCGGCGATCATGGCCTGAGTGGCTTCGTCGGCCTCCCGGGCCAGCGTCACCTCCACGTGCTGCCGCCCGAGATGATCGTCGAGAAGAGCCTGATACTGCCGGGAGATCGTCCGCAGCAGCCTCTGGCGTCTCTTCTCGATGGTGACCAGGACGAAGTTGAGCACATGGGTCGGGATCGATTCGCCGAAGACCTTTCGCACCAGCGCCTTGCGGTCCCCGTCCTCGATCCTCGGCGTCTCGAGGAACATCCGGAACCTCGGATTCTCGTCCAGGAGACGAGCGACCGTGTCCAGCCCGTCACCGTACTCCACCATGGCGTCGTTGCGACGCGCGAGCTCGAAGAGCGTTTCGGCGTAGTTACGCGAGACGGTCTGGTCCCTCACGCTTGTGCGCCTCCGTCGCCACCCAACTCACCGAGGTACCGCTCGACGAGGGCTCGATCCTTCGCCTGGTCCAGGTTCTCCTGCATCAGGCGTGACGCCGCGGCCAACGCGAGCTCGACCGACTCCTTGCGGAGCATCTCGAGCGCAGCGTCGCGCTCACGCTCGATCTCGGCGCGTGCGCGCTCCACGATGCCCTGGCCCTCGCTCCGCGCCTTCTCCTCGATCTCCTTGCGGACCTTGTCACCCGCGACGCGGCCTTCGGCGATCAACTCGCTCGCCTGACGCCGTGCGTCGGCGAGCTGCGCCTTGTGCTCCTCGAGCAGCTTGGCCGCTTCCTCGTTGCGCTGCGCGGCCTCGTCGAGCGCGGACTGAATGCCCTTCTCGCGCTCGTTGACGGCCCTGAGGATCGGGCCCCAGGCGAACTTGCCCAGGATGAAGACGAGGCCAGCGAATACGATCAGGGTCCACAAACTGAGACCCGTGTTCATGTCGTAGACGCCGCCCCCACCCTCTCCGCCACCCTGCGCCTGAACGGCGCCGGGGAGTAGAGCCAGCGAGAGGAGCAGAGACGCCAGTATGCGACTCGCTCTCATCATCTGATGTCCGCTAAACGAACTTGTAGATGATCGCGACGACCACCGCGAAGAGCGCGACACCCTCGATCAGCGCGGCGAGGATGATCGCGGCCGTCTGGATCGTGGCTGCGGCCTCGGGCTGACGCGCCATGCCCTGCGTGGCGCCGTTACCGATCTGGCCGATGCCGATACCCGCGCCGATCGCCGCGAGGCCCATGCCGATTCCAGCGCCGAGCTGTCCGAGCGAACCCGGGGCCATCCCAGAGCTGGCGTCCTGGAAGAAGGCGAGCATTCCGTAAAGCATTTGAGCTTCCTTGAGAGGTTGTCGTCTAACGACAGGTGAAATCAGTGAGCATGGCGGATCAGTCCGATGAACACCGCCGTGAGCATGGCGAAGATGTAGGCCTGCAGGAGTGCAACGAAGACCTCGAGCAGCATGATCGCCCAGACCATCGCCAACGACGCGCCTGCGATGGCGTGTCGAGCCGGACCGACGGCTGCGAAGAGGAAGATCATGCCCAGGAGGGATAAGACGAGCGTGTGGCCCGCCATCATGTTCGCGAAGAGACGCACCATCAGGGCGAAGGGCTTCGCGATTTTGCCCATGAGCTCCACGGGCGTGAGGATGATCAGCATGAGCACCTTCATGGGCGGCGACAGGCCGGCCGGTATGAAGAAGATCGTGCCCATGTAGCCCTTGAAGCCGAGCGCCCTCATCCCCGAAATCTCGACCACGACCAGAGTGACCAGGGCGAGCGCGCCGGTCACGAAGAAGTTACCCGTGGCCGTCGCGCCGAAGGGGACGAGCCCGAGCAGGTTCATGAAGAGAATGAAGAAGAACAGCGAAAGGATGTAGCCGGTATACGCGTCGGCGCCGTGGCCGATGTTTCTCCGCACGATCTCGTCGCGGAAGTAGACGATGAGTGCTTCCATCGCGTTCGCGAGGCCGCTCGGCGCGTTGTCCGTGTACTTCTTCCGGATCGCCCCGGCTACGGGCAGAAAGACCGCCAGGCAGAGCAGCGCCGCGAGGAGGATGAAGACCACGTGCTTGGTGGGGGACAGGTCGATCGTGAGGCCGAACACGTGGATCGGCTCCCAGTGGGGGAGATGGATCACGAAGCCCCGACCGAGGATCTCGAACTCGATCTCGCTGCCGTCGAGCAGGTGGTGCATGAGCATGCCCGCGATGTCGGGCGCCTCACCGGCTTCAGCTGCGCCTTGGGCGGCGCCGCCGCCCTGGAAGATCCGCAACGCGGGCATCAGGCTCACTTACGCGGTCTCCGTCGACTCGGGACGAAAGTAGATCGGCTCGAGCAGGTTCAGTGCGAAGAAGAAGCCGGCGAGCGCCAGCAACGTCGGCACCACGGCGTCACCGCCGGAGCGGATCACCACGAAGGCGACGGCAGCCACGGCGAGAGCACGGACGGCCATGCCACCGGCCCAAGCGGCCATGAAGCCCTTCACTCGGCCTCGGAACCGCACGAGGATCGAGAATGCGATCCACTGAACGGGTAGGGCCACCAACGCGGCCAGGAGCACACCCTGTCGACCGGCGGGTCCCAGGAACGGCCAGGCGACCAGCGTTCCCAGTCCTACCACTGCGACCGCGGCGGCGCCGTACCTCAAGGAGGCGCTCACGGGCGGTCGGTCTTCCTCTGTCGGGGTTCGATCACGGTGTGGTAGTAGAGACTGTAGAAGCCAGCGGCTGCCCCGATGAACGCTCCCAAGACGAGGAGGAGCGGTGAGGTGCCGAGCTTCGAATCCAACCAGGCACCGATGCCGAGAAACAACAGCACCGCGAGGGCGAAGGTGAGCCCGAGGCCCATGAACTGCCCCGACGCCCTGATGATGTCCCCCGGGTCCGAACCCTTCCCATCTCGGCCCAAGACCGCACTCCTCGGGCTGCCGCGGAGCCGCACCTTATGTGGGGCGATATCCGCCACAGCAAAGGAAAGCTAGCGCTTGTGAAAAAAAGCGCAAGCTGCTCCGAAGGCCGGTTCCCGAGCACCTCCCCACCCCCTCCCCACAGGCCCCGCGCGCTTGACTGACGCGAAAAATCAGGCCTATCTTCGCGGCCACCAAACGGAAGAGGGAATGACTCCCACACAAGAAGCGACCACTCTCGACCGCGACGTCGAGCTTCTCGAGCGCGCGGCGGAAGTGACCGACTCCCTGCGCGCTCAGGTCGAAAAGCGCATCGTCGGGCAACGGGACGTCGTCGACGAGCTCCTCGTCGCCCTCCTCGCCAACGGGCACGCGCTCCTGGTCGGGGTCCCCGGCCTCGCCAAGACGCTGCTGGTTCAGACGTTGGCGGAGGCGATGGACCTGGAGTTCAGCCGCATCCAATTCACGCCGGACCTCATGCCGACCGACATCACCGGCACCGAGGTCATCGAGGAGGACCGCACGACCGGACGTCGCGTCTTCCGTTTCGTGAAGGGACCGATCTTCGCCAACGTGGTTCTGGCCGACGAGATCAATCGCACGCCGCCGAAGACCCAGGCGGCACTTCTGGAGGCCATGCAGGAGCGGGCGGTGACAGCTGCCGGAGAGAACTTCAAGCTTCCCCCGCCGTTCTTCGTGCTCGCCACGCAAAACCCCATCGAGCAGGAGGGCACCTATCCGCTGCCCGAGGCACAGCTCGACCGGTTCATGCTCGAGCTGCCGATCTACTATCCGAGCAAGAGCGAGGAAGAAGAGATCGCGGCCCGCACGACGAGCGAGGAGGAGCCCACCGTCTCCCCGGTGATCGCCGCCGAGGAGCTCATCGACTTGCAGGGAATCGTGAGGCGCATTCCCGCTCCTCCGTCCCTGGTCTCGTTCGCCGTGCGTCTTGCCCGCTCGACCCGCCCGGGCGAGGAAGCCGCATCCGTCGCCGCTCGATACGTATCCTGGGGCGCGGGGCCGAGAGCTTCGCAGTACCTGGTCCTGGGCGCCAAGGCCCGCGCGGCGTCGCGTGGAGCGGCTTTGCCGTCGTATGACGATGTGCGAGCCGTCGCGCCCGCTGTCTTGGCGCATCGGCTGGTGCTCAACTTCGAGGCGGAAGCAGACGGGCGGACGACGCGGGACGTGATTCGTGAACTCCTCGAGGAGACCGAGGGTTGGACGTAGAGGGCGGCACTGGGGCGGCAGACCACCCTCCCAGTAGACGCAGAGAAGCCGGAGGTGGCGCGTGATGCTCACCGCCGGCGTCCTCGCGGGGCTGTTGATTCTATGCTCGGCCGTGTTGACCACCGCGTACGCGGCGGCCACCCAGATCGGCGCGTCCCGGCTCCGTACGCTCCAAGAGGAAGGCTTCAGCGGCGCCGCCCAATTGGGCGAGTTGCGCGATCGCGAGCCGACGGTACGCATCGGTGTGCGAATCGTCTCCAAGACCCTCGACCTCGGTACGGTCGCGCTCGTCACGGTCACGGCCGGCCTCGTCGGTGGCGGCCCCAGCGCGGTGGTGGCGGCGGCCGTCGCGTCGGTGCTGGCCGTGCTGGTCTTCGCGGACGTGATCCCGCACGCCGTCGCCTCGCGAAGCCCGGTGCGCATGGCTCTGGCGTCGGCGCCTGCGCTCCTGCAATTGGCCCGTCTTACGAAGCCGCTCGCGGCCCCCATCACGCACCTCGAGGGCCGCCTTATCGGCAACGGAGACGAAGCGGTCACGTCCCAACAGCGTGAGCTCAGGGAAATCCAGGAACTGGGGGAGCAAGAGGGCATCCTCGAGGAGTCCGAGAACCTGCTGGTCGAGCGGGCTTTTCACCTCGACGAGCTGACGGCGTGGGACGTGATGGTGCCCCGCGTCGACGTGTTCGCATGGAAGGAGGACCTGACGCTCGAAGACATCGTGGACGGCCTCCCCGAGGTGCCGTACAGCCGAGTCCCCGTATACGCCGACTCCGTAGACGATGTCACGGGTATCCTGTACATCCGCGAGGTCTACGAGCGCGTCGCCGAGGGCGACCGGTCGTTGAAGCTCGGGGACCTTGCTCGAGCTCCCTTCTTCGTGCCCGGCTCGCTCTCCCTCGCCCAGCTCCTCAAGGACTTTCAGACCCGCCGGATCCACATGGGCATCGTGGCGGACGAATTCGGGGGAACCGACGGACTGGTCACGCTGGAGGACGTGCTCGAAGAGCTGGTGGGCGAGATCCATGACGAGACCGACGTCGAGAGCGAGGACATCGTGCATGTCTCGCCGGTAGCGGTGGAGGTCGGAGCCGGCGTCGACGTGCGTGAGATCGACGACGCGCTCGACGTCTCGCTTCCGAGGGCGGAGCACCGCTCGCTCAACGGCTTCATCCTCGAGGAGCTGGGTCACGTCCCCGACACCGGAGCCACCTTCGAGCGCGCCGGCGTCCGCATCGACATCCTGGAGGCGACCGACACCCAGGTGGTGAGGGCACGCCTCACGAAGCTCTTCGAAGACGACGAGGAGGGCTGATGGCCCTCGTGATCCCCTTCGGTGGGAAGACGCCGAGCATCCACCCTTCCGTCTTCCTCGCGCCCACCGCGGTCGTCATCGGCGACGTGACCATCGGCGCGGAGTCCAGCATCTGGTTCGGGGCCGTTCTTCGCGGAGACGACCCGGATCATTCCATTGTGATCGGGGAACGCACCAGCGTGCAGGAGAACTGCGTCATCCACGTCGGCCACTGGGGCCCGACCGTCGTGGGGGACGACGTTACGGTCGGACATGGCGCCAAGTTCGAGTGCTGCACCATCGGGAGCCGTACCGTCATCGGAATGAACGCGGTGATTCTGCAGAATGCCAGCATCGGCGAGGAGTGCGTGGTCGCCGCCAACACCGTCGTCCTCGAGCGGGCCGACATCCCGCGGCGCAGCGTGGTCGCGGGCGTACCGGGCAAGGTCAAGAAGACCCTCGAGGGTGGCTCCGCGGAGTGGATCAAGGACGGCGGCAAGCACTACGTGGAGCGCTCGCGTCGATACATGGCGGAGGGCATCGGCGGAGTCGAGGAGTGAGCGCATCGTCCGCAGGCCGGCCTTCCGGTTCGCCTTCGTCAGCCGAGGCGTCTCGCGCCGAGACGTCAGCCGACGAGAATGACTCCAGCCCCCCGCTCTGTGATCTGTGCGGAGCCCCCATGCGGGAGACGCACTGCAAGCTGATCTGCGACCGTTGCGGCTACATCAGGGACTGCTCGGACCCGTAGCTCGGCGCCGCAGTGGCCGTCAGCCCGCGATCCCCGCGAAGCGCAGATACCAGGCCACCATTTGATCGCCCCAGGCGTAGGCCACGGCGGCGCCCGCCGCGAGGAAGATGCCGAGGGGCACCAGGCGCTTGGAAAGCGCCGAGATCGGCCCGAAGACGACCAGGGCCAGGACCGAGCCGAGGAAGGTCGTGAGCGCCACGCCCCACACGCCCAGGTAGGCGCCGATCATCATCATCATCTTCACGTCGCCGCCGCCCATGGCCTGGTCCACTCCGGCCTCCTCGAGGCGTCCAGGTGACAGTTTCTTGATGAGGCGCGTCCCGGCGACACCCACGAGCCACAGCACGGCGTAGCCGACGACGGCGCCGATGAGTGCGTCGAGCCAGCCGAGCCCGCCCGGGGCGAACGACAGTCCCAGACCGAATACCGCGCCGCCCACCGAGAACTCGTCCGGGATGATGTAGAAGCGGGCGTCCGAGATGGAGATCCCGAACAGGATGGTGAGAAAGAGCGCCCCGCGCAGCGCCTCCCAGGACAGGCCGTGGACCGCGAAGACGCCCGCCCACACAAGGCCGGTGGCGAGCTCGACCAGCGGATACTGGACGGACACCGGCTCCTCACAGTGACGACACCTGCCCCGCAGCAGGAGCCATGAGATCAAGGGTACGTTGTCGTACCAACGGACGGGCTCCTCGCACTTGGGGCAGTGCGAGCCGGGGGAAACCACACTCTCGTCGACCGGCCAGCGCAGCGTACACACGTTCAGGAAGGACCCGATCGTCAGCCCGAAGAGGCCGGCCACGATCGGGACCCAGAGCGCCTCAGCCACCGATTGCGCCCCGGGTCAGCTCGTGGAGAAGGATGGAGCCGGCCATGGCGACGTTGAGAGACTCGGCCCCTCCGGGCATGCGAATCGCCAGCGCGCGCTCGGCTTGAGCCTGGAGCGCGCGCCGGGCCCCGCGGCCTTCGTTTCCGAGCGCGAGTGCGAACGATGCCTTCGCGGAGTGCACGTCGACTTCCTCCCCTCGTGTGTCTGCCACGTAGAGCGGCACGTCGGTATCCCGCAAGCGGGCCAACACGGCCTCCGAGCCCGCCCTGACCACCGGGACTCGGAAGATCATCCCCGCCGACGCGCGTACCGGCTTCGGGCTCCAAGGATCCACGGTGCCGTCGAGGCATACGACGGCGCTCAGCCCGAAGGCGACCGCCGCCCGCACGAGTGTGCCCGCGTTACCGGGGTCCTGCACACCATCGAGGAGCAGATACCGACCGTCGCGCGTGACCACGTTCAGGTCCCATGGGGGCTCGCGGCACACGAGAAGCACGCCCTGATCGCTCTCCGTATCCGACAGCCTCGCCAGCTCCTGGTCGTCCACCCGCTCGACCTCGTGCTCGGCCAGCCGGGCCTCCACGACCGTGCCCGCATGCGAGTCGGTGAGCCTCGGGGACGTGACCGCGAACAGGACCTCCACCTCGGAGTCCAGCGCCTCCTCTACAGCGCGCACGCCTTCGACGAGGACGGCCGCCTCGCGGGCTCGAGTCTTGGGTACACACAGGCGCGCGACGAGCTTCTGCTTACGCTGGCTCAGCCCCATCTCTAGCTCCACCTTCCAGTTCCATGAGCATTCGACCGCCCATCGCCCTCACCATCGCCGGAAGCGACTCCGGCGGCGGTGCCGGCATCCAGGCCGACCTCAAGACCTTCCACGCGTTCGGAGTCTACGGCACCAGCGCGATCACCGCGGTTACTGCGCAGAACACCGTGGGCGTGCACCGGGTCCACCCCGTCCCGCTCGACGACGTGTTGGCCCAGATCGACGCGGTCGCCGGCGACCTGCGACCCGCTGCGACCAAGACCGGAATGCTCGCGACGTCGGAGCTCGTGTCCCTGGTGGCCTCCGCCATCCGCGGGCACGCACTGACCCCGTACGTCCTCGATCCTGTCATGGTGGCCACGAGCGGCGACCGGCTCCTCGAGTCGAAGGCGGTGAGCACCATCGCCGAGGAGCTCGTGCCGCTCGCCACGCTGGTGACTCCCAACCTGCACGAGGCCGGCATGCTCGCCGGCATGGACGTGGCGAGACCGGACGAGATGGTCGAGGCCGGCCGGCGCATTCTCGGCCTCGGTGCGGACGCGGTGCTCCTCAAGGGGGGGCACCTCGAGGGCACCATCGTAGACATCCTGCTCACCGAAGACGACGAGCAGCGCTGGAGCCGACAGCGTATCGATACGCCCCACACGCACGGCACCGGCTGCACGCTCTCTGCCGCGATCGCGGCCGGCCTGGCCCTCGGCCTCGAGCTCCCGGACGCCGTCGAGCGGGGGGTCGCGTTCATCGGCCGCGCGATCGCCGAGGCGCCGGGGTTCGGCTCCGGCCGCGGACCGGTCAATCACTTCGCCGACCCAGGGTAGGACCGGTCGATCTCCACGACCAGGTGGGCCAGCAGCTCCGCGAGCCGGGTCCCCGCCTCCCGACCGGTAGCGATCACCTCTTCGTGTCCCAGGGCCCCCGCGCCCAACCCCGCCGCCCGGTTCGTGACCACGCTGAAGGCGAGGCAGCGCAGACCCAGGGCGCGCGCCACCAGCACCTCGGGTACCGTCGACATGCCTACGGCGTCTGCGCCGAGCCGCTCCAGTAGCCGCACCTCCGCCGGCGTCTCGTAGGCGGGCCCCAGGACGGCCGCATACACGCCCTCGTCCAGGCGCACACCGAGGTCCCGGGCTGCGGTCCGCGCGAGATCGGCGAGCGCCTCGTCGTAGGGGCGGCTCATGTCGGGGAAGCGCTCCTCGCGCCCATGGACCGCACCGATGAGCGGGCTAGTGAACATCCAGTTGATGTGATCGGCGAGCAGCATGATCGCCCCCGGATCGAGGTCACGGCGAATGCCCCCGGCCGCGTTGGTGAGGATCAGGGTGTGCACACCCAGCGCAGCCGCGACGCGAATCGGGGCCGCGACGATGTCGTCGGGGTGGCCCTCGTACCGGTGGAAGCGCCCGCTCTGTAGGAGCACGGCGGTGTCGCCCAGTCGACCCGCCACATAGGTGCCCGCGTGCCCGGCGACACTGGTCCCGGGGTAGCCCGGTACCCGAGCGAACGGCACCTCGGTTCGACCCGTGACTCTGTCGGCGACGCCCCCCAGACCCGAGCCCAGAACGATGCCGATGCGGGGGACCTCCGGCAGACGGGACCGGAGGTGGTCGACCGCGGAGGCCACGTCGAAGGCCTCGCTCACCAGCGAAACCTCACAGCATCATACCCGCGATACTGGCGGTCATGAAGGCGGCGAGCGAGCCCCCGACCATGGCACGCAGTCCGAGCCGCGACAGATCTTGCCGGCGAGAGGGCGCGATACCCCCGATGCCCCCGAGCTGGACCGCGATGGAGGCGAAGTTCGCGAATCCCGAGAGGGCGTACGTCGCGATCACCACCGAACGCGCCTCGAGGCCCGACCCGGATTCGAGCGAGCCGGCCAGCTGCAGATAGGCGAAGAACTCGTTGAGCACGGTCTTCACGCCGAGGAGCGCGCCGACCTCCGGTGCGTCGCCCCACGGGACCCCCATCAGCCAGGCGAGCGGCGCCAGCACCCAGCCCAGGATGCCCTCGAAGCTCACGCTTCCCCAGCCGACGAACGCCCCCAGCCAGCCCAGGATTCCGTTGCACATGGCGACCAAAGCCACGAAGGCGAGGAGCATGGCGCCGACGTTCAGCGCCAAGTGCAGGCCTTCACCCGCCCCTCTCGCCGCAGCGTCGATCACGTTCGCGTGCGGGCGCTCCACGGCGATCTCCACCATGCCGGACGTCTCGGGCTCTTCGCTCTCCGGCACCATCACCTTCGCAACGACGAGGGCCGCGGGGGCGGACATCACGGACGCCGCCATCAGGTGACCCGCCACGTCCGGAAAGAAAGCCACGAGCATCAGCACGTACGCCGCGAGTACACCGCCGGCGACAGTTGCGAAGCCTCCGGTCATGACCGCCATGAGCTCGGACATGGTCATGCGTTCGACGAAAGGCTTCACGAGGAGCGGAGCCTCCGTCATGCCCACGAAGATGTTGCCGGCCGCCGACATCGTCTCCGCGCCCGAGGTTCTCATGGTTCGCTGCATCACCCAGGCGAATCCTCGCACGATCCGTTGCATGAGCCCCAGGTGGTACAACACGGTCATGAGAGACGCGAAAAAGATGATGGTCGGCAGCACGTTGAACGCGAAGAAGGCTCCCGTGTTGGCGACCTGACCCGGGATCGCGGTGAAGTCGCCCTGTCCCACGGTGCCCGTCCCGACCGGTACAGTGTCCAGCACCAGGTTACCGAAAATGAAGCGGGCCCCGTCGAGCGTGAAGCCGAGGAGCGCGACGAACGCCGTGTTCATCGCGGCGAAGACGCCGTCCCCGACCGGAGTTTTCAGGATGAGCGCGGCGAAGGCGAACTGGAGGCCGATGCCCCACGCCACCACCCTCCATGCCACGCGCTTCCGATCTGTGCTCAGGAGCCAGGCCAAACCGACGAGCACGACCAGCCCGAGCAGGGACCTGAGTCGCACCAGCACCGGGGTCTCGACCGAGCCACGCGGTACCACCAGCGACCCGGCCGCTTCGGCTTGCGCCTGGACAGTGGTCGTGGCCTCGGCCGGGACGGTCGTGTGAACGGGAGTGGCTTCCGCTCCCACGGCGCCCGTCACCAGACACGCGATCGCTACGCAGACGCCGGCGCACGCTCGGGGAAGTGTCACCCTGCGGCGCCGGGGTGCGGCTGTTCCCGTGCCGGGAAGACCGGGTCGCTTCATTCGGTGAGGTGGCGGGGCTGAGGCGGATGGCTCCGGCGAATATCCGACGCGCCCCTGCCTACCACCAGCCGCCGTGGTCGAGCTCGTGCCGCGCGAGCTTCACCCCACTCCGCTTGGCGTTCACCAGCTTGGGGTTGCGGAAGACGAAGATGAGCAGCAAGCCCGCGACGAAGCCGCCGATGTGCGCCATATACGCGACTCCACCACCGCCGGCGGGCGTCGCCGCCGAAGAGGCGACCTGGATCAGCATCCAATAACCCAGCATGACAAACGCCGGGATGGGCACGACGCGGAAGAAGATGATGAAGAAGAAGAGCGTGTGGATTCGTGCTCGTGGATACAGAACGAGGTACGCGCCCATGATGCCGCTGATCGCGCCGGAAGCGCCCACCATCGGGACCGCCGAGCCGGGGTCCGTGAGGACGTGAGCCAGGGCCGCCACCAGGCCCGCGAGCAGGTAGAACACGACGAAGCGGAGGTGCCCCATCGAGTCCTCGACGTTGTTCCCGAAGATCCAGAGGAACCAGAGGTTGCCGATGAGGTGCATCCAGCTGCCGTGCAGGAACATCGACGTGAAGAGGGTCTGCCAGGTCAGCCCACCGAGGCGGCAGGGGCCTGCGGTGGCCGCCTCGGGGTCGAACACCCCGGTCACCTCCGCCGGAATCGCCCCTAGCGCACAGATGGAGCTGCCGAGGGCCTCAGCGGAGAACCCGGCTCCCTGGAGGTACCACCACGCCCAGGCGCTGGCCGCGATGAGCAGCAGCGTGACGACCGGAAAGATCTCGGTCGGATTGTCATCGCGGAGAGGAAACATGGCGAATTATGCCATAATGGCAGGACGCATCCGGAATCCCCGTCATTACGGCGGGATTCCGGTGCCTGTCGACGGCACATCGATTGCACTTCTCGTGCCGCGGCACAACACCTTGAAACGATTCGTCCAGAGGAGATCATGGGCAAAGTCATCGGGATCGACCTCGGCACCACCAACTCGGTCGTCGCGGTCATGGAGGGCGGAGAGCCCGTCGTGATTCCCAACTCCGAGGGCGGCCGTACCACCCCTTCGGTCGTCGCCTTCACGAAGGACGGCGAGCGTCTGGTGGGCCAGGTCGCTCGGCGTCAGGCGATCACGAACCCGGAGAACACCGTGTTCTCCATCAAGCGGTTCATGGGTCGCAAGCACCAGGAGGTGGAGGAGGAAGAGAAGCTCGTCCCCTACGACGTCGACCACGACGCACAGGGCCGGGTGCACGTGAAGATCCCGAACGCGGACAAGACGTTCAGTCCGCCCGAGATCAGCGCGATCATCCTCCAGAAGATGCGCCAGACGGCCGAGGACTACTTGGGCACGAAAGTCAGCCAAGCGGTCATCACGGTGCCGGCGTACTTCAATGACGCGCAGCGTCAGGCCACCAAGGACGCCGGCAAGATCGCCGGCCTGGAGGTCCTGCGCATCATCAACGAGCCGACCGCCGCGGCGCTCGCCTACGGCCTCGACAAGAAGTCAGACGAGAAGATCGCGGTCTTCGACCTCGGTGGCGGCACGTACGACATCTCCATTCTGGAGCTCGGCGACGGCGTCTTCGAGGTGAAGTCGACGAACGGCGACACCCACCTCGGCGGTGACGACTTCGACCAGCGCATCATCAATTGGCTGGTGGAGGAGTTCAAGAAGGACCAGGGCATCGACCTCTCGAAGGACTCGATGGCGCTCCAGCGGCTGAAGGAAGCGGCCGAGAAGGCGAAGATGGAGCTGTCCACGACGATGAACTCGGACATCAACCTGCCGTTCATCACGGCGACGCAGGAAGGTCCGAAGCACATGAACTACAGCCTCAGTCGGGCCAAGTTCGAGCAGCTCGCGGACGACCTCATCCAGCGCACGATCCCGCCGATGAAGAAGGCGCTCGAGGACGCCGGGCTGAAGCTCGAGGAGATCGACGAGGTGATCCTGGTGGGTGGCTCCACGCGCATTCCGAAGATCCAGGAGGTCGTGAAGGACTTCTTCGGCCAGGAGCCCCACAAGGGGGTAAACCCGGACGAGGTCGTCGGCGTCGGCGCTGCGATCCAGGGCGGGGTGCTCGCCGGTGACGTCACCGACGTGCTCCTCCTCGACGTGACCCCGCTGTCGCTCGGCATCGAGACGCTCGGCGGAGTGATGACCACGCTCATCGAGCGCAACACGACGATCCCGACCAAGAAGGCCGAGGTGTTCTCCACCGCGGAGGACAACCAGACGACGGTCGAGATCCACGTCCTTCAGGGCGAGCGGAAGATGGCGATGGACAACAAGACCATCGGCAAATTCCAGCTGACGGGCATTCCGCCGGGCCCCCGGGGCATGCCGCAGGTCGAGGTCACCTTCGACATCGACGCCAACGGCATCCTGCACGTCTCCGCGAAGGATCGCGCGACGAGCAAGGAGCAGAGGATCCGCATCGAGGCCTCGAGCGGACTCTCGGACTCCGAGATCGACAACATGGTGAAGGACGCCGAGGCGCACGCCTCCGAGGACGAGGAGCGTCGCGGCAAGGTGGAGGCGCGCAACCAGCTCGACAGCCTCGTCTACCAGGTCGAGAAGGACTCGGCCGAATGGGGGGACAAGGTCTCGGAGGCCTCGAAGGAGCGCCTGACCGGAGCGGTCGAGCAGGCCAAGGAGGCGCTCAAGGGTGACGACGTGGACGCCATCACCGCGGCGCGCGACGAGCTCATGCAGGCGTTCAGCGCCGCCGGCCAGGAGATGTACCAGGCCCAAGCGGCCGAGGCTTCGGAGGCCGAGGCGGCCGCCGAAGGGGCGCCCGCCGAAGAGGGAGCCGGGGGCGGAGCCGACGAGGCAGCCCCTGCCGACGAAGACGTGGTCGAGGCAGACTACGAGATCGTCGACGAGGAGAAGTAGAGAGACCGGACATGGGGGTGTCGGCGGGCTCGCCCGCCGACACCTTCGGCTCGCCACAGCTGGATCGACTAACGATCGGACCCGGTTCAGGACTCTTCGTGTAAGAAGCCGCGGCGAGACACCGCCGACAACGTGAACCGAAGTAGCGAGTTTGGAGGTTGGAGATGTACGACCCTCTGAGAGCCAAGGCGAAGGTGGTGATGTTCACCGCCGTCGCATTCCTTTTCGGGCTCGGCGTGGCGAGCGGACTCGGATGGACGAGCGTGTCCCACGCGATGCCCGCGATCAGCACCGCGCCTCAGGTCTCGCCCGAGGCGGTGCAGCCCGCGCTGGACCTGAGCGACGCCTTCACGAACCTGTCGGAGGCGGTGACCCCGTCGGTGGTCAGGATCGAGACGCGCCGCCCGCGGACGAGCCCCGCCGCGACCAGCCCGGGTGGGCAGCCGGATCCCGAGCTGCTGCGTCGTTTCTTTCCCGGTCTGCCCGATGATCCGGGTGGAGACGGCGGCGCTCAGCCGCCCCGCGTGGCGGGTGGCACCGGCTTCATCGTCTCGCCCGACGGCTACATCCTGACGAACAACCACGTCGTCGAGGGTGCCCAGGAAGTCACGGTCTATTTCCAGGACCGACGTCAGTTCAGGGCCGAGATCGTCGGCGCCGACCCGTTCACGGACGTCGCGGTCATCAAGATCGATGCGGGTGGGACGCTGCCGGCGATGTCGTTCGGAGACTCGGACGACGTGAAGGTCGGTCAGTGGATCCTGGCCATCGGGAACCCGGGCTTCGGAGGCTCGACGCAGCTGAGCTTCACGGTCACGGCCGGCATCATCAGCGCCCGCGGCCGGGGACTGGGCCTGCTGGGCCAGGATCTCTTCCGCGATCCCCGGTACGGCCAGGATCAGGCCTCCTGGGCCATCGAGGACTTCATCCAGACCGATGCGGTCATCAACCCGGGCAACTCCGGCGGTCCCATGGTGAACCTCCAGGGCCAGGTGGTCGGCATCAATTCGGCCATCGCCTCTGAGACCGGCGTCTACCAGGGCTACGGCTTCGCGATTCCGATCAACCTCGCCAGGCGCGTGATGGAGGACCTGATCGAGTACGGCCATCCGCGTCGACCACGCATCGGTGTCGCCATCGAGAACGTCTCGCCGGAGGACGCCGAGCTGTACGGGCTCCCGTCCATCTCCGGGGTGTTCGTGCAGGAGGTCCAGCCCGGACCGTCGCAGGGGAGGTTGCGGGCGGAGGACGTGATCGTGGCGATCGACGGCGAGCCGGTCGGATACACCGCCGAGCTCCAAGCCGAGATCGCGGAGCACCGGCCCGGGGAAACGGTCACCGTGACCGTCTACCGTGAGCGACGCCGTGTGGACGTGGACGTCGTGCTGGGAGAAGCGCCCATCAACAACCCACCGCCGGCGCAGACGACCGCCGCTCCGACGGCCGTGCAGCGTCTCGGGATCGAGGTCGAGCCGATCGACGCCGAGAACGCTGAGGCGTACGGCTTCGCAATGCCCGGCGGCGTGGTCCTGACCGACGTGGCGCCCGGCAGCGCTGCGGACCGGAGACAGGCGCTCCGTTACCAGGGCAGTCGCCTTCTTCGCATCAATGAAGAGCCCATCGAGAGCACGACGGATGTCCGGGAGGCGCTCGACCGGGTGCCCCCGGGCGAGATCGTGTCGCTGCACTTCCAGGATCGGAACGGCACACAACGCGTGCTCAACGTGCGCATGCCGTAGTACGGCACCCCGACCGGACGAGGTTGACGGCCCGTGGCGGAGAGCTCCGCCGCGGGCCGTTTCGCTCCGAGGGAGGGCACAGCGACGTGTATCCGTCCTAAACGAAGATTGAACCCCTCTCCACCGGGGTTTTACCTTTCCGGTGGCCTCCTGCGGACTTCGCCGGGGGTTCACATGGACGCGCGAAAGTGGCGGAATTGGTAGACGCGCGGGATTTAGGATCCCGTGGCCTCGTGCCGTGGGGGTTCGAGTCCCCCCTTTCGCACTCGCCGATTCCGCAACCGAGCCCGCGAGGGCGGCGCGACAACGAATGGCTATAGACGCAACACGACTGCAGATCTCCGTCCAGGAGCACGAGCGCTGGCGCCGCCGTATGAGCGTCACCGTTCCAGCCGCCATCGTGCAGGAGGAGGAGCGGAAGGCCGCCAAGAAGTTGGCCTCCAGGGCGAGCCTCAAGGGCTTCCGGAAGGGTCGGGTGCCGACCCGGGTCATCGAGACACGCTTCTCGGGTGCGCTCCGGCAGGAGGCACTCGACCGGCTCATCGGCGACGCTTACCGCCAGGCGCTGGCGACGGAGCAGCTCCGCCCCATCAGCGAAGGCCAGATCGAGGACGTGAAGTACGCCCCCGAAGAGGACCTGAGCTTCGATGTCGAGTTCGACGTCCAGCCCATCATCGAGCTGGCCCGTCTGAGCGGTTTCGCCGTCGAGCGCCCCAAGGCCGACGTAACCGACGACCAGGTGCAGCAGGTGCTCGAGCGCATCCAGGAGCAGAACGGCGCGTGGCAGCCGGTGGAGGCCGGGAAGCCGGAGGACGGCGACCTCGTATCCGTGAGCCTCGCCAGGCTCGGCGAGGACGCAGACGAAGAGGCCCGCCCCTACGACTTCATCCTCGGGAGGGGCGACGCGATCCAGGACATCGAGACGGCGATCAAGACGCTGGAGATCGGCGCCGACGACGAGTTCGACGTCACGTTCCCCGGCGACCCGGACGACCCCGAGAGCGTCGCGGAGACCGGACGGGTGCGCATCGAGCTGACGTCGCGGCGCAGACTGGAACGCCCTCCGCTCGACGACGATCTCGCGAAGCAGGTCGGCGACTTCGAGACGCTCGACGCACTGACCGCGAGGGTCCGGGAGGACCTGGAGAAAGAAGCGTCCGACCAGGCCGAGGCCGCAGTGCGGGGCCGCCTCCTGGAGTTCGTCATCGATGCCAACCCGTTCGAGGTCCCGCAGTCGATGGTCGATCGGTACGTCGAGGGCGTGCTCGGAGAGGCGAAAGGTGTCGACGAGGAGCGCCTGCAGGAGGCGCGTGTTCAGATACGTCCCGAGGCCGAGCGCGCCGTGAAGCGGCTCCTGGTCATCGACAAGATCGCGGAGACCCAGGGCCTCAACGCGACGGACGACGAGCTCGACGCGCGCGTCGAGGAGATCGCCACAGCCAACGAAACGACCGCGGCGAAGGTCTACGCAAGTATGCAGAAGTCGGGTCGCCTGGACTCGCTCGAGCGCGACCTGACCGAGCGGAAGGTATTCGAGTTCCTCAAGGAGCAGTCGGAAATCACATGACGATCTACCCCCCGTACGTCATAGAACGCACGAGTCGCGGCGAGCGCAGCTACGACATCTTCAGTCGGCTGCTCATGGACCGTATCGTGTTCCTGGGGACCGCCGTGGACGACAACGTCGCCAATATCATCCTGGCGCAGCTGCTCTTTCTCGACGCCGAGGATCCCGAGCGGGACATCTTCATGTACATCAATTCCCCGGGTGGAAGCGTGTACGCGGGCATGGCCATCTACGACACCATGCAGCACCTGCGGGCGCCGGTCTCCACGTTCTGCGTCGGCATGGCGGCGTCCATGGGCGCGGTGCTGCTGACCGCCGGCGCGAAGGGGAAGCGCCACGCGCTGCCCAACTCCCGCATCATGATCCACCAGCCTTCGGGTGGCTACTCGGGCACCGCGGCCGACGTCGAGGTCGCGGCCAGGGAGATCCTCCATATCCGTGAGCGCCTCAACACGATCATCTCGGAGCACACGGGTCAGCCCGTGGAGCGCATCGCCGAGGACGTCGATCGTGACCGCTTCATGAGCCCCCAGGACGCGGTGGAGTACGGGCTCATCGACAAGGTCCTGGAAGGACCCGTTCAGACCATGAACGGCAAGCCGACCGATTCCGACAACCCGGAGCCGAAGTCATGACCAGCGACAAGCACCTTCGCTGCAGCTTCTGCGGTAAGTCCAAGGAGAGCGTGAAGAAGTTCATCTCCGGACCCAACGTCTACATCTGCAACGAGTGCATCTCGCTGTGTAACGAGATCCTCGCGGAGGAGGAGGAGCGGGAAGCCCAAGAGCATACCGTACCGAGTCCGAAGCCCGAGGAGATCAAGGCGGTCCTGGACCAGTACGTCATCGGCCAGGAGATCGCGAAGCGCTCTCTGTGCGTGTCGGTCTACAACCATTACAAGCGGGTCCGGCACCATGGTGTGCTCGATGAGGTGGAGATCGACAAGGCGAACATCCTCCTCATCGGACCGACCGGCGTCGGCAAGACGCTACTGGCCCAGACGCTGGCGAGGATTCTGCACGTTCCCTTCACCATCGCCGACGCGACGACGCTGACCGAAGCCGGCTACGTCGGCGAGGACGTCGAGAACATCCTCGTGCGACTGCTACAGGCCGCGGACTTCAACGTCGCCGAATGCGAGCGTGGCATCGTCTACATCGACGAGATCGACAAGATCGCCAGGAAGTCCGAGAACCCGTCCATCACCCGCGACGTCTCGGGCGAAGGCGTACAGCAGGCGCTCCTGAAGATCCTCGAGGGGACCATCGCGAGCGTACCTCCGCAGGGCGGGCGTAAGCATCCGCAGCAGGAGTACATCCAGATCAACACCAGGAACATCCTGTTCATCTGTGGCGGTGCCTTCGACGGGCTCGAGCAGATCGTCGAGGGTCGGATCGGCAAGCGCCGCATCGGTTACGCTGGGGAGGACGTGCAGCACAAGGACGGCAACATGCTGCAGCACGTCGAGCCGGAAGACCTGCAGCGGTATGGGCTCATTCCCGAGATCGTCGGGCGGCTGCCCGTCACGGTCCACCTGGATGACCTGGACGAGGATTCGCTGGTGCAGATCCTCCAGGAGCCGAAGAACGCCCTCGTGAAGCAATACGACAAGATGTTCGAACTCGACGGCATCGGACTCACGTTCGAGCCGGCGGCGATCCGCGCCATCGCCAGGAAGACGCTCGACCGCGGCACCGGGGCCCGCGGCCTGCGGTCGATCATCGAGTCGGTCATGCGCGAGGTCATGTTCGAGATCCCCTCCCGCGAGGACGTGCGGGAGGTCGTGGTGACCGAGGAGTCCGTCGAGAACGGCGTGGCCCCGCTCCTGGTCCTGCACGCCGAGGAGCGTAAGAAGGAGGCCTGATTCAGGCCGGTCGACGGTTCCGCGTCGGCCAGTTTTGTTGTCGTGTAGGCGACAATACCCACCCGTGTAGGGCGCACCCCTCCCGCGTCCCTGTTGCACAGGCCGCACAGCGTTTACGATAGGCGCCGTCTACTCACCACGGGCGCCCAAGGCATGGCCATCGTAATCCGGACCGAGGACGAGGTCGAGGTTCCCGACCGCCTTCCCGTGGTCGCGCTCAGGGACTTGGTCTTCTTCCCCTACATCGTCCTCCCGATCCTCATCGGGCGGAGGCGCTCGGTGGCCGCCCTCGACGAGGCCCGGGAGGCGGACGACCTCGTTCTGCTCGTCGCCCAGAAGGACCCTGCCGAGGACGACCCTGGCAGCAACGAGCTGTTCAGGGTCGGGACCATCGCGCGCCTCGTTCAGGTCTCGCAGCTTCCGGACGGTACGTCACGCGTGGTCCTCGAGGGGCTCGGGCGGGCCCGGATCAAGCGACTGACCACCACCACCGAGGCGCTCCGGGCGACCATCGAGCCGCTGGTTACCAGGGAGACCGAGGTGGGCCCGGTCTCCGAGCGGGTCGAATCCCTCGCGCGTTCGGTGGTGAGCCTCTACGCCGAGTACGCCCGGCTACACGAGCGGATTCCGGAAGAGCTCTCAGGCATCCTCTCGGCCGATGGGGACCGTGTACGGTTCGCGCACCTGGTCTCGGGGCACCTCATCTTACCGTCGCCCGAGAAGCAGGAGATCCTGGAGGCCACCGAGCTGTCGGCCCACTTGGAGATCCTCCGCGAGATCCTCGTGCGGGAGCTCGAGATCCTCCGCATCGAGCGAAAGCTCGACCGCCAGATCCAGCTGCAGCTCGGGGGCGGTCGCGACCAGCCCG
>JAHEKM010000010.1:0-22676 GCA_024638325.1 Gemmatimonadota bacterium | reverse complement strand
CGACGAGTGGACCGAGATCCGTGAGACCATCGAGCAAGCCGACCTTCCTCCGCACGCGAGGAGCCGAGCCGAGAAGGAGCTGGGACGCCTCCGCAAGCTGAACCCGGTGGCGCCGGAGGCGGCGGTCATCCGAACCCACCTCGACTGGATCGTCTCCCTGCCCTGGAGCGCGCGCTCGCAGGACAGCATCGACGTCCGGCGGGCCGCCAACGTCCTCGAGGCCGCGCACTTCGGCCTGCAGGAGGTGAAAGACCGCATCCTGGACCACGTCGCCGTGCTCTCGCTGGTCAACGAGATGCGCGGGCCGATCCTCTGCCTGGTGGGCCCGCCCGGCGTGGGCAAGACGTCCCTGGGGAGGAGCATTGCGGACGCGCTCGACCGCGAGTTCGTACGGGTGAGCCTGGGCGGCGTGCGCGACGAGGCCGAGATCCGCGGGCACCGCCGCACCTACGTAGGCGCCCTGCCGGGCCGTGTCATACAAGGCATGCGTCGGAGCGGTACGCGCAACCCGGTCTTCCTGCTGGACGAGGTGGACAAGCTCGCGCGTGACTTCCACGGCGACCCCGGTGCGGCCTTGCTCGAGGTCCTGGATCCGGAGCAGAACAAGTCGTTCACGGATCACTACCTGGAGCTCGAATTCGACCTCTCGGACGTTCTCTTCGTGGCGACCGCGAACACACTGCAGGGAATCCCCGAGCCGCTTCGCGACCGCATGGAGGTCATCCGCCTACCCGGCTACCTCGACACAGAGAAGCGGGAGATCGCGGGACGCTTCCTATGGCCCCGACAGGTGACCCGGCACGGGCTCGACGAGGCGCGCTATGCGCTCTCCCCGGCGGCCATCCACGACATCATCGAGCGGTACACGCGCGAGGCCGGTGTCCGCGAGCTCGAGCGGCGTCTGTCGCGCATCGCGCGCAAGCTCGCCCGGTCCGTCGCAGACGGCGAGGAGACCATTAGCGTGGTGGACGTGGAGCACCTGAAGGAGTTCCTCGGTCCGCAGCCGTACCAGCCGCCCGACCGCGACCAGGACGGCGAGCGTATCGGCATCGCGAACGGACTCGCCTGGACCGCCTCGGGCGGTGAAGTACTCGACGTGGAGGTCGCGATCGTTCCGGGTACCGGCAACCTTCGGCTGACTGGCACACTCGGCGACGTGATGAAGGAGTCCGCACAGGCCGCGGTCACCTACGCGCGTTCGCGCTCGGCGCTGCTCGGCCTGGAGCCGCTCTTCCACGAGAAGGTGGACGTGCACATCCACATCCCCGAGGGCGCGACCCCCAAGGACGGACCCTCGGCCGGGATCACGATCGCGGTGGCGCTCATCTCCGCGCTCATCGACACGCCGACCCGAGCCGACGTGGCCATGACCGGGGAGATCACACTCCGCGGCCGAGTGCTCGGCGTCGGTGGGGTCAAGGAGAAGGCGGTTGCCGCGCTGAGGAGCGGAATGCGGAAGGTCGTGCTGCCGGCCGCAAACGCCAGCGAGCTCGAGCTGCTTCCTGAAGAGGTTCGCGAGCAAGTCACGTTCGACCTCGTGAAGACCATGGACGAGGTGATGGACGCGGTGCTGGTCGGTCCGCGCCGCCGGTCCCAGCGGACGGCGGAGGCCGGAGTGGGAGTGTCCGTCTCGCACGGATGAAGATCCGCGTGGTCGAGTACGCGGGAACCATCGCGGCGCCCGGCGGCGAGGCACCGGGCGACCTCCCCCAGGTGGCCTTCTCGGGGCGCTCGAACGTCGGCAAATCGTCGCTCATCAACACGCTGCTCCGGCGCACCCGCAAGAAGATCGCGCACGTCTCCGCGACGCCCGGAAAGACCCAGGCGCTCAACTTCTTTCGGGTGAACGACGACTTCTTCCTGGTCGACCTGCCGGGATACGGGTACGCGCGCGTGCCCCAGAAGATGCGCGACGCATGGAGCGAGCTCATCGAGTGGTACCTCGGCGAGTCCGGCCGGGTGAAGGGCGTCGTGCACCTGGTGGACGCGAGGCATCCTCCGACCAAGCACGACATCCGCATGGTCGAATACCTCTCTGGCCTCGAGGTGCCCACGCTCATCGTCCTGACCAAGGTGGACAAGCTCAAGACCATGGAGCGGGAGCGGAGCGTGCCACGCGCCGCCGAAGCGCTCGGGGTCGAGGCATCGCAACTCCTCCCCTTCTCGTCCAAGACGGGAGAGGGCCGCGAGACCCTACTGGAGGCGCTGGACGAGTTGCTCGTGGAAGAGGAAGGCGCGTGATCCGGGTCGCGAGGTGGACAGGCAGCGCGTTCGGGCTCGCCGCGGTCGCCTCGGCGTGCACGATCGCGCCCCTTCCAGAGGGCGCGGGTCCGGTGGCCACGCCGGGCCTTACCCCGCCCCCGGGATACGGAACGCTCCGTCAGGAAGACGTCTCGCTCGCGCTCACCAGCGGTGACCTGCAGCTCCTGGTCACGCCGCTGCACGCCTCGGTCACGCACGTGACCGCGCCGGACACCGAGCGCCGACTCACGGGCCTGGTGACCGCGCACGCACCGGGAGGTGACGGCGAGGGCCTCTTCCTGGTGTCCTTCTACTCCGACCAGCCGGACGTGTCCTTCGTGCCCGAAGAGGTGCAGTTCATCTCTCGCGGTCTCCGCGTGCGCCCGGAGCGGATCATTCCGGTGACGCCGTCCTGGGGCGAGCAGCGTGTCGGCCAGCGCCGAACCGAGATGGCGGTCTACTCGTTCGGTGAGGGCATCGACCTCGAGTCGTCACTCGTGCTCGCCTATCAGTTCGACCAGTCCACTCAGTGGGCCGGGATCCTCCCCCGTATCCAGGCGGAGAGAGCACGCGCGCTGGCTCGCTCCGGTGTGGCGCCGCGCGACTGACCACACGGCCGGGACCGGCCGACGTCAGCCGTCCAGGTCGTACTTCGAGATTTTCCGGTACAGGGTGCGCTCTCCGATACCCAGGAGCTCCGCCGCCTTCCGTCGATTCCCGCGCACCTCGTCCAATGCGGCGACGATCGCCTGGCGCTCGATGTCCTCCATGGTCATCCCGGGCTCGAAGACGATCACGCGCGAGTCCTGTACCAGGTCGGTAACCGGGACCGTGGCCTCTTCGCCCTCCTGGTCCTCGCCAACGGCGTCCGGGGTGTACGCCCCGATCTCGATGCCGCGGTCGTCGTCGCGCACCTGCCCCGCCCCCACACGGCCCACGACGGCGTAGGGGCTCAGGTCCACCGAGGCCCCGCTCCGGTACGCCTCGAACTCCCGCTTCAGCTCGTCCATATCCACGCGCAGCTCGACCAGCGTGCGGAAGATGAACTCCAATTCGGGGCGAAGCGTTGCCTTTCCTTCCTTGTCTCCCTCTCTCCGCACGATCGGAACGGGCAGCAGCGACGTCCCGCGGCCGCGACGCACCTCGTCGGGGATGTCCTCGGGGCGTATCGCGCGGTTCGGCGCGAGCACGACCATGGACTCGACCAGATTCCTCAGCTCTCGGATGTTACCCGGCCAGGAGTACCCGGCCAGGATCTCCATCCCCTCGGCAGAGATGCCCGGAAACGCCCGTTCGTTCCGCTCGGACACCTCACGAACGAAGGCGTCGATGAGCAACGGGATGTCCTCGCGCCTTTCCCTCAGCGGCGGAAGCTCGATGCTCAGGACGTTCAGCCGGAAGTACAGATCCCGCCTGAACTCACCGATGGCCACCAGCTGACGCAGGTCCTGGTTCGTGGCCGCGATGATGCGGACGTCGACGTTGATGGGCTTCTCTCCGCCCACGCGAAGGAACTCGCGCTGCTCCAACACGCGCAGGAGCTTGGTCTGCGTCTGGAGCGGCATCTCGCCGATCTCGTCGAGAAAGATCGTGCCGCGGTCGGCGAGCTCGAAGAGGCCCCTACGCGAATCGATGGCGCCCGTGAATGCTCCCTTCTCGTGCCCGAAAAGCTCGGACTCGAGGAGGGTCTCCGAGAGCGCTGCGACGTTCACGGCGATGAACGCCTTGTGCCGCCTGGGCGACAACGCGTGGATGCCCCGAGCGACGAGCTCCTTGCCGGTGCCCGATTCGCCCGTCACCAGCACGGTCGACTGAACCGGCGCGATCTGGACGACGCGCTCGAGGACCTGCTGGATCGCGTCCGACCGACCTACGATGCCGGTGAGCTCCCTCAACCGGCGGCGCTCGATGGAACGGCGTCCCAGGAGCACGACATCGTCGATGGACGCCGAATGCTCGAACACCTCGTCGAACCCTGGGCGAAGCGCGGGCGGGAGGTCGTCCTCGGGGCTGATGGCGAAGACCGGAACCTTGAGATCGTCCCTACCCTGGCGCGCGAGCGCGCTGTCCGCTCCCGGGTCGACCCCCGTCAGAATGAGCAGCGCGACGTCCGTGTCCCCAGTGAGACGCTCCGAAGGCGTCACCAGCTCGGTGGCGTACCCCTCCCGCTTGAAGGCGTCCCGGAGCTGCCCCGCGCGCGGGAGGTCGTGCGTCGAGATCAGGACGCGGTCGTCGGAGGTCATGTGTCCTGCCCCGGCGGCGTGTGTGGCGCGGGCCCTCCGCCGAGAAGGGCCACGGCATGGTCGAGCAGAGGCGCCAGCACCTCCAGCCCGTCGGCCACTCCGCCCGGGCTCCCCGGTAGGTTGACGATCAGTGTCTTGCCGCGGGTACCGGCCACTCCGCGGGAGAGCACCGAGAAGAGGGTGGCCTCGAGCCCCCGGCGCCGGATCTCCTCCGTGATACCAGGCGCTTCGCGCTCGATCACCGCTCTCGTCGCCTCGGGCGTCACGTCCCGCGGAGTGAGCCCCGTCCCACCCGTGGTGAGGACCACGTCGGCCCCGGATGAGTCGCACCATTCGAGGAGCCGGGGCACGATCTCGGCGGTCTCGTCCGGCACGATCTCCCGATGGACGACCTCGTAGCCCCGCTCCTCGCACCACACGGCGATCTTCTCGCCGCTGCGGTCCTCGCGCTCTCCACGGGCACAGCCGTCGCTCACCGTGAGGATGCCGACCCTCATCGTCGGATCGACCCCTCGGTGTAGAACGGCGTCGACTCCACGCGCACCGCGATGCCGCGCCCGCGGGCGTCGATCTCCAACTCGGTGTCCCGTTTGGCCAGCTCGCTGGGCACGTATCCGAGCGCGATGCCGACACCCAAGCTCGGGCTCATCGTGCCGCTGGTCACGGCGCCCACCGCCTTGCCGCCCGCCCGGACCTCGTACCCGGCGCGCGGGAAGCCCCGCTCGGTCGCGACCATGGCGACGAGCTTCCGGGTCAGACCTGCGTCCTTCTGAGCCGCGAGGGCCTCACGACCGACGAAGTCTCCCTTCGCCAGCTTGGTCACCCAGCCGAGGCCGGCTTCGAGTGGGGTGTGCTCGTCGTCGAGCTCGTGACCGTAGAGGGCGTACCCCATCTCGAGCCGGAGCGAGTCACGAGCGCCCAAGCCGGCGGGAATCATGCCGACGGACTCGCCCGCTGCGAGCACCGCCGTCCACACGGCGACCGCATCCGAGGCGTCCACGTAGAGCTCGAAGCCGTCTTCACCGGTATAGCCCGTGCCGCTGATCACGGCTGCGGCTCCGGCGACCTCGCCCTCGGCGAAGCGGTAGTACTTCACGGTGTCCAGGTCGATGCTCGCCAGCGGTTGAAGCGCCTCCCGCGCCCGCGGGCCCTGCACCGCCAGGAGCGCGGTGCGCTCCGAGGCGTCCTCGACCTCGACGTCGAA
Organism: Gemmatimonadota bacterium; assembly: GCA_024638325.1. Classification (GTDB taxonomy): domain Bacteria; phylum Gemmatimonadota; class Gemmatimonadetes; order Longimicrobiales; family Gaopeijiaceae; genus UBA2982. Next base: position 16,988 of record JAHEKM010000010.1, on the reverse strand, counting down.
GGCGCCCGCGTGCTCCTCCACCCAGGCGAAGTCCTTCTCCAGGTTGGACGCGTTCACCACCAGCATGTACCGGTCATTGAAGCGGTAGACGAGGAGGTCGTCCACGACCCCGCCCGACTCGTAGCACATGGCGGAGTACTGAGCCTGCCCGACGTCGAGGGTCGACGCGTCGTTGATCGCGAGGTGCTGCACCAGGTCGAGCGCCTGGGGGCCCCTGAGGACGAACTCGCCCATGTGCGAGACGTCGAAGATTCCCGCCGCGCCGCGCACCGCCTTGTGCTCCGCGGTGATACCGGTCGGATACTGCACCGGCATCTCGAAGCCGGCAAACGGTACCATCTTGCCGCCGGCTGCGACGTGCTGCTCGAAGAGCGGTGTGCGCCTCAGGCCCTCCGTCATCCCATCAGCTCGAGCAGAATCGCCTTTTGTGCGTGCAGCCGGTTCTCGGCCTCCGGGAAGATTCGCGACTGGGGGCCGTCGATGACCGACGCCATGACCTCCTCGCCGCGGTGGGCGGGGAGACAGTGCAGGAAGATCGCCGACGCGTCGGCACGCTTCATGAGGGCGTCGTCCACCTGGAAGCCCTTGAACGCCTGCTCGCGCTCGGCCTGCTCCTCTTCCTGACCCATCGAGGCCCACACGTCGGTGGTGACGACGTCGGCGCCCTCTGCGGCCTCCATGGGATCCCGTGTCAGCGTGACACTCTTGCCCGCGCGCGCCAGGATGTCCGGATCGGGGTCGTATCCCTCGGGGCACGCGAGCCGCAGCTCGAAGCCGAGGCGCCAGGCGGCGTTGATCCACGAGTTGGCCATGTTGTTGCCGTCTCCGATCCACGCGACCTTCCGCGCCGCGAGTTCCGGGCCGAACTCCTCGATGACCGTCTGCAGATCGGCCATGACCTGGCACGGGTGGAGCAGGTCCGTGAGCGCATTGATGACAGGGACGCTCGCGTGCTCCGCCAGCTCCTCGACTTCGTCGTGCCCGAACGTCCGGATCATGATGCCGTCCACGTACCCCGACAGCACCTTGGCCGTGTCGTAGATGGTCTCGCCGCGACCGATCTGGCTGTCGCGGTCGGAGAGGAAGATCGCGTGGCCGCCGAGCTGCGTCATACCGACCTCGAACGAAACGCGCGTGCGGGTCGAGCTCTTCTTGAAGATCATGGCCAAGCTCTGGCCGGTGAGCTTGGCCTGATCCTCACCGCTCTTGAGCTTGGCGGCGCGGTCGAGCAGCGCGGTGAGCTCGTCGGCCGAGTAGTCCGAGATGGCGAGAAAGTGGCGCGGTTGAGTCATGGAACCGTCGTCAGAGGATGTAGCGGCTGAGGTCTTCGTCGTCGGAGACCTTCTTCAGTCGGTCCCGCACGAACTCGCGGTCGACCACGATCACCGCGGAGCCCGGAGCCGACTCCGGCAGCTCGAAGAGCACTTCCTCGAGGAGCGTGGTCATCACCGTCTGAAGGCGACGGGCTCCAATGTTCTCCATGCGATCGTTGAGGCCCATCGCGATGTGCGCGATCTCCGCGACGCCGTCGTCCTTGAACTCGACCTTGGCGCCCTCTGTCTCGATCATGGCGCTGTACTGTGCAAGGAGGGCGTTCTTCGGCTCCGTGAGAATGCGGACGAAGTCCGACTCCTCGAGACTCTGCAGCTCCACCCGGATGGGGAAGCGACCCTGCAACTCCGGAATCAGGTCGGACGGCTTCGAGACGTGAAAGGCCCCGGCGGCGATGAAGAGGATGTGGTCGGTGCGGACGAGTCCGTACTTGGTGGCTACGGTCGAGCCTTCCACGATGGGCAGGAGGTCTCGCTGTACGCCCTCCCGGCTCACGTCCGGGCCGGCGCCGCCTCCCCGCTCACCGGCCACCTTGTCGATCTCGTCGAGGAAGACGATGCCCATCTCCTCGGCCCGGTAGAGCGCCTCGTTCACGACCTCGTCCATGTCCACGAGCTTGTCGAGCTCGTCCTGGAGGAGGATCCGACGCGCCTCGGCCACGGACACGGTGCGCCTCTTCGTCTTCTTGGGCAGCATGTCCTGGAGCATTTCGGTGAAGTTGTAGTCCATCCCGTCACCGCCACCCATCGGCAGCATCATGCCGTCGATGGACGGGGACTGCGTCACCTCGATCTCGATCTGACGGTCCTCGAGCTTCCCGTCCACGAGCAGCTTCCGGAGCTTGTCGCGCGTGCGCTTCTTGCGCTCCGCCGTGGCGTCCTCGGTCTGGGTCTCGACCCCCTCCGGACCCGCCAGGAAGATGTGCGGCTGACTGTCGCCCTGGTCCTGCTTCTGCTTCTGGGGCTCGGGGTTGGAGGCCGGCAACAACAGGTCGAGCAGCCGCTCCTCGACGCGCGCGTCGGCGAGCTCCTGAACGTCGTACTCCCGGTCGGCCCGGACCAGATTGATGGAGATGTCGACGAGGTCGCGGATCATCGATTCGACGTCCCGCCCCACATAGCCCACCTCGGTGAACTTCGAGGCCTCCACCTTGAGGAACGGCGCACCGGCGAGGCGCGCCAAACGGCGCGCGATCTCGGTCTTCCCGACACCTGTCGGTCCGATGAGGATGAGGTTGTTGGGCGCGATCTCCGCACGCATCTCCTCGTCGACCCGCTGCCTGCGCCAGCGGTTACGGAGCACGATCGCGACCGACTTCTTCGCGTCGTCCTGCCCCACGATGTACTTGTCCAGCTCCGCCACGATCTGTCGCGGCGTCAGCTCGTCCAGCCAGACGAACTCCTCCTGGTCACCCACCGAGTCGGTGACGACAGGCTGTTCGGTAGCGGTCTCGACGCTCATCCTTCCCCTCCGTTGTCGCCCTCGAGCTCGAGGACGACGATGTCCTGATTCGTGTAGATACAGATCTCGCCGGCGATTTCCAGCGCCCGGCGCACGATGTCCTTCGCCTCGAGCGTCGAGTGCCCTCTCAGTGCCCGGGCGGCCGCCAGGGCGTACGACCCACCCGACCCGATCGCGATGACGTCGTCGTCCGGCTCGATGACGTCGCCGGTCCCGCTCACCAGGAAGAGGTGCTCCTCGTCGGCGACGGCCAGTAGGGCATCGAGACGACGCAGGTACCGGTCGGTGCGCCAATCCTTGGCCAGTTCCACGACCGCCTTGGTCATGTTGGCCGGGTAGCGATCGAGCTTCTCCTCGAGCTTCTCGAACAGCGTGAAGGCGTCGGCGACCGCGCCCGCGAAGCCAGCCAGGAACTTCCCGTCCCTGAGGAGTCGGACCTTGCGGGCGCTCCCCTTCACCACCGTGTCGCCCATGGTGACCTGCCCGTCCCCGCCCATGGCGACACGACCATCCTTACGGACGGCGAGAACGGTGGTAGAGCGAACAGCGCGACTCATGGGCAGAACCGGTTGGGTTGAGAGGGCCCCGAATCTAACGCGACTGCTGCCGATCTGGCAGACTTCGGCCCGTTTGTCGGGAGTTTCAGCTCGAGCGGGGGTGTGCGTCCTTGTACACGCGCAAGAGCCGTTCCTTGCTCGTATGGGTGTAGATCTGGGTCGTCGAGAGCGACACGTGACCCAGGAGCTCCTTCACCGCGAGCAGATCCGCCCCGGCCTCCAGCAGGTGCGTCGCGAACGTGTGACGGAGCGCGTGCGCGGAGAGCCCGCGCGCCCCGGCTGCCGCCTCGAAGCACTTCCGCACCGTCGCCTGGATCGAGCGCTTCGAGAGTCGGCCGCCCCGCTGGTTCACCAGGAGGGGCCCCTGCGTGCGATCCGTCACCTCGGCACGCCGGAGCGCGTACCGCTCCATGGCGCGCACCGCGCTCTCCGTGACCGGCACGATGCGCTCCTTGCGCCCCTTCCCCAGGACGCGGGCCTGGGCCGCGCGTGCGTCGATCACGCCCACGTCGAGCCCGTGTAGCTCGGAAAGGCGGAGGCCGCTCCCGTAGAGCAGCTCCAGGATCACGAGCGTACGTGTGCCACCGAGCGTGTTGCGCGCGGCCTCCGCTTCGGCGAAGTCGAAGACCTCACGCACGTCGCCAGCGCCGAGATGCCCGGGCAGCCGTTTGTCCAGCTTCGGTCCGCGGACGCTTCGGCCCGGATTGGAGTCGATGACGTTCTCTCGGTGCAGGAAGCTCAAGAACGATCGCGCCGCCGCGAGACGTCGGGCCGCCGTGCGCTTGGACAGTCCCTTCCGGCCGCACCAGCCGAGGAAGCCTCGCAGCGCCAGCCGATCGACGTCCTCGTCGCCCCACGACCAGTCCTGGCGCCCCAGATACTGGTCGAGGAAGTCGGTCAACTCCGAGAGGTCCTTGGCGTAGGCTCTCACCGTATTGGGCGAAAGCTGGCGCTCGTCCTCCAGGTGGCGCAGGAACTCCTCGACCTCGGAGCTCACGCGAGTCTCACCCCGCCGCCGCCCCAGCCGGCACGATTCCCGAGGCGTCCATCCACGCGAGGAAGTCCCCCTGGGCGCGCTCCGCGAGCATCTCCCGCTTCACCTTCTTGTCCCTGACCTTGCGGTCCAGAGGATCCACGAGGCCCCAGTTGGAGTTCATGGGCTGAAAGTGGCCGGGCCTCGCGTCGCGGAGGTACCGGAAGAGCCCCCCGAGCATCGTCGTCGGAGGGGGCACGACGGGCTCCAGGCCATTGAGCATGCGGCCCAGGTTGATGCCCGCCAGGATCCCGCTCGCGGCGGACTCGGTGTAGCCCTCCACGCCGGTGAGCTGCCCCGCGAAGACGAGGTCGGGACGGCTGGGATGCGCTCCGTACCCGTTCAGCCGCTCCGGGAAGTTGAGGTAGCTGTTGCGGTGGATCGATCCCCAGCGCAGGAACTCTGCGTCGGCCAGGCCGGGAATGGTCCGGAAGATCCGCCCCTGCTCCCCGACCTTCAACCTCGTCTGGAAGCCGACCAGGTTCCACATCTGGCCGGCCCGGTCCTCGCGGCGGAGCTGCACCACCGCCCAGGGGCGACGGCCCGTCCGGGGGTCGGTCAGCCCGATCGGCTTCATGGGCCCGAAGCGGAGCGTATCCGGCCCACGCGAGGCCATGACCTCCACGGGAAGGCAGCCCTCGAAGTACGGCACCGCATCCCAGTCGTGGCCTTCGTGCGCCTGCCCCACGGCCAGCTCCGCCACGAACGCTTCGTACACCTCCTTCGACATCGGGCAGTTGAGGTAGTCGGCGTCTTCGTCGAAGCGGCCTGCCGCGAATACCACGGACTCGTCGAGGCTGTCCCGGTGCACGATCGGCGCAATGGCGTCGAAGAACGCCAGCCCGCCGTCCCCGAGCAGCTCGCCCACGGCGACGGAGAGCGCGTCCGACGTGAGCGGGCCGGTAGCGATGACGGTCGGACCGTCCGGCAGCCCGGTGCACTCCTCGCGGACGAGCTCGATGCCCGGCTCGGACTCGACCGCGGCGGTCATCGCGTCCGAGAAGAGCGCTCGGTCGACGGCCAGCGCAGATCCGGCCGCCACCTTGGAGCGGTCCGCGGCGTCCAGGAGAATCGATCCGAGGGCGCGCATCTCGCGTTTCAGCTGCCCATGCGCGTTGGCCGGAGCCTCGCTCTTGAACGAGTTCGTGCACACCAGCTCACCGAGACGGTCGGTCTGATGTGCCGCGGTGGTCCTTACCGGACGCATCTCGACGAGGCGCACGGAGATCCCGGCCCGGGCCAGCTGAAGCGCGGCTTCGCACCCGGCGAGCCCACCTCCCACGACCGTCGCGGACCGGCTCACTTCTTCTTCCGGCCGCGCCCCTTCTTTCCGCCGCGCGCGGCCTTCTCCGCGATCATGATCACCGCGGTCTCGAGGTCGATGTCTTCCGGCTCCGTCCCCTTGGGCAGCGTAGCGTTGACCTTGCCGTCCGTCACGTACGGGCCGTAGCGACCCGAGAGGACGACGACGTCCTCACCGGTGTCGGGGTGCTTGCCGAGCTCCTTGAGCGGGAGGCGCTTGCCGGAGGCCTTGGCATCGAGCAGCGCGACGGCCTCGTCCAACGTCACCGTCCAGAGCGCTTCGTTGCCCTTGAGGCTGGCGAACGTCTTGCCGCGACGTACGAAGGGACCGAAGCGCCCGATGCCGGCCACGACCTCCTCGCCCGACTTGGGATCTTCGCCCACAGGGCGCGGGAGCTGCAGCAGCTTCACCGCATAGGCGAAATCCACGTCGTCCGGGTCCTTCCCCTTGGGCAGACTCACCCGCTTCGGCTTCTCGTCCTCGGTCGGGGCCTCCAGCTCCACGTACGGGCCGTAGGGGCCGACCTTGAGGCGGACGGGTCGTCCCTCCTCGGGGTGGTCGCCCAAGCGCTTCCCCTCTGGATCGATGCCGTCCAGCGAACGCGTGTTCTTGCAGTCCGGATAGCCCGAGCACCCGAGGAAACGCCCGAAACGGTTCCAGCGCACGAGCATCGGCCGCTCGCACTTCTCACAGACCTCGCCTTCAGCGGCGAGGATCTCCTTGATGATCGCGTCGCTGTTCGCCTCACCCGCCTCCACACGCTCCAGGAAGCCCGGGTAGAACTCCGCCAGGACGTTGCGCCACTCCACCTTGCCGTCCTCGACCCGGTCGAGCTCGCCCTCCATTCGCCTGGTGAACGCGACGTCGAAAATGTTGGGGAAGATCCTGACGAGGAGCTTGGAGACGACCTCGCCGAGGTCGGTGGGCTGGAACCTGCGCTGCTCCAGCTCCACGTACCCCCGGTCCACGATGACCGAGATGATCTGCGCGTACGTCGACGGTCGCCCGATCCCGAGCTCCTCGAGCTCCTTGACCAGGCTCGCCTCGGAGAAGCGCGGCGGCGGCTGCGTGAAGTGCTGCTTCGGCTCCAGGCTCTGGAGATCGGCCACGTCCCCCTCGTCGACGTTCGGCAGTGCCTCGAGGTCGTCGAGCCGTCTGTGGTCGCCCTGCTCGGTCGCTTCGGTGTAGAGCCGTGTGAACCCCTGGAACTTCACGATCGAGCCGGTCGCCCGGAACAGGTATCGCCGTCCGCTGCTGCCCTCCAGATCGAAGTCGACCGTGGTCGTATCGTACACGGCCGGCGACATCTGGCCGGCCACGAAACGGAGCCAGATCAGCTCGTACAGCTTGGCCTGATCGGGCTCGAGGAAGCGCGCCGCCTCACTCGGATGAATCGTGACGTCCGTCGGGCGGATCGCCTCGTGCGCGTCTTGTGAGGCTGCCTGCTGCTTGCCTCCATAGAGTCGAGGGGCTTTCGGGACGTACTCGTCTCCGAACTCGCCCTTCACCCAGTCACGAGCCTGCTCGACCGCGCCCGCCGATACCCGAGTCGAGTCCGTGCGCATGTACGTGATGAGCCCGACCTGACCACGGCCTCCGAGGTCCTGCCCCTCGTAGAGCCGCTGCGCGTTGGACATGGTGCGCCGAGCCGAGAAGCGAAGGCGCTTCGACGCCTCCTGCTGGAGCGTGGAGGTGGTGAACGGGGCCGCCGGGTTCTTGCGCCTCTCGCGGCGTTTGACCTCGCTCGCCTTGAACGGCGTCCCCTGCACCTCGGTGACCACGGCCGCGGCCGCATCCTCGTTCTCCAACGTGAATGCCTTGCCGTCGATCTTGTGCAGCTTCGCGTCGAAGGCCTGACCTTCGCGCGCGAGGTGCGCGGTGATCGACCAGTACTCCTCCTGCACGAAAGCGCGGATCTCGTCCTCGCGCTCGCAGATGAGGCGCAGCGCGACGCTCTGCACGCGGCCCGCCGAGAGCCCCGGCCGAATCGGCTTCCACAGCATCGGACTCACCTGGTAGCCTACGAGGCGGTCCAGGATTCGTCGCGCCTGCTGCGCCTCGATCTTCTTCGTATCGAGAGGACCCGGTGACTCGAGCGCCCGCTGCACTGCGGCTTTGGTGATTTCGCGGAACGTGACACGCTGAAAGCGATCTCGATCCTTCTCGTACCCGAGCTGCTCCGCCACGTGGTACGCAATCGCCTCACCCTCGCGGTCGGGATCCGTGGCGAGGATGACCGTGCTCGCGCCTTTCGCCTTCTTCTTGAGCTCGGTGATCACCTTCCCCTTGCCCCGGATGGTGACGTACTTGGGCTCGAATCCGTGCTCGACGTCCACGCCGAGCTCCTTCTGGGGCAGATCCCGAACGTGACCGACCGAAGCCGCGACCTCGTAGCCGCTGCCGAGGTATTTGCTGATCGTCTTCGCCTTGGCCGGCGATTCGACGATGACGAGATGGCGTTTTTTGTCGGTCATTCGCTTTGGATTTCAGGGTGCTCTCGCTGGAGGATCTCCAGGATGAGTGCCGCAACATCTTCTACCGTGGAGTGCTCCGTGTCCACCGCCCACCCTGCTGCCGCGTAGTGGGGAGCGCGCTCTGCGAGCAGTCTGGCAGCCTCGTCGAGCGGGTCCCGTCCGGCCAGCAGAGGACGCGCTCCTGGTTGCCTCGCAGCACGTCGGACAGCCGTCTCCGGCGACACCTTCAACCAGAAGGACGCGGTCCCGGAGGGCACCTCCGCGAGCCACCCCGGCGCGGCGCCCCAGCCGCCTCCACTACCCAATACGACACGGGTTTCCGCGAGCAGTCGCTCAGCCACTCGCGACTCGAGCGCGCGGAAGTACGGCTCACCCCGCTCCTCGAACAACGTGGCGATCGAGGCGCCGGCTTCACGTTCGATCTCGTCGTCGAAGTCCACGAAGCGCCACCTGAGGCGCTGCGCCACCTCTCGGCCCACGCTGGACTTGCCCGAGCCCATGAAGCCCACGAGCAGGACCCGGTCGCACGGGCCCGGGGTCACCGCTCTCCGAACCCCCGGTCGTGCAGGTACGCGATGTAGGCGTCGAAGTTGCGGCGCGTCTCTCCAACCGAGTCCCCGCCGAACTTCTCCAGGAGGGCGTCGGCGAGCACCAGCGCCACCATCGCTTCTCCGACCACGGCCGCAGCCGGCACGGCGCACACGTCGCTCCGCTCCGTGGCGGCGTTGCCGACGCTCCCGTCGCGGAGGTCCACGCTCGGCAACGGCTTCATGAGGGTCGAGATCGGCTTCATGGCTCCGCGCACGCTGAGCGGCTCGCCGGTCGTGACACCACCCTCCAGACCGCCCGCCCGGTTGGACGACCGGCCGATGCCGCCCGTCCGTGGCTTCTCCTCCGCCCGGACCAGCGGATCGTGCACGTTGGAGCCGGGCCGCACGGCGCCTGTGAAGCCGAGACCGATCTCGACCCCCTTCACCGCCTGGATCGACATGACCGCGCCGGCCAAGCGGCCATCCAGCTTGGTGTCCCACGAGACGTAGGAGCCAAGTCCGACCGGCAATCCCGTAGCCACCACCTCGAAGACGCCGCCGAGCGTGTCGCCTCGCTCCTTGGCGGCATCGATCTCGGCCATGATCCGCGTCGCCGAGTCGTCGTCGAGACAGCGCACGGGGTTGGCGTCGGCGACCGCGTTCAGGTCGTCCGGGAGCCCGACCTCCGGAGCCTCGACCGAACCGATCGACACCACGTGCGAACCAATGCGGATGTCGAACTCCGCGAGCAGGCGCTTCGCGACGGCACCACAAGCGACCCTCGCCGCGGTCTCACGCGCGCTGGCGCGCTCGAGGATGTCTCGCACGTCACGGCGATCGTACTTGAAGGCGCCGACGAGGTCCGCGTGTCCGGGCCGGGGCAGATAGTGCGGGCGTAGCGCCTTCGGATTGACGTCCTCGTCCGGCGGGGCGTGGCTCATGGCCACGGTCCAGTTCTCCCAGTCCCGGTTCCAGATGACCATCGAGATCGGGGAGCCCAGCGTCTCGCCGAGCCGCACGCCGCTCAGCAGGTCGGCCCGGTCCGACTCGATCTGCATCCGGCGCCCGCGCCCGTACCCTCCCTGGCGTCTCTTCAGCTCGGGATCGACATCGCGCTCGAGGTCGAGCGCGAGCCCGGCGGGTATCCCCTCGAGCAGAGCCGTGAGGCCCCGCCCGTGCGACTCCCCGGCGGTATGGAAAGAAAGGCGTTTCATGGGCGTGAACGGGAACACAAAAGCCCGGCAACGCCGGGCGATGCGGTCAGACTATATAGAGAGAGCGGGCGCGGAGTCCACGCCCGAGAGCCTTTCGGACGTGCGTCGGCCCTAGTTGATCGTCACCGAGATCGTGTCGGCAATCGTGCTTCCGAGCACGTCGGTCGTCTGGACGACGATCGTTCCGCTCCCGGTGCTCGTCCCCGTCCACAGGTTGCGCGTAATCGTCGTGTCCTGAGCCGGGGCACCGAGCGTGACGGCTCTCGTGAAGTTCCCACCCGGGTAGTCGTGGCGGAAGTTGATGGCGTTTACTCCGCTCTCGGACGCGAACGCAACGGTGACCGCGACCGAGTCGCTGACCGGGACCGACGCTCCGTCGTCCGGAGCGGTGATGGCCACCGAATCGCCGCTGGCATCACCTCCACCGCCGACGACGCCCGTGGGGAAGATGTTCTCCCCCGTGCATGCCACCGCCACCAGGCACGCGGCGAGGACGCCGCCGAACAGCCCCGTCAGGCGCTCGCGTAGCGAGCGTTTCGGCTTCGGGCCACTCACGACGCTCAGCCCGAGCCGCGGACGATGTTGGGCGTGACCAGAATGATCAGGTCCTGCTGGATCTGCTGCTGTCGGTTCACCCGGAACAGACGCCCGATCAAGGGCAGATCCTGGAGGATTGGAATCCCCTGGATGGACTCGGTGCGCTCACTCTGCGTCAGACCGGACACGACCGTGGTCTCCCCGTCCGCGACCAGAACACGCGTCTCGACGACCTGATTGCGGAAGATGAACCCGGCGTCGGACGGTGCCAGCTCGGCCGCCGACCGCTCCGCATACACCTCGAGCAGGATGTTGCCGTCCGCGGTCACGTGGGGTGTCGCGCGGAGAATGATACCCGTCTGTTGCTGCTGCACCTGAGCCGTCGGGAAACCGGCGCCGCCTCCGTCTGCGCCCGCGTCGACCACTCGGATCGGCGTGAGCTCACCGACCGTCAGGACGGCCTCCTGGTTGTCCAGCACAGTCACCTGCGGCGTCGCCTCGACGTCACTGAAGTTGACCGACTCGAGCGCGTCGATGAACGCCAGCAGCTGGTGGCGACCGACCACGAGCGAGGTGAGCACCTGCAGCGTGGGCGACGCGACACGCGCCGTCGCGTTGCCGAGCGCCGCGATCGAGTTGCCGCCGAGGGCCACGACGCTCTCACCGGGGTCGATCGGCTCTGGAACGCCGTCGAAGTCGGTGTCGGCAAAGCCACCCGAGAGCAGGTTGAGCTGGTTGCCCTGCGAGTCCTTCAACTCGTAGGTGACGCCGAACTCGTCCAGGTCCGTACGGTTCACGAAGATAATCTTGGCCGAGATCGACACCTGAGGCGTCTGGATGTCCAGCTCGCGCAGGAGCGCCGCCACGGCGGTCTGCACCCTCTGGATGTCGGACACGATGACCGTGTTCGTGGCAGCCGAGATCGTCACCTGACCGCGCTCGGACAGCAGCGGGTCGATGGCGACCTGAACCTCTTCCGCCGTTCCGAACGAGATCCGGTACGGAACCGTCTGGATGGGCTCGATGGCCTCACGGCTATTGAGGTCTTCGATGTTGTCGACGCGAATGATCCCGGACGGCAGCTCCCTCGCGACGAGGCCCTGCCCCTGCAGGATCGTCTCGAGCGCCACGTCCCACGGCTGATCGTTGATGTCTGCCGTCACGCTCCCGGTCACGTTCGACCCGGGCACGATCGACGTGCCGGAGTAGGACGCGAAGGCAAGCAGGACCTGCTGGATGGGCGTGTCGACCCAGGTGATGGACATGCGCCGCGCCTGGCTCTCCTGGCGCACCGGCGAAGCCGCGGCCGGAGCGGGCAGAGCCGTGCTCGCCGTCGCGGTCCGGTCGAACGCGCTGACGGAGCCCGCAGACGACCACGCCTCGAAGTCACCCGCCGGGTTCTCCATCACGATGCGAAGACCGCGTGGATCGGTGGTGATGGTGTAGCCCAGGCGCTGCTCGAGAACGAAGACGACACGGACCACGTCATCGGAGTACTGGCTCGACCGCACGGACCGGATCCCGCCACGATTCACGGCGGCGAACTCGGCCCTGGGAAGCGCGAATTGCGCGTCCATGAGGTCCACGACCAGACGATAGGGGCCTTCCATGGTGAAGTCGCGGAACTCGACGTCACCATCGACCGTGATGAGTACACTCGTCTCCGACTGCATCGGAGTGATCGTCACCTGCGTGACGGCCCCCCCGAAAGTCAGGAGTGCACTCGCCCACAGAGCGAACATCGACGTCATTGGGTGCCTCCCTGGCGCCTGGATGCTAGGAACATGGTCCTGCGGTCCGTGAGTCCGAACTCCTCCACGTCGACAATGACGCGGTCCCTCTGGATCTCACGAACGGTGGTGTTGCCGATCCGCTGACCGACCTTTGCGTTGTAGGCGGCGCCCGGGGCGACGGTGACCGTGCCGTCGGGTGCCATGTTCACCGTGCCCGTGCTGAGCACGGCGACACTGAACGTGGGATCGGGATCCCAGATGATGCCCGTCAGCGACAGCTGCTCGTAGCGAGGGCCGCCCTGATCACTGGCCGAAAGCGCGACGAACGGGTTGCTACGGGGGAATGACGGGTACTCGAAGACCTCGCGCTCGAACACGAGCTCGGGCTCCGGTACCGGCTGAGGTGGCGGCTCCTGAGCCTCGACGGCGGCCGGCACGAGCAGGCACCCTGCGAGAGCCAGGACCCAGAATCTGCGCAGCGCCATGGTCAGCCTCCCACCTCGGCCGGCGGAGGCTCCGCGGGCCGGTTGGAAAAGACGTAGGTCTCGATCCGGAACGTCGCTCGTACCGGCGACACCATATCCGGGTAGAGTTGCGCCTGCTGGGCCGGGCCGATCTCGACCTGGACCGGCGTGACGATCCGTGACAGGTTCGCGATGGCCGTGAGGAACCGCGCCACCGAGTGGTACTCGCCGATGACCGCCATCGCGTAAGCCTGGAGGTCGTACGGACCGGCGGGCTGCACGGGCTCGGGGTCGAGTCCGTCCACCACGACGCCGTACTGGCGGGCGCGGGCCTGGATGTCGTTCAGGAGCGGAATGACCTCGTCACGAGCAGGAATCAGCGTCTCGAGCCTGGCGACGTGGCGCTCGTAGAGCGCAAGACGCTCCTCGAGGTCCCCGCCGCCCTGGGCCGAAAGGACCGACGCGCGCCGGTTCACCGTCTCGAGTCGCTCGACGTCCTCCAGGGTCACCGCATTCGCCTCGTTGCGCGGGGCCATGATGTACATGTTGAACGGCACGATCAGTATCAGGAACGCAAGACCACCGAGCATCCAATTGCGCTGCGTCGGGTCGTCGGGATTGTACCAGGGCATGGTCTCAGTTCCCTCCCGGGGCCGCGGTCTGCGCCGCCGACATGTCCTCGTCGAAGAGCGGCACCGTCTGTAGCTCGTCGAGCGGCGGGGATTCGTAGGTGACCAGTAGCTCGAAGATCTGCACGAGGTCGTTCTGGTCCGCCTCGGACTGCACCTGCTGGATCGTCTGCGGCTCCACGTTCCTCAGGAAGCTCGACGACTCGAGCCGGCTCATGAAGTTCGTGATGGCGTAAATGCTGCCCGCGCGACCGACGATGCGGACCTGCAGGGGCTCACCGCCGACGTAGGTGATCTCCTGGATCCAGGTGTACTCGGGCACGGCCGCGGCGACCTCGTCGAGGAGGTGGGGCCACACGAAGCGCCCGGCATCGATCTCCTGGATGATGGACACCCGCTCGGCAATGGAATCGCGACGTGCCGTGAGACGGTTCGTCTGCTCGATGAGCGTGGCGAAGCGGATCGAGTCCTGGCGCTGCTCCTCGAGCCGTACCTGCAGCTCCTCGGCCTCGCCCCGCACACCCATGAAGGTCCACCCCATGTACCCGATGCCGATCGCGGCTGCCGCGGCGAAGAAGAGGACGTACGCGTCGGGCGTGTCTCCCCCACCGCCGCCGAGGCTGAGCTTCGGCATGGAGAAGCCCAAGCCCTTCGAGGCCTTCTTCTTCCCGCCGGGTAGCAGATTGACTTCGATCACGGTTCGGCTGTCCTCGTCTAGGCGCGGAGCGCGAGCCCGAGCGGCAGTAGCAGCATCGGAGCGGCTTCCTCGATCGAGAGCTCTCCGGCGGCGCCGGGCCGGACCGGAGTCCGCTCGAAGGAGTTCACGAGCTCGGTCGACACGTTCATGCGGCGTCCGAGCGTCTCGGCCATGCCGGGAATACGCGCGCCGCCACCACTCAGGAAGATGCGACCCACGGAGTCCCCGTCCTCACGTGTCATGAGGAAGGCGCTGGCGCGCTCGATGCCCACCGCGACCTCATCGGCGGACGACTCCACGAAGCTCTCGAGGTCGTGCACGGTCTCACGGGCCTGGACCACGTCCTCCGCCTGCTCGGCGGTGAGGCCGCGCTCGCGCTGCAGGTCCTCGCGTATCTTTCGGGATCCGAACGGGATGTCTCGCGTGAGGATCGGGATGCCGTCCTCGAGGATGTTCACGTTCGTCGTCTCGTGACCCACGTTCACCAACGCGATGATGCCTTCCTGCGCGTCGGGGTAGTTGTGCTCGAAGGCGTTGTGCAACGCGAAGGCATCGACGTCGATGACGATCGGGTTGACTCCGGCGTCCTGTAGAAGCCCGACCTTGTTGTCCACCAGCTCCCGCTTGGCCGCCACGAGCAGAACCTGCATCTGCGTCCCGCTGCCCTGCGGGTCCAAGATCTGGAAGTCCAGCTCGACGCTCTTGATGTCGAACGGAACGTGCTGCTCGGCTTCCCACCGGATCACTTCACGAGCGTCGGACTCCTTCATCCGATCCATCTCGATCTTCTTGATGATCACGTCGTGGCCGCCGATCGCGGTGACGACCTCGGCGCCCTTCATGCCGAGATCCTGGAAGAGCCCCATCACCGCGTCCGAGACGAGACCATAGTCCATGATCTCGCCCTCGACGATGGCGTCGGGGAGTAGGGGTCGCATGGCAACGCGGACCACCTCCGGCTGATCGCCGGAGTGATCCACTTCCACGACCTTCACGAAGCCCGAGCCGATATCGAGACCGACCGATGAGCGCTTTCGTCCGAAGAGGCCCATTC
This sequence comes from Gemmatimonadota bacterium, assembly GCA_024638325.1. GTDB lineage: Bacteria > Gemmatimonadota > Gemmatimonadetes > Longimicrobiales > Gaopeijiaceae > UBA2982. Next base: position 1,970 of record JAHEKM010000010.1, on the reverse strand, counting down.
GCCGCCTTCACCCAGAGGGGTTGAAAACAAATTTTCCTGCGAATGTCGCAGTCAGGTTACCACTAGAAGTTGAACGGTGTCAAGAAAAAAGTGCCCCGCCGAGCGCAGGGAATAATTGGTAAACATTTGATTCTGACGAGGTGCGAAAAAAAGGCCGGCGGAGCGCAATCGCCCCGCCGGCCCCGGGTCGCCGTCAGTTGGTTACGGCCGTGAGGTCGACCCAACTCCGTTCCATGAGCGGGCGCGCCCTCGACAGGGCCGCGTTGTTCAACACCGCGCGCTGAATGGCGCACTGGGAGTACTGGATGAGGATGTTTCCGCCGAAGGTCTCGGGAAGATCCGCCTGGTTCGAGGCCATGACGGATCCGTGCACCTCCGCCCCGCCGACCCCGACCTCGAAGGTTCCTTGCGTGATGATGATTCCGTAGAAGCGGAAGCCACCCATCATCTCGAGGTTCCCTTCGACGAGCAGGATGCCCTGCCCGACAGAGTTGGCGTTGAGCGTCATGCTGCCACCCTGGTAGATCAGCGGGAAGTAGCCTCCGCAAGGGGCCGTCGGATTGTCAGGGTCTCCCCAGTTGTCGAGGTCATCGATGTCGCACTGCCCACCAGCCGTCAAGACGGGGCCAACGCCGGTAAACGGGCTGGGCTGGCCAGTGATGTCCTTGCCATCGAGCTGAGCGAACGTCGTCAACTCGTCCCAGTCCATGTCACCGAAGTTCGTGAACGTGGAGTCCACGATGGTGGGATTCTCTTCGAGCGGCGGGTTCCCAACGAGCCCCTTCGTGCCGGTGCTGGGATTCTTGCCTCCGTCGAGGTCGTCCAACATGACGGCGGTCGTGTCGGTCTGCGTGAGCCCAGTGCAGTAGGGTGCGAACGGCCCGGGCGTCTGGTCGGTGCCGTTGATCTCGGCGGCTCCGCTCTTCACGGAGACCTTACCACGCGTCATGAGCGCGGCGGGCGGATTGATGTCCGCGAACAGGATCTTCGCCGAGATGCCGATGGTGCGGGACGCGCCCGCCCACATGTCCCCACCCCGCGTCACTTCCCCGGTCGCGGTGAGGAAGTACACGAAGTCGTTGGCGTTGGCGATGTTCACCGTCCAGATGCCGTCGGAGATCGTGTCCGTGAGCGTCGTGTCCGTCCACGGCAGAATGGCGCCGAGCTGGTAGCCGTTCCAGTTGGCCATCACCTCGTTGACCCCCGCCTGTGCAATGTTGACGGCAAGGTTGGTGTGGTTGCTGGCCACGCCGATCCGTAGCTCCTGACGGGCCATGTAGAAGCCCGCGGTCACCAAGATCCCGATGATGACCAGGGCCCCGATCACGGCGGGAAGCGCGAAACCTCTGCGATCGTCGGTTGTCATTGTCCTGCTCCTCTATAACGGCTCTCGCCGTATCAATTCCTGGTGTAGACCCAGGTTATGAGGGAATCCTGCACGACTTGATTCAGCGAATTCATGACCCCCTCACCCGTGCGAACCGTCACGACCACCTGGCGAACGTCCGCAGGCGTGGCCGTCGTAGTGCCGAGGGCATCCCGATACTCGAAGGTGAGTCCGTTGGTCGAGCGGATGGGCCCCACCACCGGTATCACGAACCCGAGCGGCCCCTCGCGACGACCCATGTACGTGGCTCCGGAGAAGTTGGTGGCGAGGAACGTGTACTGGCCGTAGCTGCGCACCGGCCCTCCGATGCCGACCGAGTCGAGCGTGAAGAGCGCACCCTGGCCAGTGAATGTCAGCTCGGTAGCGGCCTCCCCGAGCTGCGGGCACGCCTCGGTCGTGTCCGCCGCGGTCACGATGGCGGCGATCCAAACGTCATCGTCGTCGTCGCGCTCGTCGTTGTCCGCGAACACGTACACGGAGTCCCCGACCTCGAAGCGACGCCCGGGAAGGTTGAGAACCTTGAGCTCGGGCTGCCCGGTCAGGTCCCAGGTCTCGCAGACAAGGGAGAACTTTCGCATGAGCC
>JAHEKM010000093.1 GCA_024638325.1 Gemmatimonadota bacterium | reverse complement strand
CGACCGCGTGACAGTCCAGCTCGGCTCGAGCTCCGTAAACGACATACAGGTGACGGAGGGGCTCGTCGCAGGCGACGTCGTGATCCTCTCCGACATGTCCCGCTGGGACGGATACGATCGGGTGAGGCTGAGGAGCTAGCAGCTGGCGCCGGCCCGCCTCCGCGCGGCGCCGGCCTCAACACGGGGGGAAACATCATGGCCGAGGATCAGGCGCTCATCCACTTGGATGGTCTGAGCAAGGTGTTCTACACGGAAGAGGTGGAGACGCACGCGCTGGCGAACATCAACCTGTCGATCCGGACGGGGGAGTTCGTGTCGATCGCGGGCCCGTCGGGGTGCGGCAAGACGACGCTGCTGTCGATTCTGGGTCTTCTGGACAGCCCGTCCGGGGGCAAGTACGAGCTGGACTCGACGCCGGTGGAGAACCTGACGGCGAGCCAGCGGGCGAAGATCCGGAACCAGGCGATCGGGTTCATCTTCCAGGCGTTCAACCTGATCGGCGACCTGACGGTGTACGAGAACGTGGAGCTGCCGCTGACGTACCGGGGGATGCCGGGCGCGGAGCGGAAGGAGCGGGTGCAGGCGGCTCTGGAGCGTGTGGGCATGGCGCACCGGATGAGCCACTACCCGAGCCAGCTGAGCGGTGGTCAGCAGCAGCGTGTGGCGGTGGCGCGTGCGATCGTGGGCAAGCCGTTGATCCTGCTGGCGGACGAGCCGACGGGTAACCTGGACTCGAAGAACGGCGGGGCGGTGATGGGCCTGCTGAAGGAGCTACACGACGAGGGCGCGACGATCTGCATGGTGACGCACGATCCGCGCTACGCGCACGTGGCGGACCGGGCGATCCACCTGTTCGACGGCCAGATCGTGTCGGAGGACGACGCACGCAAAGCGCACGAGCTGGAGGAAGCGGGCTTCGACGTGCATTAGCACGGAACCCTAGTCCTTGGATACGCTCCGCAGGTCGGACGGAAGGTTGTAGGCGCGGGCCACGAGGTCCGGGTCGTCCTGGTAGCGGCGTTCCGACATGAGGAACGTGTAGTAGCCGCAATTCGGCGTGTCGGGGTGGGCCCTACAGATCGCCGGCCTGGCCCCGTGCACCGTGCACAGCCTCGTCTCGAGGTCCAAGAACCGGCAGGCCGAACCGAAGGTCTCGTCCTTCTTGTGGCGCAACACGCGCTCACGCTTCGTCCATCCCTTCTTGGTGAAGCGCTTCTCCGCGACGCTTTCGTCTATGTCGAAGTGGCGTGCGAGGCGACGGATGTCCCTTTGCGTCACGGGTATCCGGGGATACGTGCAGCAGTAGGAGGGGCAGTTCAGGCAGTCGTAGAAGATCGGCAGGGATTGACCCAAGGCACGTAGCAGAGAGGGTGGGAGGTCAGATTTCGTCGACGCGGTGGAACATGTGGACCTTGCGTTCCGCGAGGTGATCGAGGACCGCCTGGAAGCAGGTCTCATCGCGCCCGATGATCTCCGGCGGGGTCAGGCCAGGCTCGGTCCAGAGCCCACTCGCCAACAGCCGCACGATGCCCGTACACGTGTATCCGGTCGTGCGCGCCATCGAGGACGTCTCGGTGTCCGGGTTGTAATAGTCGAGGAGGTTGTAGGTGTGGCGGACCGCCTGCCCGTTCACCCTGCCTTCGGCGACGATCCTCATGACCGTGAGGTCGGGCTCGCCTTCCTCGTAGTGCCACGCGCTGAAGAGCAGCGCCTCGGTCACGTCCCTCGGCTTGACCGTGCCGGAAGCCGCGCGGACCTCCTTGGTGGAGAAGAACCCCGCCTCTCGCAGGATGCGCATGCGCACCGCGTGCCCCGGATAACGCAGCGTTTTTTCCACCATGTTGGGCGTCTCGCACGTCCGTAGCAGCGACCGAAGGCCGTCCGTATTGAAGGCCTCCAGCGAGCCCAGGCCGGGGAAGTTCACGAGCTCGACGTCGGTGAGGGCCGGTACCGTCACCTCGACGCCGCCGTGCCTCAACCGTGCGGGCCGCGTGTACTCCTCGATGACGTCGCCTGGGGAGAAGAGCGCCTTGTACTCCCAGGGCCATTTCCGCTCCACGGGAAGTCCTCCCACGAGGCAGTGGAAGGAGTCACAGCCGTCGAGGCTCGCCTCGAGGTGGCCGAGGACGAGATTGCTCAGGCCCGGCGCGACACCGCAGTCGAACACGCACGGCACGCCCGCTTCCGCGGCGAGCTTCTCCAAGCCGAACGCGTCTTCGGGGAAGAAGGAGATGTCCACGACGGGGCGACCCGCCTTGAGTACCTCTTCCACCGTGCGGTACCCGAGAAAGCCCGGTACCGCGCCCACGACCAAGTCGGCATCCTTCACCGCTTTGGCCACGGTCTTCGGGGTCGAGAGGTCCGCGATGACCCCATCGGCGCCGACGTCTGTGAGCCGCTCGACGCGCACGGGATCCACGTCGACGACCAGGACGTCGTAATCGTCCTCTCCGACCAGGTCGCGGACGATTGCACCCCCGACGCGACCTCCGCCCAGCACTACGATCTTCAGGGTCGTCCTCCGCACTGCGGTAGCGGTCTCCACGTGGCCTGAAGAATCAGGCTACAGTGGACCCTCTGTGCAAGAGGTGCCGCGCGGGGCGTCACATGGTACAGAAAGGGGCTCTCGTGCCCCGGGCAGGTGTAGGGTAGGAGAGCCAGTCCCCGGCACTCTCGGGGACGGCAGGCGAATCCACCAGGAAGAGACCGAGTGGCCACCGACTGGAACGACCTCTACAGGAGCACGTTTCCCGATCTCGTGCGCTTCCTGCATCGCAAGGTGTGGGACGCGGAGCGGGCGCGTGACCTCGCCCAAGAGGCGTTTGTTCGGGCGTTGGCGCACGAGCCGAGAAGGCCTCGCGCGTGGCTGTTCCAGGTGGCGGCGAACCTCGCACGTGACGAGGCGCGCACAGTGATCCGCCGCAAGAAGCACCTCGTGCTTCTCAAGGGCGACGCAGAGGCCCGCGAAGAGCGTGCGAAGGATCCCGAGACCGAGTTCGCGGAGAGGGAGCGCTGGAGCAGAGTGCGGGCCGCGCTCGACTCTCTGGGAGAGAAGGACAGGGAGACGCTTCTGTTGTGGGACGCGGGACAGAGCTACACGGAGATCGCGCGACATACGGGGCTGGCTGTGGGAGCGGTCGGAACGACCCTCGCACGGGCCCGCAGGAGGCTCGCGGACGCATACCGAGCCGAGGAGCAGGACGATGCAGCACATCGATGAGGGTGGCCTGCACGCCTATCTGGACGGCGCGCTGGACGAGTACCGTGCTGGAGAGGCTGCTCGCATTCGCGGCCATCTGGAGACGTGCTCCGAGTGCAGAGAGCGTCTCGGCACCGAACGCGCGATCCGCGAACGGGCCCGTGAGATCCTCGGTGCGGCCACGCCTCGGGTGGAGACGCCCACGTTCGAGGAGTTACGGTCCTACGTGCGGTCCACCGCGGGGAACAGGAGTCGCGTAGCGAGGCGCACGTACTGGGTCGGCTGGGCCGCCTCTGTCGTCCTCGCGCTCGGTCTGGGCTGGTCCCTGCGGGGAGTCCCGGCCGCCCCGAGCGCGGATCAGCCGGCTCCAGAGGCGGCAGAGAGGGTCGCGAGCGCCTCGAACGGGGATGGGCCTGCTCGGTCCCGGGCCGCCGATGGCACGGACGAGTCCGCGAGGACACCCGAGGGTGCGCCCGCGCTCGAGGTCCAGCCGACGGGACAGGTCGAGGCGGCTTCGGTTCCTGAGGCGCTGCCGGACGACGCACTGCTTCCGCCGCGGACCGCGCTCGATCCGGTGACCCTCGACGGGGTCGCGCTCGACGCCCAGGCGTTGGCGGAGTCGCAGGCTCGTGTCCTGCCCGAGCTGGACGGACGCGTGCCGCCTCTCCCGACACCGACGCTCGATACGTCGGGCGTGCCGTCGACCGACCTGTTCGTCGATCTGGACGCCGCCGATCGCTTGGCGGTAGAGAACGCGTCCGGCGCCAGCATCAGCGAAGAGGTCGAGCGCCCGAGCTCGGCCGCTCCCGTCATCACGAGCGCGAGCCGGCCTGCGGACGCGCCGGGTGTAGTCATCTTCGGGCGTCCGAGCGACGACGTCACGAGCAGAAGCGACGAGCCCGTAGACGACGATTCGTACTCCCTGGTCGTTCCGAACCTCGAGGTGTTGGAGGTGCGGTTCCGCGGCTCCATCCGGCCGGAGGGCCAGGTCGTCCTACAGCGCCTGGCGTCGGGTGACACGCTCAAAGTGATCCACCTGCCTGCCGGCATCGAGCCCTCCTCGCTGGAGGCCGCCGATCCGTCCGATCGGCAGCTCGTGCTGCAGACCACGTCGGGCTGGATCGTCATGCGAGCGCCGGTAGGCGAGGACGAGCTCATGGAGCTGATGGCGCGGTTGCTCAGCGAGGACTGACGCGCGGCTGGGCACTCGGAACATGCTCGCGCCGGCGGGCGTAACGAGCCTGCTGTACCTGCTCCACCGCCCCAGTGTCCCTCCAGCCTGAAGAGCTCGCCAATGACGTTCGTCCGGTTGACCGTGCTCGCCGTCCTGGCTCTACCGGTCTCGCTGTGCGCGCAGGCTACTGGCGACGATGCGGCCGTCGAGACGATCACCGAGGCGGACTTCATTCGTCGTGTCGGCGTGATGGCGCACGACTCGATGCGTGGCCGCGACACGCCCAGCCCCGGCCTGGACAGGACGGCCGCGTGGATCGCATCCGAGCTCGACGCCATGGGTCTGCGTGGTGGTGCAGCGGACGGGGGGTTCATCCAGCGCTACCCGCTCCGCTCGACCGTCGTCGATCTCGGCCGTTCCGGCGTGCGGCGGGGTGGCGTCGAGCTGCGCATGGGAAGCGACGTCCTACCTGTGCTGGGGGATGTCATCAATGGAGAAGCGACGGCTCCCCTTGTCGTGGTCTCCGGCTCCGGCGACGCACAGCGCGCGCTAGCCGACGGTGCGGTCCGCGGCCGTCACGTCCTGTTCGTTCCCGGAGCGGGCGCCGGCGTTCAGCAGCAGCTGTTCCGCGTGCTTTCCACACTGGTCAACGCGGGTGCGGGCTCCGTCCTCGTGGTCAATCCCGCGCCCGAAGCGGCTTGGGCAGCCGGTGCCGCATCCGCGCTGGCACCGGAGGTCGATCGTGGTTGGACGGACTCGACCCTGCGCGGTGGGTCACGCTTCTTGCCTGTGCTTCAGATGAGGCCGCCGGCCGCGGAGCAACTGCTCGGTGGGAGCGGCCTGGACGTCGCGGCCCTGCAGGCGCGCGCCGGCGCCGCCATGCGGGTGGATCCAGTAGTGGGAGCGGAGTCGACCGTTGCGGTCTTCTACCAAGAGACGGAGATCACCGCCCCCAACGTCGTGGGTGTCGTCACCGGCAGTGACCCGGTTCTACGGGACGAGTACGTGGTCGTGTCCGCGCACATGGACCACGTGGGCGTTGGCCGGCCCAACGCGGAAGGGGACAGCATCTACAACGGGGCCGACGACAACGCGTCGGGCACGGCGGCCGTGATCGAGATCGCCGAAGCTATGGCGGCGCTTACCGTGCCCCCTCGAAGGTCCGTGATGTTCCTCCTGGTGAGCGGCGAGGAGAAGGGTCTCTGGGGGAGCGAGTACTTCGCGATGAACCCCACGCTACCACTGGATCAGGTCGTCGCCGATCTCAACATGGACATGGTCGGGCGCAACTGGCCGGATACGATCGTGGCCATCGGCAAGGAGCACTCCGACCTGGGTCAGACGCTCGAGAGAGTGAACCGCGCCCACCCCGAGCTCGGAATGACGGCGATCGACGATCTGTGGCCCCAGGAGTCGTTCTACACGAGGTCGGACCACTTCAACTTCGCCCGTCAGGGCGTGCCGGTCCTCTTCTTCTTCAATGGCGTGCACGAGGACTATCACGGCCCGGACGACGAGGCTGATCGGATCGATGCGGAGAAGGCTGCGCGGGTCGCCAGGCTCGTCTTCCACCTCGCCGTGGACGTGGCGGACGCGGACGGGCGACCCCAGTGGGACCCCGACAGCTACCGGAACATCGTCGGACCCTAGAGGGCGACTCCGGAACCGCAAACGGGGCGTCCCCGGAAAGGGACACCCCGCGGCGGTAGGATGCGAGTCCTCAGTTCAGCACGTCGGCCGAGTTCGGATACCGACGGAACAGATGGTCCAGTCGCAGAATCCGAAGGATCCTCGCGGTTTGCCATGGTAGTGACCTCACCCAGACGCTGTCGCTCGGGGCAGACTGCAGGCGAGCAGTGAGGATGAGCGACAGGTCGCACACGTCGGGCTGGTCCAGGCCCGTGAAGTCGAACACGACGTGGTGCGCCGCACTCTCATCGACCGTCTCCGGTAGCCGCAGCTCCAACTCTGGAGCCTTTCCCTTTTCGTCCCGTCTCATCGCTCCCTCCCACGGTTCCCTGGTCACCCCCCCACGAGGCTTGCTCCTTACTAGTATCAAGAGTCGTGCCACCCGAAATCCCAGGATTTGTCTGCCTTTTCGACAGCTCGGTGACCTCTGGGTAGGGCAGGTGTCCCAGCGAGCGCGTGCAACCCAGAGCGTTACGAATCGGCATCTGGCCCCGGGGCTCTATCGGGCCCAGTATAGGTCGGTGGTCCGATCTCTTCGGGAGGCACCGAGTGGTCCGTTCGGCACGTGCAATGGTTCTGCTCGCGACGATGTTCGCTGCGGCGCCTGCCGTGGAGGCACAGCAGCAGAGCGCCGTAGAGCAGGCGTACTTCCGGGCCGTGGCCCGCTACTTCCAGCTTCCCGAGAGCGAGTTGGTCATCCTCAGGAATTGGGAAGTGCCGGCGGACGAGATTCCTGTGCTTCTCTTCGTCGCCCGACGCGCCGGCGTATCCTCCGAGGCATTGGTGGCGCTCAGGGAGTCTGGACGTTCCTGGACCGACCTGTCCGCCCGCTACCAGATCGGGGCCCGTGCCCTCCACGTTCCGATCCACGACCCGGCGGCTACCGGTCGGCTAGGCCCCCTCTACGCCACGTTCAGCGAGACGCCCGTGGACCGGTGGGGAACCATCCCACTCAGCTCGGAGGACATCGTTGCGCTTGTGAACGTGCGGGTCCTCTCGCAGTCGCTGGGGCTCCCACCGGACGACATCATGCGGCTGACGGCCGACACCCTTTCGTTCGTTGAGCTCTACGCACGGCTGATCCGCTGACCCGCCGCGCCCATGGGTGATCGAGGGGAGAACCGGAAAGGGGTGCGCCTCGGTCCCGAGGCGACACGAGCGTTCACGAAGGCGCTCTTACGTGACCTGCGTGCGTTCGAGTGGATGCTCGACGCCGATCGATTCGAGTCGGGTGTGCGTCGGATCGGGGCGGAGCAGGAGATGTTTCTCGTCAACGAGGGGTGGCGGCCTGCCCCCGTGGCGCTCGATGTCCTCGAGCGCCTGGGAGATCCCTACACCACCGAGCTCGCCCTCTACAACCTCGAGGCGAACCTCAACCCTCAACTGCTCTGCGGTCGCTGCTTCTCCGATCTGGAGTCCGAACTCTCGGCGGTGGTCGACGGGGCGCGGGACGCGGCCGGTGAGGTGGGCGCCGACGTGGTCCTGACGGGCATCCTGCCGACGCTCCTCCGCTCCGATGTCACCTTCGACAACATCACACCGCGCGAGCGATACTACGCGCTCAACGAGGCGTTGAAGAAGCTCCGGGCAGGCGAGCCGTACCGTCTCCGCATCGAAGGGATCGACGAGCTGTACATCGAGGACGACTCGGTGATCCTCGAGTCCTGCAACACCAGTTTCCAGGTCCATCTGCAGGTGGGCGCCGAGGAGTTCGCCGACGTCTACAACGTCGCGCAGGTGGCCGCCGCGCCCGTCATGGCCGCCGCGGTGAACTCGCCCATCCTCTTCGGTAGACACCTTTGGGACGAAACTCGCATCGCGCTCTTTCAGCAGGCGGTCGACGCGCGCAGTGGTACGGTGCACGTACGTGAGCTCTCGCCGCGCGTGCGGTTCGGCGAGCGCTGGCTGGACGACTCGGTGATCGAGTTGTTCCAGGACGACATCGCGCGCTTCCGCGTCCTGCTCGCGATCGACGTCGACGAAGATCCCATGGTGGTGCTGCGGAAGGGAGGGGCGCCGCGGCTTCAGGCCCTCCAGCTCCACAACAGCACAGTGTACCGCTGGAACCGGCCGTGCTATGGCGTCACCAACGGCACGCCACACCTGCGCATCGAGTGCCGGGTCCTGCCGGCGGGTCCCACGGTACTGGACGAAGTCGCCAACGCGGCATTCTGGTCGGGTCTCGTCCTCGGCGCCGGAGCCGAGTATGGCGACGTTCGCGAGCGCATCGACTTCAGTGAGGCCAAGGCCAACTTCCTTGCGGCCGCCCGCCATGGACTCGAGGCGGGCTTCAGGTGGCTGGACGGCCGCACGGTATCCGCGAGACAACTGATTCTCGAGGAAGCGCTTCCCATGGCGCGCTCAGGACTCGCTGCGAGCGGCGTCGCGAAGGACGACATCGATCGGTTCCTGGGCGTCATCGAGCACAGGGTCGAGAACGGCACCACGGGTTCCCGCTGGCTGTTGCGGTCCCTCGGCGGGATGCGCCACACCGGCACGCGCGCAGAGCGGCTTTCGGCCATCACCGCGGGTATGATTGCGCGACAGCGCTCTGGGCTACCTTGTCACGAGTGGAGCGACGCTCACATCAGCGAAGCGGGAGGTTGGCGTCTGAACTATCTCAAGGTCGAGCAGTTCATGACTACGGCCCTCTTCACCGTGCACGAGGAGGAGCTCGTCGACATGGTCGCGTTCCTGATGGATCGCGAGCAGATCCATCACGTGCTGGTGGAAGACGACGATCACTCGCTGGTCGGCCTCGTCTCCTACAGGTCGGTGGTGCGACTCATGGCCGAGGGCTTCGATCCTGCGAGCGACGAGATTCCGGCGGTGAAGTCCATCATGGAGCGCGACCCGGTTTCGGTCTCGCCGGAGACGCCGACCCTCGAGGCCATCGACCTCATGAGAAAGCACAGTGTCACTTGCCTTCCGGTGGTCTCCGACGGGAAGCTGGTGGGCATCGTGAGTGAGAGCGACTTCATGTCGATTGCGTACAAACTGCTCACCAATCAGTTGGAGACGGCCTGACGACGCCTTCGTCGGGTCGGGTCGTGTTCACGTGACCCCTCGAGGCCGCTGACAGTGTGCGGACGGTACACCCTCGCCGCGGGGACGACGGAGCTCGTAGAGGCCTTCGACGTGTCCGTTCCCGACTTCGACATGAGGCCCCGGTACAACATCTCACCGGGACAGGATGCCCCTGTCGTCGCCGAAGACCGGCATGGCCGACGGGTCGGGTTGCTCCGCTGGGGGCTGATTCCGTCCTGGGCGAGTGAGCCGGGCCGGCCGCTGATCAATGCGCGCTCGGAGTCGGTTTCGAAGCGTCCGTCGTTCCGCGAGTCCTTCGAGAGGCGTCGGTGCCTGATTCCGGCGGACGGGTTCTACGAATGGAAAGTGGAGGGCGGCGGCAAACAGCCGTACTGGATCCACCCGACAGAGGGCGGCCTGCTTTCGTTCGCCGGAATCTGGGACCGGTGGAGGCGCCCCGGGGCTGAGCCGCTGGCCACGTTCGCCATCCTCACGATGCCCGCGAGCTCCGAGGTCGCGGCAATCCACGATCGCATGCCGGTCGTGATCGCGGAGGCTGACCGCGACGCGTGGCTCGACCGGCGGCTCGACGGTAGAGCGGCGGCGGAGCTCATTCCTACCGCTCCGACGCCGCTCTTCTCATGCAGGCCCGTGTCGACGCGCGTGAACCGTCCTCAGGAGGACGACGCCCGTCTCATCGAGGCCGTGTAGCCCCTCAGCGCCCCCAGCTCGAGCTCCTCCATGCCTGGTCCGCCGGCTCGTCCGGGTCGGACAGCAAGAAGCGGATCAGGTCGGCATGGAACTGGTCGCTGTGCTCGAACTGCGGATTGTGTCCGACGTTCGGGTAGAGGAGCAGCTCGGCGTTCTGCAGCGACTCAGCGACGCGGCGGGCATCGGCGGCGAAGTCCCGGCTGAGCGGATCGTCCGCCCCACCGATGACGAGGGCCTTGCTGGATATGTGCTGCCAATCGTAGACGACCGGATCCTCGGACATGGCCTGGCCGAGCAGGCCGCGGACCTCCATCCAGCGATCGAACTCCCCGCTGAAGATGAGACCATAGGGGGCCTCGACCCACTGCAGATACTCGGGCCGCCAGCCCTGCACGTAGTAACGGAGCTGCGAGCCAAGGACCTGGCGGTAGTACTGCTGGGGGGTGGGGCGGCTGCGCGAGTACGACGGCTCGTTCCACTCCCGGCCGGGCCTGCCGTCGCTCATGCCGATCTGGTTTACGAAAATCGCGTGACTCGTCGTCTCCGGATACGTCATGGCGAAACGGCTGACGACCATGCCGCCCTGCGAGTGCCCGAGGATGGCGGCCTGCTCGATGCCCAGGTGGTCGAGGAGCCGCTGCGTGTTCCTCGCGGGGACGTGGAAGTTGTAGTGCATGATCGGCTTCGAGGAGCGACCGAAGCCGAGCCGGTCGATCGCGATGGTGCGGAACCCCGCCTCGCTCAGGATCGACATCGTGTGGCCGAAGGCGTAACCCGCGAAGTTGAAGCCGTGGAAGAGCACCACCGTTCGCCCGTTCGGCGTGCCGGTCGGGGCCACGTCCATGTACGCCATCCGCAGCTGGTTGCCGTAGACCTCCACGTCCAGGAACTCGGTCGGATAGGGGTACGGCACGTTGGAGAAGTCGATCGCCGTGACGCCCCACTCGGCGGGCGGTTCGGCCGGGGGCTCACTCTGAGCGTGTGCGACTCCGGTCGATCCGAGCGCGAGGAGGGTCACGAGGGGCAGCACGTACCGCGGGGACATACGGACTCCTGGGTGCGAGAGGGTGGGCTTCAGACGGGGAGACACGCGTAAGGGTCGATCGGTTGAGCCCGCGGGTCCAGGCCCACGCCCGCGGGGTGGTCGGGCCCGTCGCGCCGAGTCGGGTTCCAGTAAGGGGCGGCCCGGGATATCGTTCCGCGTTCCCGCGCCCCTTCCGGAGAAGCTCGTGCGCCCAGGAAGCACCGGGCCCAATATCAACCTGTCCCGACCCGCGACGGCGCTCGGCTGCCTGGCGTGTGCCCTGCTGGTCTCTAGCCCGTTAGCGGCCCAGGACGACCGAGCCCTCCGCGACTCGCTCCCGGAGGACACGTACTTCTATACGGGTCTGCCGGGGTCCGACTACTACGTCGGTCCCATCGATGTGTGGCTCAACAAGGGCTACAACTTCTCACAAGCAGAGAACCGCAGTCGCGCCATCTTCGAGACGGACTATAGCTGGACCCACGTCTGGAATTCGCTGGCCCATCCGGTGGAGTCGATCGAGAACACGGGCGGATGGCGGGAATTCTTCGAGGTTCAGATCCTTCCCATCCAGGCGTGGAACTGGATCAAGAGCGGCTTCCGCTGGGAGGAAGTCGACAACATGACGTGGTTCCCGAACTACATGGGCCACTTCGTGGAGGGCGGGATCACGAGCCGTCGCTTGGCCGAGAAGTTCCGCGCCCAGGGCGTCCCCTACGCCAGCGTGCTGGCCGGCGTGACCACCATGGCGACCGCCATCGTGAACGAGGCGTATACGCACAAGGAGATCGAGCAGGGGACCGGGGGCACCGTCGCGGACATCTACGTCTTCGACCTCACCGGGGTACTGGTCTTCTCGTTCGACCCGGTCGCACGCTTCTTCGCCGAAACGCTGAACGCCCAGATCTGGCCGGGGCAGGCATCGATCACGGCGCCCAACTTCGAACTCGCCAACAACGCCAATAACCTGGTCTTCAAGTTCGGGCTGCCGTTTACCGACAAGGCATCGGTCTTTTGGCGAACGGCGATCGGGTCGCACCTCGGCGTCAGCGCGCATCTCCGAGACGGCTACGACCTGAGCGTCGGCGTCGGTGCCGACGCCAGCCGCCAGAATCTGGATCCGGTGACCGGCAAGGAGACGGTGGACATCCGCATGTCGGCCTCGGCGTACCTGGACCGCGGCGGATCGGTGCTGGCTGCGTTCCACTGGAGCGAGGTGGATCATCGGCTCTTCGCCGTGAACGTCTACCCGGGGTTCTTCCACCCGGACTTCGGTGCCTGGATCAACATCGATCAGAACGGCGCGTTCCAGTTCGGCCTCTCGCACCGGCGGGCTCTCGGACTGGGCCTCGGCGCCGCGATAGGGAGCTGAGATGTCTGCCGTCCTGCGCATGTGCTGTCCGGACCAGCCCGGCATCGTCGCCGAGCTGTCCAACTTCATCTACCGCAACCGTGGCAACATCGTCCACCTGGACCAGCATGTGGACAGCGAGGCGAACGTGTTCTTCGCCCGCATCGAATGGAGCCTGGCGGACTTCCTGATCGCGCGCGAGGGCATCGAGGCGGCCGCCCAGGACCTGGTGCGGCCGTTCCGGCCGACCTTCTTCTCGCTGGACTTCGCCGACCGGCGTCCCAGGCTCGCGATCTTCGTCACCAAGGAGAGCCATTGCCTGTATGACCTACTGGTTCGTCACGATACCGGCGAGCTCGAGGTCGACGTGCCCCTGATCGTGAGCAACCACGAGACTCTCAGGGCGGACGCGGAGAAGTTCGGCATCCCTTTCCACCACGTCCCGATCACGCGAGAAGACAAGGCTGACCAAGAGAAGAATGAGCTCGCGCTCCTCGAGGAGCACGGCGTCGATACCGTGGTGCTGGCGCGCTACATGCAGATCCTCAGCGAGAACTTCCTGCGCGTCTTCGCTGGCTCCGTCATCAACATCCACCACTCGTTCTTGGCGTCTTTTTTATGCTCCGGTGTTTTGACGTTGCGGTACGAGAGCCACACGCCGACGCTGAGCGCGACGACCGGCCAACCGACGTAC
>JAHEKM010000092.1 GCA_024638325.1 Gemmatimonadota bacterium | reverse complement strand
CCTCCATACGCGCCGTCGAGGATCTCCATGTGATCCGCGCTCAGGAGCCCGGGGTGGTCCACGCCGCACACGTGGCTGAGGCGGGTAAGCTCCTTGCGAAGCGTGACGACGTAGTTGGCCAGTCGAGCGGCCTTGTGCGCCGGGTCCAGACCGCGGACGAGCCACCGGTTCTGGGTCGCGACCCCTGTGGGGCAGTGCCCCGTGTGGCAACGCATCGCCTGGATGCAACCGATCGACATCATCGCCTCGCGCCCGACATTGATCAGGTCCGCCCCCATGCAGAAGGCCATCAGTGACGACTCGGGAAAGCCGAGCTTGCCGGCGCCGACCCAGACCACGCCCTGGTGCACACCTCGCTCGGCGAACACGCGGTAGACCCTTGAGAAGCCGAGCTTGAAGGGGAGGGCCACGTGGTCGGCGAAAGCGAACGGCGCCGCACCGGTCCCTCCTTCCCCGCCGTCGATGGTGATGAAGTCGACCCCACGGTCCTCGCTCGCCATGCGGTCCGCCAGCTCTCGCCAGAAATCGAGCTCGCCGACCGCCGACTTGATTCCGATCGGGACGCCCGTCGCGTCGGCGAGGTCCTCCACGAAGTCGAGCATCTGGTCCACGCTCCGGAAGGCTCGATGGCTCGAAGGGCTCACGACCGTGCGACCCTGCGGGACACCTCGAATGGCCGCGATCTCCGTGGTCACCTTGGCCCCCGGCAGCACGCCGCCGAGCCCGGGCTTCGCCCCTTGGCTGAGCTTGATCTCGACGGCCCTCACCGGATTCTCCTCGACCTTGCGCACGAATTCGGCCCGGTCGAACCCCCCCTCGGTGGTGCGACATCCGAAGTACCCGGTCCCGATCTGCCAGATGAGCTCGCCTCCGTGTTGGTGGTGTGGCGAAATCCCTCCTTCACCGGTGTTCTGCAGACAGCCACAGATCGCGGCGCCCTCGTTCAGCGCCCTCACCGCGGCCGACGAAAGGGAACCGAAGCTCATGGCGCTGATGTTGACCACGGAGTCGGGCCGAAAGGCGTGACGCCGTCCCCGATACGATCCCATCACCTTCGCGCACGGGAGTCGGTAGGTGGGGTTCCGCTCCTCGTCGTGATGCGTGTCCAGCCGACCGAGCGTGTCGTGCTTGATGATCAGGTAGTTGCCCAGCCCCTCCACGTTCTCGTCCGTGCCGAAGCCGGTGTAGTTGTTCTGTCTCTTGGACGAGGCGTAGATCCAGCTCCGCTGATCTCGCGAGAAGGGCAGCTCCTCGTTGTTGGACGTCACGATGTACTGGCGTAGCTCCGGCCCGACCGACTCGAGGATGTACCGGAAGTGCCCGATAATCGGGAAGTTGCGAAGGATCGCGTGCTTCTTCTGCACGAGGTCGTACGCGACGACGAGAAGCAGGAACGCGAGGATTCCCCAGACCCAGAGCACGGTAGCCTCAGCTTGTCGAAAGGGCGGTCAACGGCCGCCGCCAACCTATCCGGCGTGGTGGTTCCGCGCAGTGGGCCTGCGAGAACTAGTCCTCCGGTGTCACCGACTCCAGCGTCGGCACGAGCAGGTTCGCCCGGAACGAGGCGATCCTGTAGCGGACCGAGTCACCGGCGGCCACCGCCCAGCGCTCGCCGCTCCCCGACCCGATCGTGACTTCGGCGAGGACATCCCCGGCCTCGGAGTACGCAACCGTGGAACCGCCCTGGGGCAGCGCGCCGATCGAGTCCCCCTCGGCGACGAAGCCCGCCGCGACGAGCGCGCCGGCCAGCTCCTGGAGAATGCTCTGCACCGGCCGCTCGGCGACCGGCCCGCCGTCCTCGAACGTCCAGGCCGAGTCACCGCGCACAAGCGTGAAGTCCTCGCCGTCGCGCTCGACCTCGATCCGGCTGACCCGACTCGTGTCGATCGCCACCATCTTGCGGTTGCGCCATCCGGTGAGGTCACGCGTCAGATGCGTACGCAGTCCCCCCTCCAGCAGGTAGACCTCGTCCTCACCCGGACGGCGGGCGTACGCGCTCGAGAAGCGCGGCCCGGTATTCCCCACGAGCAGCGACCTCGTCTCACCGGCCACGTCGATCTCCAACGTGCGCACGCTGTCCCCGGCCACCCCCATACGCTGGTGATTGGCCGGGTTGGTCGCGACCAGGTCGTCGACCTCGGCCTCGTCGACCGATTGGAAGAAGCGCGCGACCGAGCCCGAGTCGGCCCGAAAGCCGTTCACCCGCCAGACGTCGTCGCCCCGCACCAACTCGATCGTCTCTCCCGGCTGCACGAAGCGCACTGCGGTCACGGACGTTTCGTCCACGCCGTCGAACGTCGCATCGAGACCACCGGGAGCGTCGATCGAGCCCCCGCCGCGCGAGAACAGTGACGCAACGAACCAGAGCGCCACCACGACCGCCAACGCCCCGACGAGTTGCTTCAGGGCACGCTCACTCATCGGCCAACACCTCCTGCCAACGGGCCTCGGCGCGACGGCCTCGGCCGGTCACCCGCAGCACACCCACGAGGACGAACAGCAGCGGGACGCCCACGAGGTTGCCCCACTTGAGCACATTCCGGTCCGCGTCTGAGTCGAACACCAGGTTGGGAGGCGTGCGGTTCTTGGAGCGGATGCGGATGAGCGCCTCGTCGCGCGCGAGCCAGTCGATGGCGTTGGCGAAGAACGTCAGGTTCGACGGGTTCTGCTGCACGAACTGCGGCTCCATGAACGACACGTCCCCGACCACCACCAGGCGCCCCGACGACTCGCCTTCAGCCGGGGTGACCGCGACCGCGAGGGCTCGCGTTCGCAGCTCCTCCTCGGGCACGTTCCACTCCTGATCGGGGAAGACCGGCGCGCCGACCCCGTGCAGAGCCGCGGCTTCGCTCGTGATCCAAAGCGGCCGCACGCGGGCGCTGTCGCGGACTTCGACCTCGCCGGCCCAGCCCATGGACAGGGAGTTGAGTCCGCTCGTGATCGCGTGTCCGGTTGCAGGAAGCGCGATGGGCCACAGCGGGTACGGCGCGATCACCTGAAACACGCCCTGCCGTCCCATGTTGACCCGCTCGTTGGACGCCAGGTCGACAATCAGCCGCCGCGTCACCGCGACACCGCGATCGGCGAGGAAGTCGTCCAACCCCGTCGTCAGGGGCAACGGGTTGGGGCTCTCCGGATCCAGCAGTACCGGCTCTGCAAGCACGAATGCGGCGCCACCGGCGGCCACGAACTCACTCACGCGCTCGACCGCCGCGCTATCTAGCTGCTGCTGCGGCCCCGCGATGACGAGGACCTCGATGGAGTCACGATCGATCGCCGCAGCCGAGTCCCCGGCGATGCTCACCTGACGAAGGTCGTAGCGATCCCCGAGCATCTGCGCGAGGCCGGGAATGTCCGTCGACCGCTTGGCCCCGAAGCCGTCGACGAAGGCGACGCCCGGCCGCTCCGTGGTGGTCATGTCGTAGATCGCGGACGCCAGACGGAACTCGAGGTTGTCGGTGCGCTGGATCACCGGCGTGACGTCGGACTCGTCCGCGTACACGACCGCCAGCCCGTAATAGCCTCGACGGACCTCGAACTGGTCATCCCTCAGAACATTGAACTCGACGGGAAAGATGCCCAGGTCCGATGCCTCTTCGGCCGCGTCTTCGTCGGCGTCCGGATCCACGTCTGTGACGACGAGATTCCCGTTCGAAGAGCGCCGCATGTCCGAGAGCAGGTCGCGCACGTCCCGCAGCTGGAGCTGGAGCTCCGGCGGCAGCTCAGCCGACGCGAACAGCTTGATCTGGACCAGGTCATCCAGGCTTCCCAAGAGATCCCGGGTGCCCTCGTCGAGCGTGTAGAGATTGTCGGACGTCAGGTCGATTCGGCCGCGCATGTACGAGCCCAGCATGTTGACCATCAGCACCAGGGCGACGACGACTCCGATGCCGAGTCGCATGCGCTGCCACTCGGCCCGGCCGTGGCTGAGCCGGTCGCGCTGGATGGCGCCGAGCGCGAGCATCAGGAAGAGCCCCGTCGTCGACACGAAGTACACGATGTCCCTCAAGTCCACGACCCCGCGGGCGACGTTCTCGAAGTGACTGAGCACCGAGAGTCGCGCCAGCATTCCCGCGATGGCGGGCGTGACACCGATCTGCACGATCGGGAGACCGATGAGGAAGAGCGCGAAGGCGACGGCCGCGGCGACGATGAAGGCCGTGATCTGGTTCCGCGTGAAGCTGGACGCCCACAGGCCGAGAGCAACGAACTGAGCCGCGAGCAGGCCCGCACCGATGTACTGCGCGAGCACGATACCCGGGTCGGCCTCGGAGACCATCAGCACACCGATCGCCGTCGGCAGCGTGCCCGCCAGGGCGAGCATGACAAAAAGCCAGTCGCCGAGGAACTTGCCGCCGACGACCTCGGCTTCGGTCAGCGGCTGCGCCAGCAACCACTCCAGCGTCTTGCCACGACGCTCTTCGGCCAACGTCCGCATCGTCGCGGCCGGCACGAAGATCGCGAACAGGATCGGCAGCAGATCGAAGATCGGGCGGAGCGACGCCACCCCCGTGGCGTACATCGTGCGGAAGGCCAGGAACAGCGTGATGCCCAGGAACGCGACAATCAGCACGTACGCCGTCGGCTGGTCGAAGTAGCCGCGGAGCTCGCGGCGGGCCACCGTCCAGATTCCACGCATCATGGCGCCTTCTCCTCGGCGCCGTCGCGGTCGCCCGCCCCGGACACCTCAGCCGTGAGGTCACGGAAGAGCTGTTCGAGGCTGGCCCGCTCGCGGTGGAGCTCCCACAGCGTCCAGCCCCGGTCACGCGCCATGGCGAAGATGTCGGGCCTGAGCTCGCCGTCGGCTCCGGTGTCGAGGTGCACCCGAACGCGACCCTGCAGCTGCTCCGCTGAGTGGGCGGTCACACCGGGCAGCGCGGCAAGTGCCTCTGCGACGCCTTCTCCCTCTGCCTCCACGAGGTACTGCGCGCCCCCTGTCCGGCTCGACAGGAGGTCCTGCACACTGCCCTCGGCCGCCAGCCTACCACGCCTGAGAATGACGAGGCGTGAGCAGGTCGCCTCGACCTCCTGCATCACGTGGGTGCTGAGCAGGACGGTGCGTTCCCGTCCGAGGTTGCTCACCAGGCGGCGAATCTCGACCCGCTGGTTGGGGTCCAGGCCCTCCGTGGGCTCGTCCAGGATGAGGACCTCGGGCCGGTGCAGAATCGCGCCGGCCATGCCGATGCGCTGGCGATATCCCTTCGAGCACTCGCCGATGGGACGGTAGAAGACGTCCCCGATGTCCGTCTCCTCCACGGCGTCCCTCACGCCGGAGCGCGTCTCCTCCGGTGAGAGCCCGCGCAGCTCAGCCACGTAGTCCAGGTACTCGGAGACGAGCAACTCGTCGTAGAGCGGGTTCGCCTCCGGCAGGTAGCCGATGCGCCGCTTGGCGGCCATGGGATGGTCGGACACGGACGCGCCGTCGAGCATGACCGAGCCCTCGTCGGGCTGCAGCGTGCCCGTGATCATGCGCATGGTAGTCGTCTTCCCAGCCCCGTTGGGGCCCAGGAAGCCTACGACCTCCCCTCGCTCCACGTTGAAAGTCAGCTGATCGACGGCCGTCACCTGACCGTATCGCTTGCTGACACCCTCGACCGAAATCATCGATGGACTCCTGAATAACGAAAGAGCCGCGCCGGCTTCCGCTCGACGTGGCTCATGCGCGAGAGGCCGGGTTGCTGACCGGCCGGTCGAGCGTGGACTGAAGTTTGAGATTGGGCGGCCAAGATTGTATACGGGCCGACTCGCCTTGTCCACCGCCTTCGATGCGTATCCGGCCCCGCGCGTTGCCCGAGATCGACGGGGGCGGCGTCAGTCGGCGATCTCGCGGAACCGAGCTGCCAGTCTGGGTCCCGCTCCCTCGTCTTCGTGCTTGAAGAACACGAAGACGCGGCGCCAGCCTTCACCCGCGATCCCTTCGGCCCAACGCCTCAGGTCGTCGTCCTGGTAGTCGGGCCGACGCAGGCGCAGGTATCCATAGTCGGTGGTGCCCACGAGCGGCTCGTCCTCCTCGCCCTCCTCCGTGTCGGCGCACACGAGCGCCATCCCTTTGGCTCGGAGCGCGTCATACACCTCCTCGTCCTTCCACGTCGCGTGCCGAAACTCGAAGGCTGCGGGCGTGCCTTCAGGCAGCATCTCCAGGAACGCCGTGAGCCGTGGCACGTCCTTCTTGAGGTTCGGCGGGAGCTGAAACAGGATCACGCCCAGCTTGTCGCCCAGCGTAGTGACCGTGGAGAGCAGATACTCCGTGGGGTCCCGAGCCTCTTCCTTGAGTCGCGTGAAATGCGTGATCCGCCGCGAAGCCTTGATGGAGAAGCGGAAGCCCTCCGGAACCTGTTGCGCCCAGCTCTCCAGAACGGACGCCTTGGGCAAGCGATAGAACGTGTTGTTGATCTCGACGGCGTTGAGCCGCTCGCCGTAGTAGGAGAGCATTTTCTTCGCGGACAGGTCCTCCGGATAGAAGCTCCCCTTCCATTCCTTGTAGCTGTATCCGCTCGTGCCGACGTGAAGCTCCAACCGTCCCCCCGCGTAGGTAGTGGCGGCGCGCACGAAACGGGCAAGGGAACCTGCGCAGGCAGCTCACGCCAGGTAGAGTAGGCCCTCCAATGAAACTTTCGCGCGTCTCGCTCCGTCGGAAGTGGGCACGACCGCCGGGACTCCATTCGAGCATGGATCGCACATGACAGCAGAGCTCTGGGTCGGCCTTGTCGCCGTCTTCGTGAGCGGCGGCGCGATCGGCTCGGCGGGCACGCTGCTCGCCCAGTGGCTGGTGAAAAAGGTCGGTGATCCACCTCCGCCGCGGCAGGCGCTCGAGGCCGCGGAGATGGAGGTGCTCCGCTCAGAGGTGGCCGAGCTCGGACGCCACATGCGCAATCTGGACGCGCGCCTGGACTTCACGGAGCAGCTACTGGACGGCGCGCTGCCCCTGCAGCCACCGCCCGAGCGCCTCCCGGACGAGCGCGAGCCGGGGGCCTGACCCCGAACGACGAGAGCCCCGACCCGCCTGAGCGGACCGGGACCCTCTCGACCCCGAAGTCGACGGGTCGTGCTACTTCTTCTTCGACTTCTTGCGTCCCTTCTTGGGCTTCCGGCCTTGATTCGGGTGATCCAGGTGCTGCCACGTCTCACCGCGACGTAGCATGTAGATGGTGCTGGGCGAGACGTTGAGCTTACGAGCCCACTCCGCGCCGGAGGACTTCCACCGGTCGGCTTTCTCGTCCCAGTCGTCCAGCACTTTCTTCGCCTGACTAATGGTCAACTGGGCGTGCGGCGAGTTCTCACCGCGCAACCAGACGTTCGATCCGTACCAACGGTCGACCCGCTGGATGGGCCCACCGAGTTTGCGACCGGTGTGCCCCAAGCAGTAGTGGCGCACCTGATCGACCGAGAACTGCGGATACATCCGCGCGATCTCGGCGTACAGGTATCCATCTTCTGCCAGCTGGCGCCATTTGACGACGAGGTCGCCATCTGGTCTTGGCATGCTGCTGCCTCCTAGTGCGTACGCACGTACGTGGTAACGACCCGCCAGGATCGGTGTCCGGCGGGAGAGACGTTCCGCATGCGGGGGGGGGCGGAAACTGCTCTTAGGGTGTGGATACTATAAGGTGTTCGAATCGCTGACGGAACTTCTGCACCTTCGGATCGATCACCACGCGGCAGTAAGGTTGGGCAGGGTTGTTGCGGAAGTAGGTGTCGTGGTAGGCCTCCGCGGGGAAGAACGTCTCCAACGGCACGACCTCGGTCACGATCGGGTCGTCCCACGGACCCTCCTCGTCCAGTTCCTCAATGATTCCGCGGGCGGCCTCACGTTGTGCGTCCGAGTGCGTGAACACGGCGGACCGATACTGCGTCCCGACGTCTCCGCCCTGACGGTTCAGCGTCGTCGGGTCGTGGATCGCGAAGAAGATCTCCAGGAGCTGGCTGTAGGACACCACCTCGGGATCGAACACGACTTGCACGACCTCGGCGTGCCCGGTCGAGCCGGTGCACACCTGCTCGTAGGTCGGGCTAGGGTCGTGTCCGCCCGCGTAGCCCGATTTCACCGAATCGACGCCACGGACCGACTCGAAGACGGCCTCCAGGCACCAGAAGCAGCCTCCGGCCAGCGTGGCGGTCTCCCGCGCGGACTCGTCGCTCACTTGGACCTCCTTGGATGCCAGTCAGGCGCTGGCGGGTATGCGGCTCCACGCGGCCTCGATCGCCGCGAGCGCCGTGGTCACGTCGCTATCCGAGATGTCCCTGTGAAGAACCGCGCGCACACCCCGCGCCCCACCCGGAATCATGTGCACTCCAGCACCATGGCAACGTTCGGCGAAGTCGGCCGCGGTGCCGGCCGTGACCGAGAAGCGCACGATGTTCGACTGGACGTCGGCCGGGTCGATATCGACGCCGGCGAGCGCCGCCAAGCCCTCGGCCAACCGCTTGGCCCTGCGAATGTCATCGCCGAGCTCGGAACGGTGATGCTCGAGGGCGAACAATGCGGCCGCAGCCAGCACGCCGGCCTGTCGCATGCCGCCGCCGAGCTGCTGCTTGAAGCGGCGTGCCCGCCCGATCAAACCACGGCTACCCGCCAGCGCCGAGCCCACCGGTGCGCCGAGGCCCTTGCTGAAGCAAACGTTGACCGTGTCGAAGGGCTCGGCCAGCTGCCGCTCCGACAACCCCGACGCCGCGGCGGCGTGCCAGAGCCTGGCTCCGTCGAGGTGCAGCGAGAGCCCGTGAAGCCTCCCGGCCTCACAGACCGCGAGGAGCGTGTCCAGTGGCCACAGCGTCCCGCCGCCGGCGTTGTGGGTGTTCTCCACGCACAGCAGCCGTGGTGGCGGACTCAACGTCGTCGGCTTGTACGGGTGCGCGACGCCGACGGCCGCGTCGACGTCGTCGGGCGTGAATACGCCGCGAACCCCGCGCAGCGGGCGGATGCTCACGCCGCTGATGGCGGCGGCCCCACCGCCTTCGTTGGCGACGATATGGGCGCTACCCTCGACGAGGGCCAGGTCGCCGGGCTGCGTGTGGATTCGGATCCCGATCTGGTTCGACATGGTCCCGGTCGGAACGAAGACCGCCGCTTCCTTGCCGAGGATGTCCGCCGTTCGCGCCTCGAGCGCGTTCACGGTGGGGTCCTCGCCATAGACGTCGTCGCCGACTGCCGCCGCGGCCATGGCCGCCCGCATGGCATCGCTCGGCTTGGTGACCGTGTCGCTGCGCAGATCGATCACGAGCCGGAGACCTCCGGCCGGTCGATCAGTGCGTTGAAGAAGACCTTGAAGGTGCCGTGCGTCTGAGCCCGGTGTTGTGGCCTGAAGCCGATCATCACGATCTCGCCGAGCCCGTACTCGATCCCAACCGCCGCCGCCCTGTTTGCGATGGCGTCCTCGCCCAGCAGCCAGCCGCTCTGCAGGACGTCGCGGTCCACGTAGGTGACGTACCGGCGCACGCCAGCGCTCTCGGGGCCACGCACGGTCTCGTAGACCTGACCGCCCGCCAGGAAGGTCGCGAGCGCGTCCTGGGGTAGGCCGTACGCGAGCGGGTCGTCCGTGTCCACGCGGACCCGGAGCGTCGAGCCGGGTGCCCAGAACTCGTCGCCGGACAGCCCGTCGACAGCGTCCCGCACGGGGACGTCGAACTCTTCGAGCACGAGGTCCCCGGCCTGGGCGAGCGTAACCAGCGTGCCCCCGGCTTCCACGAACGCGCGGAGCGCCTCGACCCCGGCCTCGCCGAAGCCGCTGCGGTACTCGGGCGGGTAGTCCGAGGCGTCGCCATCATCGGGTCCCAACATCATTTGCCTCGAGTCGGCCGGTAACACGATGGCGTCGAAGCGCTCACGCAGGTCGCTATCGTCGTCCAGGATGTCGGCGTCCCGGATGGTCGCGTACTCGAACTGGAAGTCCTCGAGCAGCCAGCGTGTCCAGCCCTCGTCCATGTTGCCACCGTAGTAGCGCTGATACATGCCGATGCGCTGCGGCGTGAGCGGGTAGCTCGAGTCCACCGGGTCGACCGAGAGCGGCGCGAAATCGACTCCGGCCTCGTCCGCGGCCTGCTCCACCACGACCTCAGCGGCCTCCGGACCCACCAGGAAGTCACCCGTTAGGAAGCCGTCTCCGTCCGAATGGGCCCGGCGCACGGCCAGCCCGGCGGCAAAGAGCCGGTTCACGGCGTCGAACGAGTCGTTGAGGCGACCGTCCAGGACGTATCCGTACGGCCCGAGCGCGACCGTCCCGCTGGCCTCGGCCGCGGTGTACACGCCGGTGAGCCTCGTCTCGACCGGCGTCTCGACGGCAACCACGTCGACGCCCATGAACTCGGCGATGTTGTCGGTCGACATGTCGTACGGGCGAATCGGGTCGCCGTCCCGGTCCCGCGTGAAGCTGTTGTCCGGGTAGTACGTCCGGCCCAACAACCAACGGATGACACCGCGCTTGGGCTGTGCCATCGGCACCACGTAGGTGCCCGGACCGTAGACGCGCCCCTCGTGCTCGAAGCCGCGGAGCGACTGATCGACCGTAATGCCCTGCGCCACCAGCTTGCTGATCATCTTTCGCATGGTCGGCACGTCGTGCTGGTCGGCCGGGACCAGGAACGCGGCCACCTCGTCCGCCCGTCCGCGTTCGATCTGCCTCAGAGCCTTGTTGTATGCGTTGCGCAGCACCGTCTCGCGATTGCGCGCTGCCATTTCGAGCGGCGCGAAGGTGGCGACCAGCTGACGCTCGACGATGTCGCGTACGTGCCACCACCCGCCCGGCCAGGGGCTCGGGAACGTCGTCTGGGCCTCGTACTCCGGAAATTGACGCGACCCGCCGAGCTGGTCGGGTTGCACGAACAGAGGCGTAGCCAGGCGCGCGCTCGCCGATTCGGTCAGCATGCCGGCGATGTTGTGAAAGGGGGTGATCCAGTGGAAGCCGAAGTGGCCCCATCCCGAGTAGATCGCCGACCCGATCGCCCCGGTCAGCTCGGCCTCGTCCATCTTGTACGCCATGTGCGCGCCGTACCACGCCATCTCGCGCCACACCAGCGGATCGGCTCCCGGACGAATCGGCTCCGCGTAGGGCGGAAGGTAGATGCGCGCCGTATACGCGCCCATCTGATGGTGATCGATGAAGGCCTGCGGAATCCAGTCGCGGAAGAGGATCTGCGCGACATACTGAGACTCGACGGTGTTCTGCATGAACGCGTCGCGGTTGTTGTCGTGCCCCACGTAGTGGTGGTAGAGCTCGGGCGGGCTCACGCCTTCGTATTCGGTTCCGACCCACCGGTCGTACCAGTCGGTGACGATGTTCTGTCCGTCCGGATTCATGCTCGGCACGATGATGGACACCGTGTTATCCAGGATCTCGCGCATCTGGGGATCCCGCCGCGTCGCCATCTCGTAGAGCACTTCGGCGGCCGTCTGGCTGGCCGCCACCTCGGTCGAGTGGAGCCCGTAGCCTTGCACGAAGACGACCTTTCCATCCTCGATGGCGTCGAGAATTTCCGCCTGCGTCCGTCCTCGCGGGTCCTGCAACACGGCGTTCATGCGCTGGATTTCGTCCAGGTCGGCGAGGTTGGCCGGAGACGAGACGAAGATCACCAAGAAAGGATTCCCGAGCGTGGTGGCGCCGACGTTGCGCACCTCCACCCGGTCGCTGAGGACGGCGAGGGTGTCGTAATACGCGACCAATTCGTCCCAACGGGCGAGTTCCCGGTCGGCGCCCATCTCGTGCCCGAAGAACTCCTGCGGAGAAGGCACCAGCTGTGCCGCGCTCCCGCGTGGTAGAGCGAGGAGGAAGCCGGTGAGCAGGGTGAGGCTCATTGCCGGGATGCGCAGAGACTTCATCGGGTGATTCCTCCAGACGGCGAGGCAGAAGCAGAAGCGTAGAACGGGCTCATGGGAGCGACAAGCGGACGGTTGGCCCTCACCGGTCGCCGCCCTCGCGTGCCCTTTCGTAGCGCTCGATGAAGTCCGCCAGCGGCACGGCCGCCACGGCATCGGCCACGACGTCGAGCGGAAGGTCTTCGAGCGTCCGAAAACGGACGCACGACTTACCCACGTCGTAGCGCTTCCCGGTTTCGCGATAGGCGGCCTCGAAGCGCTCTCGTTCGTCATCGTCCTGGTAGATCGCCGACAAATACACCGCCATGTGGTTCTTCTGCGACGCGAGCGCCGCATACATGAGTGGCTTTCCGTTGTACGTGTCGGGGTACGCTTCAAGGGGTACTTCGTAGGAGATCATGCCCCAGTTCATGTGCTCCTCGTACCCCTCGGGCAGTCGTGCCAGAATGACGTCCCGCACCGCGGAAATCGCCTCGCGCCGGTCATCCGGCAGCTCCTCGAGGTACTCCTTCACCGTGCTCGCCTCAGAGCGCATGGTCTTCCTCCAGTCGATTCCTCAGTTCGCGAATGTCGTCCGGCCCCACGCGACAACACCCTCCCACGATGCGCGCCCCGGCCGCCGTCCAGCGGAGCGCCTCCTGCGACCACCGCTCCCTCGCGCCACGCCAAGCGCCCCGCTCGGGGTCATACGTCTCGCCCGAGTTCGGGTAGACGAGCACGGTGCGTTCCGTGACCGATGTGATCCGCTCGATCAGCTCCGCGACGTAGCCAGGGTGGGTACAGTTCACGCCTACCGCAATCAAAGGGTCGGCACCGGCAC
The DNA here is from genome assembly GCA_024638325.1 of Gemmatimonadota bacterium. Lineage (GTDB taxonomy): Bacteria > Gemmatimonadota > Gemmatimonadetes > Longimicrobiales > Gaopeijiaceae > UBA2982. The sequence continues at coordinate 445 of JAHEKM010000092.1, read as the reverse complement.
ACGAGGCTACGGCCTTCTCGATGCGGGTCCCGTCCCGTAGCCGCGCTCCGTCTTGGCATGTGAACGAGATCCAAGTGGGTTTGGCGCGGCCGGCCGACAAGAGCTCGCCCAGTACCTCCGCCTCCTCGAGGCATGGGACGGTCTCGAAGGCCAGGACGTCGGCCGGGGTCTCGGCCAGGAGCTTCATGCGCGCACCGTGGAAATCGGCGAGCGCGTCCGCACCGACGCCGTACCGTCCGTGGTACTCCGACCCGTCGGCCAGGAAGGCTCCGTACGGACCGGCGCTCGCCGCCACCAGGGGCTCGAGCCGTCCGACTCGATTTGTCGGGACCGCCCAGAATGCGTCTCTGGCCTCGACGGCCAACGCCACCGCCCGGCGCAGGGCCTCCTCGGCGGCCGTCCGGTCCAGGCCGGCGGCCGCGTAGCTTTCCAGGCTCGCCTGATA
>JAHEKM010000190.1 GCA_024638325.1 Gemmatimonadota bacterium | reverse complement strand
CACGGTATGCACATAATCTACTGTCGCTCCTGTACAGTCTTCCCAGACCCAGGTATAAGTAATATCCCCTTCGCATGGTGCGCCCTCCGTCCTCCGAGAAGCGGAGGGAGGAGAAGTAGACCCGATCGGGGTCGGCCGGGTCGACCACGACCTCGGAGTAGTAGAAGGGCCGGCTGTTGTACTCGTTGACCCGCTCCCACGTCTTACCACTGTCGTCGGACCGGTACAGACCGTTGAGGTTGTCCTCATCGGACCCCTCGGGGGCCGCCGCCTCCACCATGAGGTACATCACCCGAGGATAGCTCGGGGCGAAAGCGACATTCATCTTGCCCAACGTCGTCTCGGGGAGACCACCACCCTCGACCTTCTCCCAGTTGTCGCCTCCGTCCGTGCTCTTCCAGAGCGCGCTGCCCGGGCCGCCGCTCTCCAGGTAGTAGGGACCCCGCTGCCGCTCCCAGCTCGTCGCGAAGAGGATGTCGGGGTTCCTGGGGTGGAACTTCACGTCGACGAAGCCAGCACGGTCGCTGACGAAGTTCACCAACTCCCACGTGTCCCCGCCGTCGGTAGTGCGGTAGAGACCGCGCTCCGGGTTCGTGCGCCAGAGTGCTCCGAGGGCCGCTACGAAGACGACGTCGGGGTCGTCCGGATGGACCTGGATCCGGCCGATATGCTCGGTGGCCTCGAGACCCTTGAGCTCCCACGTCAGTCCCCCGTCCACCGACTTGTAGATCCCGCCGCCCGGGGAGATGGAGTTCCTGGAGTCCTCCTCACCGGTGCCCGCCCATATCTGGTCCGGGTCGCTGGGCGCGATGGCGATGTCGCCAAGTGAGATGACACGCTCGTTCTGGAAGACGGGGCGGTACGTCACGCCGTTGTTGGTGGTCTTCCAGATGCCGCCCGCGGCCGCAGCTACATAAAACGTCTTGGAGGGGCTCGGGAGTCCTTCCACATCGGTGACTCGCCCCGACATGTTCGCAGGACCGATGGAGCGCCATTCCAGGGCGTCGATCCACTGATCCACCAGCTCGGTGTCCTGGGCTCGGACAGGGGTCGGCGCCAGGAGCGCGAGGGTGAGTGCAGTCAGCAGTGCGTAGCGAGGTGTCAATTCCATCGGTGATCCTGAGTTTCGGTGCTTGGCCATCGGGCAGCCCTGATTGTCAGGGCAGGCCAGCTTTCGCGCCAGGGGCACCGTGAAAGCAAGAACCGGCCCCCGGAGGTCGAAGCCCCGGGGACCGGTAATGAAGCCGCGCCCGCACCTTCGCGGGCCAGGCCTCATCCTCTGGCTACATCTCGGGCAGGATGACCTGATCGATGACGTGGATGATGCCGTTGGTCGCCTCGATGTCGGTGGCGACGACGTTGGCGCCGTCGACCTTCACGGAACCGTTCTCCACTACGATGGAGACGTTTTGACCAGCGGCCGTCTCGGCGGTGCTCAGGTTCACGACCTGGCTCGCAGCGACTCTACCGGGCACCACGTGGTAGAGGAGCACCTTCTGGAGAGCTTCCTTGTTTCCGAGGAGGGCCTGGAGCTGGTCCTGGGGGATCTTGGCGAACGCCTCATCCGTGGGAGCGAAGACCGTGAACGGGCCCTCGCTCTGCAGGGTGGCAACGAGGTCAGCAGCGGTGGCAGCGGCGAGAAGGGTCTCGAAGCCGCCCGCGGCCTGGGCAACGGCCACGATGTCTCCGTCCTGGGCCTCGGCGTCGACCGGCGCGGCGAAAGTCAGGGCGGCGGCGGCGAGGGCAAGGGTGAACGTCTTCTTTATCATCGTTCGAACTCCTGATTCTGAAATTGGGTTGTTCATCTTACGTCCAGCATACTGGACACAACAACTTGATGTGTCAAGGGTCTGTGTAGGTTTTAAGTTTGACATCACCTCTACAACGGTTTACCGTTGCAGCCATGACCGACGCTACCGAAGCACGCCATCCCATTCGAGTCGTTGCCCAGCGTACCGGCCTCTCCGCGCCTGTGCTCCGCGCGTGGGAGCGACGCTACGGGGCGGTCGAGCCGTCTCGCAGCGACGGAGGTCAACGTCTCTACTCCGACGCTGATGTCCGGCGCCTTCAGCTTCTGGCCACCGCCGTGGACGGGGGGCGCACCATTGGACTCATCGCCCGGCTGGACGCCGACGAACTGCAGGACCTCATCGACGAAGACCGTGAAACGCCGGTCCAGCTCCAGGGCGATGCCATTGCGCCGGACGTCGACCGGGTGAAGGCGGCTCTCGAGCTCGTTCAGGGAATGCGCACGGAGGAGCTGGAGCAGTTTCTCATGCGCACCGCTGTAGAGCTCCGCCCACACGAGCTCGTCGAAGGCCTCATGGTACCTCTCCTGCAAGAGATCGGACGGGCCTGGCAGTCCGGGCACATGCGACCGAGCACGGAGCACATCGCTTCGGTAGCGATTCGACGCTTCCTGGAGTGGGTGTCCACGACCAATCAGCCGGACCCCGACGCGCCGCTGGCCCTCACCGGTACGCCCGCGGGTCAACGACACGAGTTCGGAGCCCTGCTGGCCGGGGTGATCGCCGCCTACGAGGGATGGCGAGTTCGCTTCCTTGGGCCTGATCTGCCGGCTGACGATATCGCCCGAGCTGCGAACAAGCTGAACGCCCGCATGGTCGCCCTCTCGGCTGTACACCCACGCCTGGATTCCCGTGGCGTCCAGGAAGTCCTCGAGATCCGTAGTCTTCTTCCCAGGTCGGTGGAAGTCGTCATCGGTGGCGCAGGCGCAGCTCCCCACGACGATGAGTGGAACAAGGCTGGCATCCTGCATCCCGGCTCGCTGTCCGACTTCCGTGAGGTGCTGAACGGTCGAGACGCCTGAGGAGGTGCGGAGCGGCGCAGGTGACCTGAGAAAGGCCCCCGCCACGGTGCTCGCCGCCCGCCCCCACGCGCGGGCTCCGTGCCTCGCGGCTTCTCCAAACCCGCCTGCTTACGTCAGCGAGGCGGGGGTCTCACCTGCCGGGCCGAGTGGGCCCACGTCGTCACTCGCCAGAATACGCTCGACCAGTCCCGCCGTTCGTGCCGGTAGAATCCGGTCCGAGCGGCCCGAACGGAGTCGGATGGGCAGCCGGCGAAGGTGAGCCTCCAGAAGGCGCCGCGGCGTGAGCTCATCATCAATGATGCTCGCCAGCTCCTCCTCCTGTTTCCACAGGAAGGCGAGGGCACGCGCCTCCATTTCGAGCAGTCGACGCTCCACGGACTCGTTCAGGGCGATCTCCAGCCCGATGGTTCCCGTGG
>JAHEKM010000091.1 GCA_024638325.1 Gemmatimonadota bacterium | reverse complement strand
CCCACTTCTTCGACTGCGTCAGCGTGATCGCAGCCGTCAGCGTCGTCTTTCCATGATCCACGTGTCCGATCGTTCCCACGTTCACGTGTGGCTTCGTGCGCTCGAACTTCTCCTTGCCCATCGCTTTGCCTCTTCCGAGTAGTTAGCTGAGGGTTATCGCCAGTCAGTTCCCTGCGTTGGCGGACATGATCTCTTCCGCCTTCGACTTGGGGACTTCTTCGTAGTGTGCAAACTGCATGGTGTAGACGGCCCGCCCCTGGCTCATCGAGCGGAGCGTGGTCGAGTACCCGAACATCTCACCGAGCGGGACCGAAGCACCGATGACTCGGGCTCCGGCGCGCTCGGTCATGCCGCCCACCTTGCCGCGGCGTGCCGAGAGGTCTCCGATGATGTCGCCCATATAGTCGGCGGGCGTCACGACCTCCACGTCCATGATGGGCTCGAGAAGGACCGGACCGGCCTTTCTCACGCCCTCCTTGAGGGCCATCGAGCCAGCGATCTTGAAGGCCATCTCGCTGGAGTCGACGTCGTGGTATGAACCGTCGATCAGCTCGACCTTGACGTCGATGATCGGGTACCCGGCGAGGATGCCCGAATCGAGCGCCTCGCGCGCGCCCTGCTCGACGGATCCGATGTACTCCTTCGGAATCGCGCCGCCGACGATCTTGTTCTCGAAGATGAACCCGCTTCCGGTCTCGCCCGGCTCGATGTTGATGACCACGTGCCCGTACTGGCCGCGCCCACCCGTCTGACGGACGAACTTCGCCTCGACCTTCTCGGCCCGCTTGCGAATCGTCTCGCGATACGCGACCTGCGGCCGGCCGATGTTGGCCTCCACGCCGAACTCGCGCTTGAGCCGGTCGACGATGATCTCGAGGTGCAGCTCGCCCATGCCCGAGATGATGACCTGGTTCGTCTCCGGGTCCGTGTGGACGCGGAAGGTCGGGTCTTCGTCGGCGAGCTTCACGAGGCCGTTGCTGAGCTTGTCCTGGTCGGCCTTGGTCTTGGGCTCGATGGCGACCGCAATCACGGGCTCCGGGAACTTCATCGCCTCCAGGATGATCGCCTGGCTCTCGTCGGCGACGAGCGTGTCGCCCGTCTTCACGTCCTTCAGGCCGATGGCTGCGGCGATGTCGCCAGCGAAGACCTCGTCCCGCTCCTCACGCTTGTTGGCGTGCATCTGCAGGATGCGGCCGACCCGCTCGCGCTTTTCCTTCGTCGCGTTGAACACGTAGCTGCCCGAGGGCAGTGATCCCGAGTACACGCGGAAGAACGTCAGCTTACCGACGTAGGGGTCGGTCGCAATCTTGAACGCCAACGCGGCGAAGGGAGCGTCGTCGCTCGCCTCACGCGTGTCGTGCGTCTCCGCCTTGTGCGGGAGGTGCCCCTGGATCGCCGGGACGTCGACCGGCGAGGGCAGGTAGTCGATGACGCCGTCGAGCAGGGTCTGCACGCCCTTGTTCTTGAAGGCCGAGCCGACGAAGACCGGGAAAATGGCTCCCTTGATCGTCGCGGCGCGAATGGCGTGCCGAAGCTCCTCGTTCGTGAGCTCCTGGCCCTCCAGGTACTTCTCGATCAGCTCGTCGTCGTGCTCGATGGCTGCCTCGAGCAGCGCGTGCCGCAGCTCCTCGACCTGATCCTTGAGCCCGTCCGGTACCTCGCCCTCAGACGTCTTCGAGCCCATCTCGTCTTCATAGATGACGGCCTTGCGCTCGACGATGTCGACGACGCCCGTGAAGAGTTCGCCCTCTCCGAGGGGGAACTGTACCGGGTGCGCGTTCGCGCCGAGGCGATCACGCATCATGCCGACGACGTTCATGAAGTCGGCGCCGATGCGGTCCATCTTATTGACGAACGCGATGCGCGGGACCTTGTAGCGGTCAGCCTGACGCCACACGGTCTCGGACTGCGGTTCCACTCCACCGACCGCACAGAAAACGGCCACCGCGCCGTCCAGCACTCGCAGTGACCGCTCGACCTCCGCAGTGAAGTCCACGTGGCCAGGAGTATCGATGATGTTGATTCGATACTCGGTGTCGAATCGCTTCCAGTGACACGTAGTGGCCGCGGAGGTGATCGTGATCCCCCGCTCCTGCTCCTGCTCCATCCAGTCCATCGTGGCCGCACCATCATGCACTTCGCCTACCCGATGCACCCGTCCCGTGTAGAACAGGATGCGCTCGGTCGTCGTGGTCTTACCGGCATCGATGTGCGCCATGATGCCGATATTCCGGAGGTGCGGCAGTGGCGTGATCCTGGGCATTTATCTCGGTCCTTCTCTGTTCATCCGTCTTCGTACGCGTTTCCCCACAAGCAAAGAGCGCGGCTCATGTCGCTGCTGCCCCGTGGGGCAGGCAGTTGTCCGCGCTCCTCGTATCGGAGAGGGCCTCGCCGAAGCGATGGGCCATCGCGTTCAGATTGTCCGTGGCGCCTCAGCGCCCCGGTCCTACCGACCCGCTACCAGCGGTAGTGGGCGAACGCCTTGTTCGCCTCTGCCATCCGGTGCGTGTCCTCCTTCTTCTTGACCGTGCTTCCCTCTCCGCGGCTCGCCGCGAGGAGCTCTCCTGCGAGGCGCTCGGCCATGCTCTTTTCGGAGCGCGCTCGTGCGAAACTGATGAGCCAGCGCGTGGCGAGCGCCGTACGGCGGTCCGGCCGAACCTCGATCGGGACCTGGTACGTGGCGCCACCCACCCTGCGGCTCTTCACCTCGAGTGCCGGCTTCGCGTTGTTCAGCGCCTGCTCGAACACCTGAACACCGGGCTGGCCGGACCGCTGCTCGAGAAGGTCTACCGCGTCGTAGAAGATCTTCTCGGCGATCGACTTCTTTCCGTCCACCATCAGGTTGTTGATGAACTTCGTGACGGTGCGTGACCCGAACTTCGGGTCGGCGGGGGTCTCCCTGTGCTCAGCGCGCGAACGACGACTCATGTGATCTTCCCTACCTCGGCCGCTTGGCGCCGTACTTGGAACGGCCCTGTCGGCGCGCGTCGACACCGGAGGCGTCGAGGGTGCCACGAATGATGTGGTACCGAACGCCCGGCAGGTCCTTCACACGACCGCCGCGGATGAGCACGATCGAGTGCTCCTGAAGGTTGTGACCCTCGCCGCCGATATAGGCCGTCACCTCGAACCCGTTCGTCAGCCGAACGCGGGCCACCTTGCGGAGGGCCGAGTTGGGCTTCTTCGGGGTCGTCGTGTACACGCGCGTGCAGACCCCCCGCTTCTGCGGGTTTCTCTGCAGAGCCGGCGCCTTGTTCTTCTTGGTCTGCGCCTTGCGGCCCTTACGCACGAGCTGGCTGATGGTCGGCATTGAAACGGATCGCTGCTGGTGTAAAAAACGCGCCCTCTGGGCGCGTCGTGTCGGTACCCGCCGTCATTGCGGGGACCGGTCCGACTAGAGCAAGCAAAGCTAGGTAGGGTGTCAGGGGGTGTCAACGGCAGTTCCCCTCCGATTCACCGGGCTTTTCGGGGCCCTTCGGGGGGGTCAGCCGAGAGCGTAGAGGAGGCCGAAGTACAGGAGATATACGGCTGCGAAGACAACCCCTGTCGTGCGTCTGATCGGGCGCCTCAGCCAGGCGAAACCGACGAGCGTCACGCTGGCCGCGACCATGACGGGCAGGTCGAGGGCGAGCGTCCGACCGGACACCTCGATGGGCGCAGGGCTGGCGATTGCGGCGGACCCCATGATGGCCAGGATGTTGAACATGTTGCTACCCACCAGCGTGCCGACGACCATGACGGTCTTTCTGCGCAGCCCGGCGACCACCGTCGTCGCCACCTCCGGGAGCGACGTGCCGACGGCCACGACGGAGAGGCCGACGACCGTCTCGGACACGCCCAGCTGGTCGGCGATCTGGGTCGCGGCGCCCACGAGCAGATCCGCTCCCACCGGCAGCACGACTACACCGACCCCAATGAACAGGAAGATGGTGCCCAACCTCGCGGGCACACCCAGCACCCACTCGATGGGCGTCGTCATGTCGAAGGTGTGCGAGCGCATGGCAGAACGGGCGGTTACGGCCGTGCCCACCAGCAAGGCTCCGAGAAGAAAGCCACCTTCGAGACGAGTGATGTTCGCCCCGAGGGCGCACACCGCTACGAACGCGAGGGTGACGACGAGCATGAGTGCGCCCGAGCGGCGCATGGAGCCGTCAGTGGTCCGGAGGGGGAAGACGATGGCCGCCACGCCGCCGACGAGCAGGACGTTGGCGATGTTGCTTCCGATCACGTTTCCGAGCGCGAGGCCCGGGTAACCGGTCAGCGACGCCTGAATCGAAACGACGAGCTCCGGCAGCGAGGTGCCCAAGCCGACGACCGTGAGCGCCACCAGCGCTGGCGGCACACCGGTGCGGCGGGCCAGTGCCACCGCGCCCCGCACGAGCAGATCGCCACCACCCAAGAGGTAGATGAACCCGGCGATGAGCTGCGCGGAGAGATAGATCACGACGGGCTGCTGGGCCTCACGGGGGGCGCCTCAGGCCGCTGGGGAGTGGTCGAGCACGTGAGCGATCGCGTACAGCACTCCACCCTCCGGGTAGCTCGTCCAGCGCAGGAGCTTGTAGCTCCCGTCCTTGCACAGGAAGCGGTTCTCGAAGGAGATGGTCGGAATGCCGTCCGCGAGCTTCGCCACCTCGTGCTCCGTCGCGGCGAGGTCCTCCGGATGCACGAGGTCATAGAACGGACGCGCGAGGAGCTCGTCCTGGGTCCACCCCAGCTCTTGCTCGAAGGCCGGGTTCGTCAGCTTGAAGTATCCATCGGTGCCCGCGATGCACATCAGATCGATCGTGACATCGAAGAACTTGCGGAACTCGTGGAGCTGCTCCATCCGCTGCTCCAGCTCGTCGGCCATGTCGTTGAAGGTGCGCGCGAGCAGCCCCACCTCGTCTTCGCGCGCGCCGTCGGCCCGTGCGTCCATCTCACCCTTGCCGATGCGGCCGGCGACCTCGGCGAGACCGTGGATCGGAAGCGCGAACCGGAGCGCCAGCACGAGCCCGAGAACGATCGTGAACGCCGCCAGGATGAGCGCCGTCTGAAAGAGCCAGTCCTGGAACTCGAGCGCGGGCTGTCCGGCCTCGTCGCGGTCCATCTTCACGACGAGACCCCACCCGGTGTCGGCCAGCGATCGGGTCGCGGCCCAGACCTCCTCGCCGCGGTAGTCGAAGACCCCTCCGGTCAACAGGGCCGATGGGCCGTCCAGTGCGCGCCGAGCCAGGGACTCCGGGCCGCCGTCCACGACCAAGCTGGTCGCAGAGCGGTCGCCGTGCCGCGTCGGGTGAAGCGTACGGACCGACCCGTCCTGATCCCTCCAGAACATCAGCGTCTCACCGGTGTCCCCGAGGCTGGAGTGGTCCTCCGTCAGCTCCCATAGCTCGGGCGCCAGGAAGACGGCGACGAGGGCCCCGACGGTCGCCCCGTCCACGGTGAGGCGAGCAGCGAACGAGACGAGCGGCACGCCCGCCTCCGGCACCTCCACACCGACGTAGGCGGCTCCGTCCGTCGTGCTCGTGGGCGCTCCAGCCGGACCAGGGTTGAGGCCGGGCTCGCGCGTGACCGAGGCCACCAGCCGGCCGGCCGCGTCGTAGACATCCAAACGTGAAACGCTGCGCGCCGCAGAGAGCGCGTCCTCCAGGATCCCGCGGACACGTGCCTCGGTCTCGGCGTCTCCGGGCCCCCCGCTGGCGGCGAGACTCGCCCGCAACTGAGTGCGGCTGGCGATGAGGACGGTCCCCTCCTGCCATCCCGAGACGATCCAGTGGACCGCGTCCGCCCTGGCGTCGGCCAGCTGGTCCAAGCCGCTCAGCGTTCCTTCGCGGATGTATCCGTCGACGCGAGGCGACACGACGGCCCCCAGCACGAACATGCTCCCGAGAGAGACCGCGACAAGGGCGAAGATGAGCTTCGTTCGTATGTCCACGCCTGACCATACCGCACCGCCCGGTCATGGTACAGAGAGGGCGCAGCGCGGCCCGCGACCGAGGGACTCCACGGCGGGGACGGACTGGGCACGACGTCCTCCAACAGCTACCGTCCGACCCTCCGCCCCGACCCCAACCCCGAGCCTCATGAAGACTCGCTTCGGCATCCTCCTTTTCCTCGTCGCCCTGGGCGGCTGCTCCTCGGCGACCACCAGCGCGCCTGCCCCGCCACCGCCCGGGCAAGCCGCCCAACCGGCGCCGGCACCGGTACCGGTACCGGCCGCTCCGCTCACGGAGGCGCCTGATGCGTGGCAGCTGCTCGACGTCGCGGACGATCGTGTGCCCGGAGCGAGCGTGAATCGCGCGTATCGGGAGCTGCTGTCGGGGCGTCGACCCGAGCGCGAGGTGGTCGTGGCCATCATCGACAGCGGCGTCGATACGGCGCACGTCGACCTGCGTGCCTCCCTATGGAGCAACCCCGACGAGACGGCGAACAACGGACGCGACGACGACGGCAACGGATACGTCGACGACGTCCGCGGCTGGAACTTCATCGGCGCAGCCGATGGGCGGAACGTCGAGCACGAGACGTACGAGGTCACCCGCCTCCACGCTGCGTGCGAGCGAGGCGCGGCGGCCCCCGCCGGGCTGACGTGCGGCGAAATCGCCGAGGCCTACCGGTCCAGGAGCTCCGACGTGGAGTGGACGCTGGCGCAGATCCAGCAGATCCAGGCCGCCCTCGACGCCATCTTGCCGGTTCTCGAGATGGCGCTCGGCGGGGAGGAGCCCACCCCGGAGGCCGTGTCCGAGCTCGAGTCCACCGACCAGATGGTGGTCCAGGCCAAGACGCTCTACCTGCAGCTCGGCGAGGCCGGCCTGACTCCCGAGGAGGTGCAGGAGGGCTTAGAGGCCTACGAGAACATGGAGGCGTACGGACTGAACACGTCCTTCGACCCCCGAGGCATCGTGGGCGACGATCCGACGGACGGAGGCGAGCGGGTGTACGGCAACCGAGACGTGACCGGACCGGACGCCTCGCACGGCACACACGTGGCAGGCATCATCGCGGCGACGCGCGGCAACGGCATCGGCATGGACGGAATCGCGACGGGCGCCCGCCTGATGATCATCCGGGCGGTGCCGAACGGCGACGAACGCGACAAGGACATCGCGAACGCGATCCGCTACGCTGTCGACGAGGGCGCCGACATCATCAACATGAGCTTCGGCAAGGCCTTCTCGCCGGACAAGTCACTGGTCGACGACGCCGTCCGGTACGCCGAGTCCAACGGGGTCCTGCTGATTCACGCGGCCGGGAACGACGGGGAGGACATCGACGTCGTTCCGAGCTTTCCGACTCGCCACTACGAGGACGGAGGGGCGGCCCGGAACTGGATCGAAGTGGGCGCCGCGAACTGGGACGCCGGGTCGCTGGCGGCCCCGTTCTCGAACTACGGCGCCGAGCGGGTCGATTTGTTCGCCCCGGGGGTTGCGATCCTCTCCACCGTGCCGGGCAACGACTTCGATCGCAACGACGGCACCAGCATGGCGGCGCCGGTGGTCACCGGAGTCGCCGCCCTCCTGATGGCGTACTTTCCGGACCTCACGGCCGCGGACGTGAAGGAGATCTTGTTGGCCAGCGCAGTGCGCTACGGGGATCGGATCACCTCCGAGCCAGGCTCGGGTCGCTCCGTCCCCTTTGGCTCGCTGTCGGTCACAGGCGGAGTCGTGAACGCCTACGAGGCGGTACGATTGGCGCAGTCGCGTTAGACCCACTCGACAACGAGAGCCCCGACCAGAGACTCCCTTGAATCCTCGAGACGACGCCTCCTTGTGGAGAGGTGTGGAAGCCGCCGCCGTGGTGCTGGTGCTCGGCTTCTTCCTCTACGCTACGCGGGACTTCCTGAACCCCCTGCTCCTGTTCGCGCTGCTGTGGGCCGTGCTCCTTCCCTTCCGCGGGAGCCGGGGACACATGGCGCTGCTGACGGTGACCGGCGTCGTGACCGCTTTCTGGCTCCTGGCCGACGCCGGGTCGGTCCTTGCACCGTTCATTCTGGCGGTCGTGCTGGCCTACGTCCTCGATCCGCTCGTCGATCGCATGGAGACCTTCAAGGTCTCCCGCATTCTCGCGCTGGGCATCCTCACCGTCTCCGCCGTGGGTATCTTGGCAGCCGCGCTGTTCGTGGCCGTGCCGGCGGCCTCGAGGCAGCTCGGGTTGGTGGTCGAGGACGTGCCCGTGCTGGTTCAGCGGGTCGTCGACTGGATCGCCCGCGCCGAAGAAACGGGGTTCGGTGCCAACGTCCCGATCGTCGCTGAGCTGCTAGCCCGTCTCCAGGAGATCGACGCCGACGCGGTCGTCGCCTTCGTGCAGGAGCGTCAGGAGGCGCTCGCCGGCTGGGTATGGGGGGGGCTGCTGGGGTTCGGACGCGGCATCGGCTCGGTGTTCGCGATTCTCAGCTACGTGGCCCTGACGCCGATCCTCACGTTCTACCTGCTCCGGGATTGGGACATCATCGTGAGCCGGGTCGTGGACTTGATCCCAGAAGACCAGCGGGACGCCTCGCTCGCGTTCGGTCGGGAGTGCAATCAGATGATCGCGCGATACCTGCGCGGACAGGTGACCGTCGGGCTCCTGATCGGCTTCCTCACCTGGGTCGGCCTCCTCCTCGTGAGCTTTCCGTACGCCGGCACGTTGGCCCTCATCGTGGCCGTGTTCAGCGTGGTACCGTATCTCGGACTGATCCTCAGCCTGATTCCCGCGATCTTCATCGCGCTGGTGAGCGGCGGTGTGGGCGTGGCGCTCCTCAAGGTCGCCGCCGTCTACGGGATCGCCCAGCTGCTGGAGGGCTCCGTGATCAGCCCGCGCATCGTCGGCGATTCGGTGGGCCTCCACCCGGTCACCGTCGTCCTCGTTCTCTCCCTGGGCGGCTACTTCTTCGGGTTCGTCGGGCTCCTGATCGGGGTGCCCGGCGCCGCAGTCGGCAAGCTGCTGATGATGAGGGGGCTCCACCGGTATAGGGCGTCGGACTTCTTTCGAGGCACGCCCGTCGGCGCCGACGGCTAGCGACCGAGGCCGGTCACCCGACAGGCCTACCCCGGCCCGAAACGGAACTCCGTCCAGCGTGCCGGTCGCCACCAATCGCCCCCGAACACGCGCCGGAGGCGGCGATCGAACTCGGCGTGGTCGGTCATGGGCGACGGCTTCATCGGTTCCGAGACCGGGCTGAAGAAGTCCTCCCAGTGGCCGAGCAGGACGTAGCGGGGCCGTAGATTGTCGATCAACGCCTCCGGGTGCCACGGCACCTGCTCGAACGTGGATGGCACGAGGATGGCCACGTCGACCGCCCGCTCGGCGATCAGCGCGTCGGGGGCGAAGCCATACGGCGGCTCGGCCACCGCGTCCTGGTAGAAGACCCGGAACTCGACTGCGCCGGCCGCGCCCAGGAAGTCGATGAGGAACGCATAGGTCTCCCCGTCGACCCACTCGGTCGCCCACGTCGGCTCGTCCGCCCGCGGCCGCTCGACCGTGCCGGGATAGAGCGTGTAGCTGGCGTAGTGCGGTCCGTGGTGGGATCGCAGCGGCATGATGCGTACCCCGCCGTACGCCATCCAGCGACCCGGGCGTTCCTGGTCTCCCGCGTACTCCTCCGCGAGGTCCACGCGGTCCGCCACGCCGGACCACCCGCCCAGGAGGTTGGCCGCCGTGCGACTCGCGACGATGCGCGCGCTCGGAGCGTGAATCACCGCCGTGCGCGGTACGTCCATGAGGTGGTCGTAGTGCGCGTGCCCGACGAGGATCGCCTTGGCGCCGGCAAGGTCGTAGGGAGACATGTAACGATCCACCTCGGCGGTATCCGACCGGATGCTCAAGACCGCCGCGTGCACGGCGCCCGGGTTGGAGAAGAGCGGCCCGGTGAGGACGGTGTCCGGGCCATGTGAGATGATCCACCCGCCGTTGCCGAGGTAGACCAGCCCGAGCGGGTCCTCGACCCCGGGCGCGATGTCCACCAGCCCGTGCGCGGTGGGAGACACCCCGGCGCATCCCGCGACAACGCACAGACAAGCCGCGACGTACATGGCTTCGCGCCTCGGCCTTCGTGGGCTCGCGCTGCTCTGCATGACGATTTCGATTCCCTGTCCTGAACGGGCGCGTCGCCACACATTAGCCGGGGCCACGTGTGGATGACCACTCGGGCGCCTCCCCGCTCTCGGCCCGACCCCGTACGCCGTCGATCCCTCACTCCAAAGGAGTTTACCCTTGCTCTCTTTCCGTCCGGCACGCGCTGCGTTCCTCACCGGTTGCGTCCTGCTCTTCTCCGCCTGCGGCGGAGACGCCACCGGCAACTCCGGCGACGGCGTCACACCCGCCGAGGCCGCTGCCCTCATGCAGTCGCTCTTCGGCTTCGTGGGAGACAACCTCAACCTATTCATGGTGCCGGCGTCCTTGGCTCAGGTCCCGTACAGTGACACGTACGATCCGCTCATCGACGCCGACGAGGACTGCGAGGCCGGTGGCACGCGCACGCTCGACGGCACGATCAGCGGGGACGTCGATGAGCAGGCCCAGACCGCCGACCTCAACGTCTTGGCCAGGGCCGACTTCGCGGCTTGCCGCTTCTACATCGACCAGGTCAACATCATCACCGTCGACGGCCAGCCCGACGTCCTGTTCGACGCGGACCTGCTCATCGACGAAGCGCAAGACAACGAGACGGACGTCATCGACGTATCGGGGACGGTCGCGTTCAGTATCACCGATGGCCGGTCCGGCACCTGCGTCATAGACGCCCTCGTGACCATCACGTCCACCGGGACGTCCGAGGAGGTGACCGCAAGCGGCTCCGTGTGCGGCGCGAACGCCTCCGGTCTCGTGTTCTTAGACTGACGTCGGCTGGATCCCGAACGAAGGAGGGGGTGGGCCGCTCGGCCCACCCCCTCCTTCATTTCGCCTGGTTGACGACGTCCCGTCAGTCCAGATCCAGGAAGTCCTCGTCCGAAGCCAACGCCAGGCCAGGAACCAACTCGCCCGGCTCGGTCAGAGGGATGATCTCCTCGTCGTAGTAGGACTGCTCCACCATGAACTCGACATTCTGGTAGCGGTGGATGCCCGTACCCGCCGGAATCAGGTGCCCGATGATGATGTTCTCCTTCAGGCCCTGGAGCTCGTCTCGAGCGCCACGCACGGCTGCGTCGGTCAGAACCCTGGTGGTCTCCTGGAAGGAAGCCGCCGAGATGAACGACTCGGTCGTCAGGCTCGCCTTGGTGATCCCGAGCAGCAACGGCTCCGAGCGCGCAGGCTTGGTCGTCTCGCCGATCGCTCTCTGGTTCACCTCCCGGAACTCGGTCCGGTCGACGTTCTCGCCCTCGAGCAGCTCCGTCTCACCCGAGTCGGTGACGCGCACCTTCTGGAGCATCTGGCGGACGATGACCCCGATGTGCTTGTCGTTGATCTTCACGCCCTGAAGCCGGTAGACCTCCTGGATCTCGTTCAGCAGGTACTCCTGAACGGCCCGAGGACCCTTGATGGCCAGGATGTCGTGCGGGTTGATGGGACCCTCGCTGAGGCGGTCACCGGCGCGGACCTTGTCGCCCGCGTGGACGCGCATGTGCTTGCCGACCGGCACGTCGTACGTGCGCGCGTCACCGGACTCGGGCGACACGTGCACCTGACGCTTGCCTCGCTTGATGTCTCCGAAGCTCACCTCGCCATCGATCTCCGTGATGACGGCCGGATCCTTCGGACGGCGCGCCTCGAATAGCTCGGCCACGCGGGGTAGACCACCCGTGATGTCGCGGGTCTTGTAAACCTCGCGGCTGATCTTGGCGATGGTGTCGCCCAGTCCGACCTTCTCTCCGTCGTGCACCGTGAGCTGCGCGCCCACCGGGATGATGAACTCGCGCAGCTTCTCGCGCTTCTTGGTGTCCTTCCGGATCTGGATGGTCGGATGGAGCTTCTTCTCCCGGTCCTCGATGATCGTCATCTGACGACGGCCGGTGGACTCGTCCAGCTCCTCGCGCATCGTCATTTCCTCGACGATGTCCACGAACTGGATCACACCCTCCGCGTCAGCGACGACGGGCTCCGAGTACGGATCCCAGCTGAAGAGCAGGTCGCCCGACTCGATGACCTGGCCCTCGTCGACGGCGAGGGTCGCGCCGTACGGAACCGCGAGGCGACTCCGGACCCCGCCCCCATCCTGCGTCTTTAGAAGAATCTGACCTTCGCGAGACGTGACGATCCTGTCTTCGTTCGGGGTCTCCACCACGGTCACGCGCTCGAGCCCGACCACGCCGTCGATCTTCGACTTGCGCTGCGTCTGGGCCGCGATGCGTGCCGCGGTACCACCGATGTGGAAGGTCCGCAGTGTGAGCTGCGTGCCCGGTTCACCAATCGACTGGGCCGCCAGAATGCCGACCGCCTCACCGATGTCGACCATCTTCATGGTCGCCAGGTTGCGGCCGTAGCACATGCGGCAAAGGCCGCGCTTGGCCTCGCATGTGAGCACCGAGCGGATCTTGGCCATCTGCAGGCCTGCGTCTTCGATGGCCTCCGCCGACTCCTCGTCGATGAGCGCGCCGGCTTCCACCAACAGCTCGCCGTCGATCGGGTCGTAGATGTCCTCGAGCGCCACGTTGCCGACAATGCGGTCCATCAGCGGCTCGATGATGTCCTCGCCTTCCTTCAGCGCGGTCATCTCGAGCCCGAGGATCGTGCCGCAGTCCTCGTCGGTGACGGTCACGTCCTGACTGACGTCCACCAGTCGGCGGGTCAGGTAGCCGGCGTCGGCCGTCTTGAGGGCCGTGTCGGCCAGACCCTTCCGCGCGCCGTGCGTGGAGATGAAGTACTCCACCACGCTGAGGCCCTCGCGGAAGTTCGACTTGATGGGGCTTTCGATGATCTCGCCGATGCCGCCGGTGAGCTTCTTCTGGGGCTTGGCCATCAGGCCGCGCATCCCGGCGAGCTGACGCATCTGGTCCCGGTTACCCCGGGCGCCGGACGTCATCATCATGTACACCGGGTTGTAGCCGTCCTTCGAGCGTTCGAGGTGGCGCACCATGGCGTCCGCGACGTCGACGGCGATGGAGACACTGACGTGCTCAGCGCGTCCGTGTATGAGGACAAGATTTCCTGGTACGAGAACAATGGGAGTGAAAACTTCTCGACCCGCACCA
>JAHEKM010000189.1 GCA_024638325.1 Gemmatimonadota bacterium | reverse complement strand
GCAGCGGGGCGTAGTCGGGTGTGTGCGTCATGGACGGTCCCGACGAGAGGCCGGTCTCGGTAGGTGCATGGATCGAAGTCGAAAACATAAGGCCGAGGTACAGGCAGCGTGTAGGCGGCCTAGAGTGCACGTGCCGTGCCGGCAGGTGTCCGCTTCTGGGACGGGCAATCCCGGAATCTCCAAGGGTCGCTTTCCTGTGATACGTGCGATGGAGCACGGAATTCAATGTGGCACAGGCACTTATGGTTGCGGCAAACTTCCGGCACGACCCTTCCGTACGGTAAGGGACCGAGTGCACCGGAAGAAACCGACGGCGCTCGGCCGGAGAACGGGGACGGGACGTGGGGCAGGGTCGGTGATCAGCCCACCGACTCCGGTCGAGCGCGCAGGACGAACCGCAACGAAGAGGGGACGACGTGAGGCACACGCAGGCTTGGCGGGTCGGCGCGCTTGTGGGAGTCTGCCTGGCGCTCTGGGTGAGCGGGATCGACGGCCAGCAGTCGCCGCGCATGCTGACGCTCCAGGAGGCGGTCGACATGGCGCGCCGCAACAATCCGGCGTTCCTGGGCATCGAGAACGACCGCCCAGCCGCCGACTGGGGTGTGCGCCAGGCGTATTCGGCCTTTGCTCCCACGGTGACCGCGAACGCCGGTGGCAGCTACCAGGCGAAGGGTGAGATCCGGTTCGGCACCATCACCTTAGACAATCAGGCAACAGATTGGGTGTCATCGCGTTATAGCGTTGGATTCAACTGGAATCTAGACGGGCGTACCATCTTTGGTGTCGCGAACGCGAGGGCCAGCAGGAACGCCACCGAGGCCGGCATCGCGGCGGCCGAGTTCGACCTGGAGTCCGCCGTCGCTGCCCAATACATGACAGTGCTGCGTGCGCAGGACGGCGTCGACGTGGCTGAGCGTCAGGTCGACCGGTCGCGCCAGAACTTCCAGATCGTGAGCACGCGGGTCGCTGCGGGCGCCGCAGCGGGCACCGACGGCACGCAGGCAGAGGTGGAGCTCGGCCGTGCCGAGGTCCAGGTCATCCGGGCGGAGCGCGACTTGCGACAGGCCAGGCTGCTCCTGGGCGAGCAGATCGGCCTGCCCCTCGACGAGGGCGTGGTGCTGGCGAGCGCGTTCGATGTCTTCGAGCCCGACTTCGACCGGGACGAGCTCCTCGACCTGGCCATGTCGGACCACCCGTCGCTCCGGGCGTTCCGGGAGCAGGAGAGCGCGAGCCGGGCCGAGGCGAGGGCCACGGCGACGTCCCAGTACCTCCCGTCCATCAACGTGAACGGCGGCATCAGCGCCTACGCCCAGCAGGCCCTTAACGAGGACTACATCCTCGGCCAGTTGGATCGCAGCGCAGCCAGCCAACGCTCGAGCTGCGAGTTCAATAACGTCTTGGAGGGCGGGCTCAACGGCGGGCTTCCCGGCTGGAGCACGACGGACTGCTCAGCCATCGCGGTGGATCCCGACGTGCGCTCGGCGGCGCTCGCCGCGAACAGCCAGTTCCCGTTCGACTTCAACCGCAATCCGTTCTCCCTGAGCCTCACGGTGTCGCTCCCGATCTTCACGGGCTTCAGCCGGCAGCTGCAGGTATCGCAGGCGAACAACGCGGCACACGACGCCGAGCTGAACCGCCGCGCGGAAGAGCTGCGCCTGCGCACGCAAGTGCACAACGCCTTCGACAACCTGGAGTCGGCGCGGCTGGTCGTGCAGGCCGAGGAGCGCAACCGAGAGCTCTCGCAGACGCGCCTGGACCTCGAGCAGCGACGGTACGCGCTCGGCGCCTCCGACCTGTTGCTTCTCCTCGACGCCGAGACCAGCCTTTCCCTGGCCGAGCAGTCGTATCTGAACGCGGTGTACGACTTCCATTACAACCTGATCGCGCTCGAGGCGGCCGTGGGTCGACCGCTTCGGCCCAACGGATAGACGGGGACCGACTTGGACATCATTCGCGACACCAGGCCGCAGAAGAAGCGGAAGCGGATCCTGTACGCCGTGGGCGGTGTGGCCTTCCTGGCGCTCGCCATCTTCGGCACCCGACTCCTGCCTACCGCGGTCCCCTCCGTCGACGCGGCCACCGTCTGGCAGGACACGGTCGAGCACGGGACCATGATCCGGCAGGTGAGGGGGCCAGGCACGCTGGTACCCGAGCAGATGCGCTGGATCACGGCCGAAACCGCCGGACGCATCGAGCAGATCCTGCACCTACCGGGAGCCGAGGTGAAGCAGGGCGACGTCATCATGCGCATGAGCAATCCCGACGTCGACATGGCCCTCCTTCAGGCCCAACAGCAGCTATCCGCGGCACGGGCGGCGCTCGCGCAGCTGCGCACGAGTCTCGCCACACAGCAGCTCCAGCAGCGCGCGACCATCGCCACCGTGCGTACCTCGTTCCTCGACGCCGACCGCGTCTACCGCACGAACCAGCGGCTCTACGACGAGAACCCGAACCTCGTCGCCCAGGCCGACCTCGATCGCTCGAAGGAGTTGGTCGAGGAGCTCGAGCTCAGGCTCGAGCTAGAGGAAGACCGACTCGAGGTCATGGAGAGCACGACCGTGGAGCAGATCGAGGCCCAGGAGGACCAGATCGACAGGCTGATCGCTCTGGAGCGCTTCAACGCAGACCGGCTCGGGTCCATGCAGGTCGACGTGCCCGTGGGAGGGCTGCTCGCCGCGCTCGAGATCCCGCTCCAGGAAGGGCAGTGGGTGCAGTCGGGGCAGAACCTTTCGCGCGTGGTCGTCCCGGGACGCCTCAAGGCGGAGATCCGCATTACGCAGACCCAGGCTCAGGACATCACCATCGGCCAGGTCGCGCTCATCGATACACGCACGGACACCATCCAGGGCACCGTCACCCGCATCGATCCCGCGGTACGAAACGGCACGGTCACCATCGACGTGGCATTGCCCTCGGACCTGCCGCCATCGGCGCGCCCCGACCTGAGCGTGGACGGGAACGTCATCATCGAGCGGCTCGACGACGTCACGTACGTCGGCCGCCCGACCTTCGGTCAGGCCAATCAGCGCGTCAGCATCTTCAAGGTGACGCCGGACGGGGAGTTCGCCGACCGCGTGACAGTCCAGCTCGGCTCGAGCTCCGTAAACGACATACAGGTGACGGAGGGGCTCGTCGCAGGCGACGTCGTGATCCTCTCCGACATGTCCCGCTGGGACGGATACGATCGAGTGAGGCTC
Organism: Gemmatimonadota bacterium; assembly: GCA_024638325.1. Lineage (GTDB taxonomy): Bacteria > Gemmatimonadota > Gemmatimonadetes > Longimicrobiales > Gaopeijiaceae > UBA2982. The sequence continues at coordinate 71 of JAHEKM010000189.1, read as the reverse complement.
AGGAGCTAGCAGCTCGCGCCGGCCCGCCTCCGCGCGGCGCCGGCCTCAACACGGGGGGAAACATCATGGCC
>JAHEKM010000009.1:19227-45035 GCA_024638325.1 Gemmatimonadota bacterium | reverse complement strand
CCCCTGACCACGGACATCGCCCCCGCGTACGACCACATCACGTCGGCGATCGGCGCCGCTCAGATCGGGTGGTACGGTACCGCGATGCTCTGCTACGTGACGCCGAAGGAGCACCTGGGCCTTCCCAACCGTGACGACGTGAAGCGCGGCGTCATCACGTACAAGATCGCGGCACATGCGGCGGACCTCGCGAAGGGGCACCCGCGCGCGCAGGAGTGGGACGATGCGCTTTCGAAGGCGCGTTTCGAGTTCCGCTGGAGGGACCAGTTCAACCTGGCGCTCGACCCGGTGACGGCCGCGGAGTACCACGACGAGACGCTTCCCGCCGAGGGCGCCAAGGTCGCCCACTTCTGCTCGATGTGCGGCCCGAAGTTCTGCTCCATGAAGATCACCGAGGATATTCGTCGGTTCGCCGCCGAACAGGGCGTGGGCGAGGACGTGGCCGTCGACGTCGGCATGAAGAAGATGGCCGAGGAGTTCCGCGAGTCCGGCAGTGAGCTCTACGTGGAGGCGGGGTCGTAGCGGCCCTCGTCGTCCCCCTGACGGACCGCTCCCGCTCGAGCGCGCGGGTCCGGTGCCGAGGATCCACCCTCGGCCTCGCCTGCGTCGTATGGCTGTCGCTCGCCGCGCCGCTCGCCGCGCAAGATGACGCGCAGGCCCCCGACACCGCCACCGCGCCGGGCGCGGAGGACGGCCACGAGTACTTCTTCAACAAGGGCCGTGACTACGGCACGGACGCGTACGCGGGACCCTTCGACGTCATCCTGAACAAGGGGTTCGCGGTCGCTCAGTGGCAGGGCAGGGACCGGGAGATCTTCTCATTTCCGTATGGCTGGGGCGCCGTGTGGGCATCCATCACGCGGCCCGGGAAGGCGATGGAGCAGGCGGGTGGGTGGGGCTCGGTGCTGAAACGACACCTCGTCCCCTTCTGGGGCGACGACGAGGTCCGCGAGGCGCAGTGGGTACCGAACTACTTCGGGCACCTCATCGAGGGGGGAATGGCCTACCGGAGGCAGCTCGAGTGGAACCGTCTGCACGGGATTCCTCTCGCGACCTTGAGCGCGGTTGTGGTCACGCAGTTCGCCGTGCTGCTGAACGAGGCGTACGAGACCCCGAGGGGAGACCCGTTCGTCGACGAGAACGGCACGGCTGGACTATTCATCGACGCGGTGATCATGGATCCGCTCGGCATCCTGCTCTTTCATCAGGACGGCGTCTCACGGTTCTTCGCGGATAAGCTCGGGGCTACCATCTGGCCCCGCCAGGCGTCGCTCGTTCTGCCGGGCCCCAGGGTCATCAACAACGGGGAGGCCGTGGTCTTCCGTCCGAAGTTGTGGTTCACGGACGCGTTCCGGTTCTTCGTGCGCACGGGCATCGGCGCCCAGGTGGGTGTCAGCGTCCCTCGGGACGACGGGCTCGAGGTCGGCGTCGGCATTGGCGCGGAGTCGTACTCGAGGCGTCTCGACTCGGCCGGAGTCGAGTCGGCCGAGTTCAGCTTGTCGGCCGGACTCTGGATCGACCGCGAGGGATCGCTGCTGTTCAGCCTCACCTGGGACGAGAAGACAGACCGGAGCCTCGCCATCGACGTCTTTCCGGGTGTGATCGAGATCGCGGGGACCAGCATCGGCGCGTGGTTCCAGTTCGACCGCGAGTACCGACCCTACTTCGGCATCACCGGCCGCAACACGTTGGGATTGGGGATCGGCGCGGGCTTTTAGCGCCGGTCCCGAACCACGTCGGTGGTCGCCCCCGAGCCCGGCGGTACGGGCGGTCCGGCGCTGCCGTCACGGAGCCGCTGGAGGTTTCTGCGCACGCGATCGATCGCCTCCTGCGGCGTGAGTCCCTCACGGATCAGCCTGCGCACCCGGGCCGAAACGTCCAGCATGCGGTCGTCGCGCATGCGCTGAACCATGATCTCCCTGACGATCGCCAGCGCCCGGTCGGTCGGCACGCCGCTCTCGAGAAGCTCCGCGAGCATGATGACGGCCATGGGCGAGCGAGGACGGTCGCTGGGCAGGTTGCGTAGGGTCTCGGGCGTCACACCCCGCTGGATGGCATCGGCCCCGGCCACGAGCAGGGGCGTCGCCGCCTCGGTGCCCAGAGCCTGACGCGCCACGTCCAGCCGGCCCGCATAGGCCCGAACGGCGGGCATGAGCCTTCCCGCGGGGACGCGCTTTGCTGCGCCCTCGAGCGCCTTGGCGTACAACGGATCCGTGGGGACGCCCGCGGAGCCGGCCTCGTCCGCGAGCGCGGACAGCTCCCGGAACACTTCCGGCGGCAGCGTCCTCTGTGCGCGGTCGCGCGCTGTCTCCTGCGCCAGCAAGCCGGTCGCCGAGAGACCCAGGGTGAAAACCAGAGTCAGGATCGTGCGTGTCATGTCAACTCGCTCCTTCTATCACGAGGATCGCGCTCACGCGTCCCCACTCGTCCGGCACGACGTCCTGCGTGTCATCCGGCACGTACCATTCGTCGTTCACGAGAAATCCGTAGTGGTGGGTTCCGTGCGGGACCTCCAGCTCGGCGACCCATCCGTCGTTCGTGCGCGTCATCGGCACCGCCTCCCACAGCGTGAAATCACCCAGCACGGCCACGGCGCGCGACTCCGCTGGCGCATCGGTTCGGATCCGCACGCGGGCCGTGCCGTCGGAGTCGGAGAGGACCTCGTACGGTACGGTGCTTCCGCCGAGCTCGAGCCCGCTGTTGTAGAGGCTGCGGGACACGAGGAGCCCTCCGCTACCGCTGCCCGGCTCCGCCAGAGTCAGAGGATCCGGCTCGCTCTTGCCGAAGAACCCGCGGAAGCTCCAGCCGGAGAGCGGAATCACGAAGCTGACCCCACCGGTCAGCTCGTCGCCGAGCGGGGTGTCCCACCAGTCGGCTCGGATCTCGGCAACGGCCCACGAGCCGGCGATCACCAAGCGGCCACCGCCCGAGGTGTAGTTGCCGGCCTTCGACTTGTGAGCGCCACCCAAGAGCCCCGCTCGCAGGCTTCCGGTCCCGACGAGGACTTCGCCCGTCGCACCGAAGCGCCAGAGGTCGTCCTCGAAGGTCCTGCTCGGTCCGTCTACGCGCCTCCACAGTTCGACGCGTGAGCTGCCCACCCCCAGCACCCCCTTGGCGGTCGTCGTGACCGGCCCGGCGCGAAGCGAAAGCGTGGGTCCTCCCTCGAAAGCCAGGGCCGTGTAGGGGAACGGATTGCGTACCTGGAAGCCCACGAACTCCGCGTCCACGCCACCGCTCCACCCCCCTCCCCAGTCGGTGCGCAGCGCGCTCGACAGGACCCCCGACACGAAGTCGCCGCCGGTCGTGTCGCCGAACGCCCGTCCGAACATGAGCGACGCGGTCACACCCGAGCCCTCCATGCCGTAGAAGGAGGCCCGCACACCGGCCATACCGAAGCGGGCATGGTCGCCGTCGAGCCCAGCCGCCGGACCGACCTGAGACGCCCCCACCTCGAGTGAGACGTCGGTCTGAGCCGCCGCTGAGACCGGTAGGAGCCCAAGCGTCGTCGCTGTAAGCGTCATCAGGGTTCTCCTACGCACGTCACCCGCTCGTGCCGACGGCCAGCACGGCGTTGCGGTTTCCGAAGCCGTCGTCCTGATAGCCCGCGGCGTTCGGGTCCGTCCTCCACTCGGTCTCGTCGACCACGAACATGTAGGCGTGTACGCCCGGGCTGACCGGTACGCGGCCCGACCAGATACCGTCGCCGTCGGGGTCGGCGAGAACGAACGAAGGCTCCCAGCCGTTGAAGTCGCCCGCGACGGCCACCGAGGTCGCCATCGGAGCCTCCAAGAGGAACTGGACGTAGACGACCTCCACGGGCTCGGGCTCGGCGGTCGGGCCGGGGCCTTCCGGGGCGGGGGAGCGTGCGGGCAGCGCGATGAGCAAAGCCACCCCTGCGGCCACGAGACCCGCGGCGAGGGGGGAGACGCGTACTGGGGCGGGATTCACCATCCAATCGACAAAGCGACCCAGGGGTCCCCGCTCGGGCAACGCGTCGATCTGAGCCATGACCTTGTCCTCGAGCCAGGCCGGAGCCGCGCCCGTGGGCCCCTCCCGGTGGAACGAAGCCAGCATGCGGTCCCAGTCGCCCGCTTCCCTGCGGCCCTCTTCCGACAGCGCGTCCGCCGGGATCTCCCCGTCCAGGTGCCTGTGGATGTCGTCGTTCATGCGTACTCCTCCAAGAGGCCTCGTAGCGCCTCCCGTGCCCTGTGAACCCTCATCTTCAGGGCCGCCACGGAGAGGTCCATGACGGCCGCGATCTCCTCGTACGTGCGTCCTTCTACGTGCTTGAGCACGAACGCCTCCCTCTGCTCGGGCGTCAGCGCATCGAGCGCGCCCCACACCTTCGTCCGTATCTCGGCGCCCTCGGCATCGGCCTCTGGGTCCGACCCGCTCCGTAGGGCACCGGCCAACCTCGTCATGGAGACGTCGGCGCGCCGTGGGCTGCGCACGTGATCCTTGCAGAGGTTCGCCAGGATCCGAAAGAGCCAAGCTCCGACCCGTTCGGGCTCCCGGCACGTCGACAGCTTCCTGTACCCCTTCACCAGCGCCCGCTGGACCAGGTCGGCGGCCTCGTCCGGGCTGTTCGTCATGCGCAAGGCATGCCCATGGAGTACCTCGCCGTAACGACGAACGAGGAGCCGGTACGCGTCCCGGTCCCCCGAGAGGACGTCCCTGACGACCTGCGCGTCGCTGCGCTCGACCGGAGCCATCATGCTCCAACATACCCGCCGGGGCGCCACCCGGTCAGGATGGCGCCCCGAGCGAATTCCCTCAGCCGACCAGCCAGGCGCAGATCACCGAAGCACGCCATAGCGCGGCCAGCCCACGCTTGTGCCCCTCTTCCAGCCGCGTCTTGCCGATCTCGATGAGACGGGCGGCCCTCTGCAGGAGCTTCTGCTCCAGCTCGGGACTGTCGTCGCCCACCACTTCGTCGGCCTGCGCGAAGAGCTCGTCGGCCAGGGCGATCATGTCCTCGATCTCGGCCTCGGTAATACCGCCGGGCAGGATGACCGCCTTGAGTGCGGACCAGTGCGCGTGCTGCGCGAAGTGCACCGCCCGCGCATGGTTGCCGTTCTCGAGCGCCATCTGCGCCCGGTTCAGCATCCGCTTCGCATGGGCGAGCCACCGGTTCTGATGGTCGGCCACGTCCGTGACGGCGTCCCGCACCGCCACGTCCTCCGCGGCGATGATCCGCTCGGCCAGGTCTACCGCGGTCTCCGCGAGAGCCACCGCGAGGCGGGCGCGATCGGGGTGCACGTCGCCGCGACGGTCCGACTGGCCGCGGTGGTAGCGTGCGATCTGCTCACCGAGTAGGGCGCGCTCGCCGCCGCCGATCATGTCGTTGGCAGCCAAGCGGTCTCTCGCCACGTCGGCCAGACGGCCGAGTGCGTCCGCCACGGCCGCCGGATCGACGAAGACGTCGTCATCATCCACGTCCGTGAGGGAGAGATCCTCGATGCGCTCGATGAGCGCGTCGATGGCGTCGGGTCCTCCGAAGGCGAGCAGCGCACGCACCAGGAGCCGTCGTCCCGAACGGGCCTCCTCGAGTGCGCGCCGTCGGTCCCCGGCTTGGAGCGCCTCCCGGGCCGCGGCGAAGCGGAGCTGCGCCTGCATGTGGTGGCCGCGCCCGACCTGCGCCGCGCCGACCGCGGACGGTCCGGCGACCTCGTCGCTCACGGTGACCAGCTCGAGGGCCACGCTCATGGAGCTCTCGTCCTCCAGGACAACGAGCTCCTGCACCTCTTCCGGTGTCAGATCGTCGGTGAGCAGACCGGTTCCATCCTGGTCGCACGCGACCAGAGCAAGGAGTCCGAACAGCAGCACCGCGCCCTGCATCTTCCTCGTCTTCATCGTCCATCTCCATCAAGGCGACGTGTCGTCGTCGTGGTCTTCTGAGATGAAGACGGTGGAATCGCGGAAATGGTAACGCGGCCATTTCGAGTACCGTGGGCACCCCTTCTAGATTGATGCGTTCTAGTCTCCAGTGGGAGCGAATGACTCCGTGAAGCGAATCCTCGTCACCGGCGCAGGGGGCCAGATCGGGTCCTGGCTGGTTCCTCGACTGCGCGACGCGTACGGCGTCTCGAAGGTGCTGGCCACGGACGTGCGCCACAGTGGGTCGGATGCGTCCGACGGGCCCTTTCAGGTGGTCGATGCCACCGACGCCAAGGCGGTCGGGCAGGCGGTGATGCGCCACCGCGCGGACACCGTCTTCCACCTCGCGGCGATCCTTTCCGCCGTGGGCGAACGCGATCCGCGCCTCGCCTGGCACGTGAACATGTCCAGCCTCGAGGCCGTCCTCGAGGTGGCTCGGGAGCAGAAGTGCGCAGTCTTCGTGCCCAGCTCCATCGGCGTCTTCGGCTCGTCGACACCCAAGGATCCGGCTCCCCAGGATGCGATCATGCGTCCCGAGACCATGTACGGGGTGACGAAGCTGGCAGGGGAGCTGCTGTGCGACTACTACCACGCACGCTACGACGTGGACACCCGCGGACTCCGCTTTCCGGGGCTGGTCTCGTACGGTGCCCCACCAGGGGGAGGCACGACGGACTGGGCTGTCGAGATCTTCCACAAGGCAGTCCGCAACGGGCGCTACACGTGCTTTCTCGGAGCCGACACTCAGCTCGACTTCATGTACATGCCCGACGCCATCCGTGCCGCCGTCGAGCTCATGGAGGCCGACCCGGGCCGGCTCGTCCACCGCAACGCGTTCAACGTCACTGCCATGCAGCTCACTCCGGCGTCTCTGGCGGCGGAGATCCGGGTGCACGTCCCCGACTTCGCGATCGACTATGCCGTGGATCCTGTCCGGCAGGGTATCGCCGATTCCTGGCCCGACCGCGTCGACGACTCCGCGGCACGTGAGGAGTGGGGATGGCAGCCGGCCTATGACGCGGCTTCCACTGCGAGGGACATGTTCGAGCATCTCTCAGAGGGCGCGGTGGTATGAGGAGGCGAAATGCCGCATGACAGGCTGAGTGCCGCGTTGCGTGCGCACGTCGACGGGCTGGCCCAGGCGGGCACGGCCAAGGGTGCCGAGTCGGTGGTGGTCGGAGTCGCTCCAGCTGGGGGCACACGGGGCCCACGCTTTCTCCTCGAGGGCCACGGCGAGCGGGAGTTCATCCGCATGAACTCGAACTCCTACCTCGGGCTGGGATTGAGGCCCGAGATCGTTCAGGCGGAAGAGGAGGCGACGAGGGTCTTCGGGGCGGGCCCGGGCGCGGTCCGCTTCATCTCGGGCACGTACGCGGCGCACGTCGAGCTCGAGCGCGAGCTCGCCGCTTTCCACAATCGCGAAGCCGGCATGGCGTTTTCGTCGGCGTACGGGGCAATCCTTTCGACCATCACGCCCCTGGTCACGGCGGACACGGTGCTCGTCTCGGACGAGCTGAACCACAACTGCATCATCAATGCGATGCGTCTGGCGCGACCTGCTGGGAAGGCGATCTATCCGCACAACGATGTGCGCGCGCTCGACCGGGCGCTCGACGAGTGGAAGGGAAGAGCGAAACGGGCCCTCGTCGTCACCGACGGCATCTTTTCGATGCGCGGTGACCACGCCCCGCTCGCGGAGATCATGGACGTCTGCCGTCGGCACGACGAGGCCTACGCGGAGAACGTGGCGTGCATCGTCGACGACTCCCACGGCGTGGGTGCGTTCGGGCCGACCGGCCGGGGCACCGAGGAGTACACGAACAGCGCTCCGGTTGACCTACTCGTCGGGACGTTGGGGAAGGCGTTCGGCGTGAACGGCGGTTACGTGGTGGCGAACGCGGACACGATTCGCTTCCTGCGCGAGTCGTCGCAGATGTACATCTACTCGAATCCGATCACCGTGGGAGAGGCCGCCGCCGCGCTCGCCTCCGTGCGCTTGGTCGCGGGTCCAGACGGACGAGTCCTACTCGATCGACTGCGGGCCCTGACCGCGCGCTTCGAACGGGGCCTGGAGCGGGTCGGCATCGAGACGATCCCGGGTGAGCACCCGGTCGTTCCCCTCATGATCCGCGACACCGAAAGGACGCGGAGACTCGTCGACTACCTCTTCGAGAACGGCGTACTCGTCACCGGACTCACGTATCCCGTGGTTCCGGAGGGTGACGAGGAGATTCGCACGCAGATCAACGCCGATCACACCGAAGAGGACATCGACCACGTGTTGGAGTTGCTCGCGAGTTACGGGAGCTGAGACGACGAAGCCCCCGTCCGGTTCTCACCGGACGGGGGCGACAGAACGTCTACGGCTGCGGCCGAGTTCAGCCGACGGTCAGATTCCTGCTCACCTGGAAGCCGCAGACCATACCTGCCAGCTCGGCGTCGAGCGACTCCTGCGCTTCCACGCGGGCGCCGAACTCCAGCGCCACCTCACAGGTGCCATCGCGCCCATCCGTCACCCAGTCGACGGCGCCGACCACGGAGCCGCCCCACTCGACGACACCCGCGCCGTCGGACCAGACGTGGACGTCCAGCTCGAGGCCCGGGTTACCCCACAACGTGAATCGACGGTCGTTCTCGGACACCACGACGCACGCGTCGTGCACCTGCGTCATGGAGTAGTCGACCTCCACGGCGTCACTCTCGGTGTCACCCTCGACGAGGACATCCGCGGTCACGGCGACGAGGCCGCCCATCGGACACTGGACGTCGCTCTCGACGGACGCGTCGTACGTATACGGCGCGGCAGCAGGACCCCCCGGCGCGGGCGCCGGCTGCTCACCGGTCGCGCTGAAGGTCGCGAGCATGACGGCACCGGCCAAGTCGGATGCCTCGGCTTCGTTGAGCTCGCTCGGGATGAGGTCGGTCTCACCGCAGGCGGCGAAGGCGACGCCGGCGGCCAGCACGGTCAGGGATCGAAAGATATTCCTATTCACGGCTCTCTCACCTTGTCTGATTTCGCATGGCTCCGGAGTCGCCGCACGAGCGCGAACGCCTCCGATCGGGTGTACCTGGAGCAAGGGGGATGCCGAACCGAAGACCGCATGATTCCTGGGCTTTCTAGCGTCGAGTCGTCGGTTGGAGGCCCGGGATGCGGCAATTCTTGTCCGCGCCTGCAAGGTGTGCCCGGCCCGCGGTGGCGCGCCGGTGAGCGGCCCCGCGTTGCGAACGGCCCGCACCTTGAACACCGTACGTCTCCACCAAGGAGGCTGGAATTGCGTTGGTCCCCTCTGCTGGCTGCCTCGCTCGTCGCCTGCCAGCCGCAAGCCGCGCCCGACTACGCGGCGGTTTTCGATGGCTCGGCCGGCCGCTGGGTCGATCTCACGCATGCGTTCTCCGAGTCCACCATCTATTGGCCGACCGACACGGCCGGCTTCGAGTTGGAAGAACTCGCCTTCGGTCCGACCGAAGGAGGATGGTTCTACGCCTCCTACGCGTTCTCGTCGGCGGAGCACGGCGGGACGCACCTGGACGCGCCGATCCACTTCGCCGAAGGCAGGCTTTCCACGGACCAGATCCCGCTCTCGGGCCTCATGGGGCCCGCGGCGGTGGTGGACGTGTCGGGCCGCGCTCATTCGGATTATCTCGTGTCGGTCGACGACCTCACCTCGTGGGAGGCGGAGCACGGGCTGCTGCCGGACGGTGGCATCCTTCTCGTCAGGACGGGCTGGAGCGCGCGCTGGAACGACCGCGCCGCCTACCTTGGCACCGACCTCGTCGGTTCCGACGCGGTCGCCGAGCTGCACTTCCCGGGCATCGGCGCCGAGGCGGCCGAATGGCTGGTCGCGAACCGCGGCATCATTGCGGTCGGCATCGACACGCCCAGCATCGACTACGGGCAGTCGGCCGACTTCAGGGCACACGTCGTGCTCTACGCCGAGAACATCTCGGGATTCGAGAACGTCGCGAATCTGGAGCTCCTGCCGGCCACCGGGAGCCATGTCGTCGCGTTGCCCATGAAGATCGAGGGCGGTAGCGGAGGGCCCCTCAGGATCGTGGCCTTCGTGCCTTGAGGCGCGGCGCCGACCCGCGCGTGGAGAGACCCATGGATACGTCCGATGGTAGGGACCGGCTGAGACGCCGGGACTTCATCAAGGCGGCGGTGACCGCCGTCGCGGCGGGCTCGTTGACGTCCCGGGAGCTACGCGCCGAAGCGCTCGCACGCCCGGTGGCGTGGACCGTACGTCAGGAGCTGGGACTCCTGCCCCTCGGAAACGGGGAGCCACCGGCCGTCGCGTTCCAAGCGTATCCGGGCGGCACAGGAGCGCTCATGGAGCGCCTCTGGCTCGAGCACGGCGAAGGGCTCTTCCGCCGCACGCCTACCGAGCCCGAGCCCTGGGCAGGGCCAGTGCCGACCGACGAAGAAGATCTGGCCTTCCTTCCGGTGCACAGGCTCTCGGTGCTCGTCAGGGAGCGACGGGTCACCTCCGTGGAGCTCACGGACATCTATCTGGAGAGGCTCCGGCGCTTCGACCCCGTGCTTCTCTGCGCTGTGAGGGTACTCGAGGGTCGCGCCAGGGAGGAGGCCCAACAGGCCGACGCGGAGATCCGAGACGGCCGGTGGCGTGGGCCGCTGCACGGCATCCCGTATGGCGTGAAGGACTTGTTCTCCGTGCGGGGAGCTCCGACCACGTGGGGTTCTGCGGACTTCGAGGACCAAGTCATCGACGAGGACGCCGAGGTCGTCGTCCGGCTGCGTGAAGCCGGAGCCGTGCTCCTGGCCAAGCTGGCGACGGGCGAGTTCGCGCTCGGCGATCGGTGGTATCGCGGCCAGACGAAGAACCCGTGGAACGTGGAGGAGGGCTCGAGCGGTTCGTCGGCCGGGCCCGGGTCGGCCACGGCCGCGGCGTGCGTGGCGTTCGCGATCGGCACGGAGACCCGTGGCTCGATCGTGTCGCCGTCTCGTCGCTGCGGGCTCAGCGCGCTTCGCCCAACGTTCGGACGGGTGAGCCGCTACGGCGGCATGGTCCTGTCGTGGAGCATGGACAAGACGGGGCCCATGTGCAGGAGCGTCGAGGACTGCGCGCTGGTCTTCGACGCGATCCACGGGGCGAGCACCCGCGATCCTGCGTCGCTGACGACGCCGTTCCGGTTCGAGCGGGACATCGACCTGGCCTCTCTGCGCATCGGGTACACGGAGGACGCGCCAGAGTCGTTCGTCCGCGCCCTGTCGGACCTCGGGGCGACTCCACAACGGATCGGCGCTCTCCCGGAGCTCTCCCTGTCTCAGCTCACGGTGGAGTCGGCTGCGGCCTTCGACTTCCACGTCTCGCCCGACGGCGGGGAGCCGCTGCCGCCTCCGGACGGCCTTTCCGCTGCCGATCTCAGACGCGCCACCCGATTCACGGCCGGGCGGGACGTACGCGGCATGGACTACTTGAACGAACAGCGTCGCCGGTTGGTGCTGATGAGGCGGATGGAGGAGGCCATGGCGGACCTGGACATGTTCGTCAGCGGGTCGGGCGAGGTCCGGCTTACGAACGACACGGGCCACCCGTCGGTGGTGGTGCCGTACGACTTCGGCATCCGCAACCCCGACTCGGAGCGTCCGACGACCATGCCGCTGACGACGGTGATCGTCGGCGACCTCTTCGCCGACGACAAGATCCTCAGCGTGGCGCACGCGTTTCAGAAGGGGACCGACTGGCACCTTCGGCGACCCGACCTCGGCGGTCTGGGGTGACCTTGTCGACCCCTGGGCGCCTGGCCGCGACCCTCGCTGCCGTCCTCGGCGCGATGTCCGCGGCACCCTCGGTCGTCGCCCAGACGGCAGCCGGGTCGAGCGGGCTCCCCGACGTCACCGAGCTGACCGTCTCGGACGTAGCCGAGGGGTACCGCTCAGGGGCTTTTACGGCCGTCGATCTGACCGGGGCGTTCTTGCTCCGGATCGAGCGGTACGAGAGCCACTACAACGCGTTCATTTCGTTGAATGCTGACGCGCTCCGGCGCGCCGCCGAGCTCGACGCCGAGTACGTCCGCTCGGGACCGCGGGGCCCGCTGCACGGCGTGCCGGTGGTCATCAAGGACAACATCGATCAGGCGGGGCAGGTCACGACCGCCGGGTTCGACGGCTTCAGCCGTGAAGCCGGCGGCGTCGACATGATTCCCGCGGAGAACGCGGCCGTCGTGACCCGGCTGCTGGAAGCCGGTGCCATCGTTCTCGGGAAGACGAACCTGCCAGATTTCGCGCTCGACGGGACGCGGACTCGGAGCAGCGTGGCCGGGACCACGCTCAATCCGTACGACGTGGCCAAGGCTCCGGGAGGTTCGAGCGGGGGCACCGCCACGGCGGTGAACGCGAGCTTCGCGGTCCTGGGCGTCGGGACCGAGACCGGCGGCTCCATCCAGAACCCTGCCTCGGCCCAGGGGCTCGTCGGCGTGAAGCCGACCTACGGACTCGTTCCGCTGGATGGGGTGGTGCCGGTCGCGGCCACGTACGTGGACGTCGTCGGTCCCCTGGCCAGGACCGTGCGGGACGCGGCGCTCGCCCTGGACGTCATGGCCGGGCCCACCGAGGAGGACCCCGCGACGTTCGCGGCCGTCGGGCACATGCCCGAGGGGGGATACGCGGTCGGGCTCGATTCGGCGAGTCTCGCGGGGCGCCGCTTCGGGCTCGTGGGCCCGGGCTGGAGGGACGACTGGCTCCCGTTGGATCCGCGGACCGAGGGCCTGTACCGTGATGCCGTCGAGACCCTGGTCGGGTTGGGCGCCGAGGTCGTCGAGGATCCGTTCGCGGGGGCCGATTTCGCCGAGCTCTACGACGAGCGTCCCTCGGTGCCGACACAGCGCGCCCACGACATGCTCGTGTACCTTCGCGGACTCGGGGCGGGTGCCGGCTTCCACTCCGTCGAAGAGTGGGAACGGCTCTCCGGGTGGCGCTTCCCCGGTTCCCTGGGCGAGCCCGAAGAAGGCGCGACTGGCGTTGTGCCGGCGCGTCCCGACGCGACCGAGGCGGGCGACCAGTACCAGGCCTGGCGGCTGAGGCTGAGGGCCCGGTTCCGGCAGGTTCTGGAGGCGCACGAGCTCGACGGGCTTTTCTTCCCGCAGGCTGGCTCGCCGGGGCCAGATCTCGTCGAGGAGCCGACACGGCCGGAGTATTCTCCGAACAACTGGCCCGAGATTCCGAGCAACGTGGTGAACGACCTCGGGGCACCCGTGGTGACGGTCCCGCTCGGGTACTACGCCGAGGGGTTACCGTTCGTCGTGGCCTTCGTGGGTGACCTGTGGACCGAGGCCCAGCTCCTCGGGTATGCCCACGTCTTGGAGCAGGCGACGGCGGCGCGGAGGCCTCCCCTCCTGTTCGAGAAGCCTGGGCGGTGAGCGGGCGCTCAACGCACACCCAACGGGCAGTGTCCCAGGACCGGATGGTCCTCAGCGTATTCCCCCGATATCCGGTACCTAGCTTGCGCCTTCCATACATCGGTTTTGGCCTCGTGACCCTGCTGGCGCTGCTGCCTTCGCAGGTCGACGCCCAGGACTTGCAGCGCCCGCGCGTCTTCTTCGACTGCAACGGACCGTCCTGCGACCGGCAGTACTTCCGTACCGAGATCAACTGGGTCAATTGGGTGAACGACCGCGAGGTCGCCGACGTCCACGTGATTATGGGCAGCCTCAGCACGGGAGGCGGGGGGCGCGAGTATCAGCTCGACTTCCTGGACGCCCACCTCGAAGGCGAGGACGAGGGGTACGAGGAGGTGATCACCTACTCCCGGCTCGGGACCGACACGGACCGCGAGACGCTCGACGGCCTCTCGTTCAGCCTGGGCCTGGGCATCGCGCAGTGGGCCAACGCGCACGGCTACCGCGGCCTCGTGACGCTCCGTGGTCCCGATCCCGAGCTCGGCGGAATCGGCACGCGCCGACTCGTGTCGCAGGAGGAGGTCGACGACCCGTGGAACCTGTGGGTCTTCAGCCTGAACGTGAACGCCAATCGGGACAGCGAGGAGACCAGCACCAACAACCAGTTCAACGGAGGGTTCAACGCCTCGCGGGTCACGCCGACCTGGAAGATGAACTTCAACACCTTCGTCAACCATCGGCGTCTCAGGCGTGAGCTGAGCAGCGGCACCTTCAACGACATCCGCACCAACTGGACGTTCAACCAGCTCGTCGCGTACTCGATCGCCGATCACTGGTCGGTCGGCTTGACCGGCTCCGTGGGGCGCTCCGTAAGTGACAACCAGGAGCTCCGTGCCCGCTTCTCACCGGCCATCGAGTACAGCTTCTTCCCCTATGACGAGGCCACCCGGCGCTCGCTGACCGTCTTCTACCAGATCGGGCCTACGTACGCGGACTACATCGAGCAGACGATCTACGGTGAGCGGGACGAACTCCGCTACGAGCAGTCGATCGAGCTGGATTTCTCGCAGCGCCAGACCTGGGGCGACGCGGGTCTCACACTGAGCTTCTCGAACTATCTCCACGACTTCGATCTCAACCAGCGGTCCATCCGGGGCGACGTGAGCTACCGCATCGCCCGGGGCATCGAGATCAATGCGAGCGGCGATCTGTCCTGGGTCAACGACCAGATCTTCCTTCCGGCGGACGACGCGACGGACGAGGAGACCCTGCTGAACCTCCAGCGCCGAGCGACCGACCGGACCGAGCGCTTCAGCGTCGGGCTGCGGCTCCAGTTCGGGTCGATCTTCAACAACGTCGTCAACAACCGCTTCAGGGGTGTCGGCGGGTTCGGCGGCGGACGTGGCGGTGGCGGCAGAGGGTTCTTCTAGCCGGCCTGCGCGCCGGACCCGATTGATCGCCCCCCGGCGCGGCACGTACCTTTGAGCCTACGCCGCCGTACCTGACGGCGTTCGCGTGTACTCAGCAGCAGCGGCGGAGGATGTGTGGCCGGCCACAACAAATGGTCGAAGATCAAGCGAAAGAAGGGCGTGGCCGATGCCAAGCGCGGCGCCCTCTTCACCAAGCTCATCCGCGAGATCACCGTCGCAGCGAGGGAGGGTGGAGGCAGCCCCGAGTTCAACGCTCGCCTACGGCTCGCCGTCGACACCGCGAAAGCCGCATCGATGCCGGCCGAGAACATCGAGCGCGCCATCAAGAAGGGCACGGGCGAGCTCGAGGGCACGAGCTACGACGAAGTCACCTACGAGGGTTACGGCCCCGGTGGGGTGGCGCTGTTCATCGAGTGCCTGACGGACAACACCAACCGCACTGTGGCGGACGTCCGCTACTCGCTCAATAAGTATGACGGGAGCCTGGGCACGGACGGCTCCGTCTCGTGGCAGTTCGACCGCAAGGGTCAGGTCGTCATCGACGCGACGCGATACTCCGAAGAAGCCGTCTTCGAGGCGGCCATCGACGCGGGCGCCGAGGACGTCGCGGGCGACGGCGAGGAGTTCGTCGTGACCTCGGAGCCGTCCGACTTCCATGCCGTGCAGGAGGCGCTAGAGAAAGCAGGCATCGAGGTGTCGTCCGCCGAACTCACCCGCATTGCCAAGAACGAAGTCTCCGTGACGGGCAAGGACGCCGAGAAGCTCGTGAAGCTCCTCGAGGCGCTGGACGACCTGGACGACGTGCAGAAGGTGCATTCGAACGCGGACATCGACGAGGCCGTCCTCGCGGGCGTCGAATAGCTCTGGGCGAGCCCGCCCCCGAACCGAGCGTGGCCCCGGGCGAGGTTGTCGTACTCGGCATCGATCCGGGCACCGCGGTGACCGGGTACGGAGTCGTCAGGCGTGCCCCCACGGGTCGGGTGAAGCTCGTCGAGTGCGGCGTGATCCGGACCTCGGCGGGGGAGCCGCTCGCCGAGCGGATCCGGGAGATCTACGACTCCGTGCACGAGCTTCTGCAGCGGCACGTACCCTTCGCCGTTTCGGTCGAGGCGGTCTTCCAGGGCAAGAACGTGCAGAGTGCGCTCAAGCTCGGACATGCCCGCGGAGCAATTCTGCTGGCGGCATCACACGCCGGGGTTCGCATCGCCGAATACGCGCCACGCCAGATCAAGAAGGCCGTCGTGGGAAACGGGAACGCGTCCAAGGACCAGGTGGGCTTCATGGTGCAGCAGCAGCTGAGACTCCGAGAGGCGCCCTCCCCGGCGGATGCCGCCGACGGCGTCGCCGCGGCGCTGTGCCACTGCTTGATGGGTTCGTTTCCGGCATGACCCCGCGGAGGAGCACCACATGATCTCGAGGCTCCAGGGCGTGGTGCTCACGAGGGGTCCTGACCGCGTGGAGATCGAGACCAAGGGCGGGGTCGTGTACGAGGTCGAGGTGCCGCTCACGGTGCTTCAAGAGGTACCTGTCGTCGGTGCGCTGACCGAGCTCCGGACGCTCCAGATCGTCACCGACTCCTCGATCACGCTGTACGGCTTCGTCACGCCCAACGAGCGCGAGCTCTTCCAGAGGCTGCTCAAGGTGAACGGCGTCGGCGCCAAGGTCGCCCTCGGCATCATGTCGACGTTCCCTTCGGACCGCCTCGCTCGTGCTCTCGTGGAGAAGGACACGGTGGCCCTCCGTCAGGTGCCGAAGATCGGAAAGAAGCTGGCAGAGAAGATCGTGCTGGAGCTCTCCGACAAGGTCGACGACCTGCTCGAGTTCGTGCCGACGGTGGTCGAGGGTGGGGCCGGGGCGGCGCAGCAGGCCGTGCAGGCGCTCGTATCGCTCGGATACTCGTTCGGCGACGCCGACCGTGCGGTACGCGACGTGCTCGAGGGCGGCGCGCCCGACTCGGCCGAGGAGCTGATCCGCCGCGCGCTCGCGCGGTGAGTCGCTAGATTGGCAGCATGAGCAGCCACCTCCACATCACCACGCCGGCCGAGATCGCCGGGGACGTCGAGGCGGAGCCGTCACTGCGTCCGCAGCGGCTCGCGGAGTTCATCGGCCAGAACAAGGTGCGGGAAGCGCTCGCCATCGCGATCGAAGCGGCGAAGCAGCGGCGCGAGCCGCTGGACCACCTGCTCTTCCACGGACCGCCCGGCCTCGGCAAGACGACCCTCGCGTCGCTCTTGGCGCGCGAGATGGGCGTGAACATCAAGACGACGTCCGGACCGGTTCTGGAGAAGGCGGCCGATCTCGTCGGCATCCTCACCAACCAGCGTGAGGGTGACATCCTCTTCATCGACGAGATCCACCGTCTGCGCCCCGTCATCGAGGAGTTCCTCTATCCCGCCATGGAGGACTGGCAGGTCGAGGTGCGCCTCTCCGACGGTCCGAAGGCGCAGACGATGACGATGAAGATCGAGCGCTTCACGCTGGTCGGCGCGACGACCCGGTTCGGCTTGCTCACCGCACCCATGCGCGCGCGCTTCGGCATCGTGCAGCGGCTGAATTTCTACCCGCCCGAGGAGCTCGCCACCATCGTCCGCCGAAGCGCCGAGATCCTCGACGTCAAAGCGTCGGACGAGGGGGCGATGGAGCTCGCGAAGCGCTCCAGGGGCACACCCCGCGTCGCGAACAGGTTGCTGCGAAGGGTGCGCGACTACGCACAGGTGAAGGCCGACGGCGAAATCGACGTCGAGGTCGCCCGGGCCGCGCTGACGATGCTGGACGTCGACGAGTACGGGCTCGACGAGATGGATGCGCGCGTCCTGAAGACGCTGATCGAGAAGTTCGAGGGCGGACCCGTGGGCCTGAACTCGCTGGCAGTCGCGATGGGCGAAGACGCCACGACGCTCGAGGAGGTCTACGAACCCTTCCTGATCATGGAAGGCTTCCTCATGCGCACGCCTCAGGGCCGTGTCGCCACGCCGCGTGCGTTCCGTCGCTTCGGGTACACGATCCCCGACAAGGCAGGGCCTCAGGGCTCCCTCTTCACCGAAGAGGGATGACCGCGGACGGTTCGAAGCTCGCGGACTACGACTACGAGCTTCCCCCAGGCAGGATCGCTCGGTATCCCACCGCCCGGCGTGACCAGAGTCGCCTGCTGGTGCTCGCTTCGAGCGGCGGTCCGCAGCACCTCCGCTTCGCCGACGTCGGGACGCTCTTTCGGCCGGGCGACGTCATGGTCGTGAACGAGAGCCGGGTGCTGCCCGCGCGGCTGCTGGGGCGAAAGCCGACCGGGGCGCCCGCTGAGGTCCTGCTCGTGAGGCCGGCCGACGCCGCGGACGCCCACGTGTGGGAAGCGCTCGTAAGGCCGGGCTCGAAGCTCAAGCCCGGTCGCCACGTCGTCGTCGCCGAGGATCTCGACATCGAGATCCTGGACTCCGCGCCGGGCAGCGGGCGGCGGGTACGACTCGTGACCGACCTCGCGGTCGAGGAAGCGTTGGAGCGATACGGCCACGTGCCGCTGCCCCCCTACCTCGAGCGCGAGGACGAGGCCGTCGACCGGGAGCGCTACCAGACGGTGTACGCTCGTGAGGCCGGCTCGGTCGCGGCGCCCACGGCGGGGCTGCACTTCACGTCGGAGCTGTTGGAGTCGCTCGAGGCCCAGGGCGTGCAGCGGGTGGCTGTCACCCTACACGTCGGCATCGGGACCTTCCGCCCGGTCGACTCCAAGGACATCGAAGGCCACGAGATGCACGAGGAGTGGTACACCGTGCCGGAGTCGACCGCGGAGGCGGTCACCGGCGCGCGCCGCGAGGGCCGCCGTGTGTGGGCCGTGGGTACGACCACGATGAGGACCCTGGAATCCGCGGTCGACGCCGATGGGGTGGTCGCGGCCGGCAGCGGCAGGACGGCGCTCTTCATCAGGCCCCCGTACGATTTCCGGGCGGTGGATTGTCTCCTGACGAACTTCCACCTGCCCCGCTCGACGCTGATGATGCTGGTCGCCGCGTTCGCGGGGTACGAGTCCACCGTAGCCGCGTACGCGGAGGCGATTCGCGAGGGGTACCGCTTCTACTCTTATGGGGACGCGATGGCCGTGGTGAAGGGCGGAGGCACCGAGTAGGTGCCCCCGTCTCCCGCGCTGGCCGAAGTCGGAGGCGGCTAGTACCATGATCGCTCCACAGCCACGGCAGCATGGCCGCGGCGGTTTCATACGGGGGAGGAAAGTCATGTCTCGATCGTCCCGTGGAATCACCTGGCTCCCGCAGGGGGCCGCCCTCGCTCTGGCTCTCGCCGTCGCGCTACCGGCGCTGGCAACCGCCCAGGACCGGAACAACCCCGATGGCGAGTGGCGCTACCAGAGCGCCGACGCCTGGGGCACCCGGTTCTCGCCGGTCAATCAGGTCAACGCAGAGAACTTCGAGGATCTGGAAGTCGCGTGGATCTGGCACGCCGACAACTTCGGTCCGGAGCTCGAGGACCAGTTCAAGGCCACGCCGCAGTACATCAACGGCACGCTCTACACGGTCGCGGGCCACAGGCGAACCGTCGCCGCGATCGATCCGGAGACCGGCGAGACCCTGTGGACGTTTCGGGAGCCGAACACCACGCGTTGGGAACGCTCCATGCGGCAGAACTACGGCAAGGGCGTCGCCTACGCAGAGCAGGACGGGCGGGGCGTCATCCTCTACATCTCGCCCGCTTTCTTCCTGCACGCGCTGGATGCCGAGACCGGCAGACACCTCGAGAACTGGGGCACGCGGGTCGACCTTCCGGGCTTCCCGGAGAGCGGCGTGGTCGACATGCTGCCCGATCTCATCGCCGACTGGGAGCCGTGGCTGAACTGGGACGAGCCGTACGATGCCGACTACGGCATTCCGCGGGAGCTCGGCTACATCACGTCCTCGTCGCCCCCGATCGTCACCAACGGCGTCGTCGTGGTCGGCAACTCGGCCGAGCAGGGCTACAACCAGACCCGCGTCGAGAACGTCCCGGGCGACATCCTCGCCTACGACCTGCGCGACGGAGCGTACAAGTGGAAGTTCCACGTCATTCCGCGACCGGGTGAGTTCGGGCACGACACGTGGCTCAACGACGCGTGGCGATGGACGGGCGACGTGTCGTCTTGGGCACCGCTCTCGGCGGACGAGGAGCTCGGCTTGGTGTACCTCCCGACGAACCCGCCCACCATCGACTACTTCGGCGGCTTCCGTCCGGGCGACAACCTCTTCGGCACGAGCACCATCGCGCTCGACGTGCAGACGGGAGAGCGCAGATGGCACTTCCAGACGGTCCACAACGACCAGTGGAATTACGACATCCCCAACGTGCCCATCCTCTCGAACCTCACGGTCGATGGACGCCCGATTCCGGCGCTGATCCAGACGACCAAGACCGGCCTCATCTTCGCGTTCAATCGCGAAACCGGTGAGCCGATCTGGCCGATCGAGGAAGTGCCGGTGGTGCAGACGGAGGTCCCGGGGAACTGGACCGCGGCTACGCAGCCGATTCCGACACGTCCAGAACCGTCTGAGCCGCTGGGCCTCTCCGAGGAAGACGTGATCGACTTCACGCCCGCGCTGCGCGCCGAGGCGATGGAGATGCTGTCCAACTACCGCATCGGCGGGCCCTTCATGCCCCGCTTGTACGAGGATCACAACAGCGGCGTCGAGGACAACATCCGCTGCTACGGCGGGCTCAACATCACCAGTCCAGCGACGATGGATCCCACCACGGGCATCCTCTATGTGCCGTCCTCGAAAGGGTGCAGCGGCGGCAGCGTCATGCCCGGGATGGACGCCGACGAGCCGGATGCCATCGCCACGACGGGCACCACCATCTCGCAGTGGGTCGCGGGCGCGGGTGGCGGCCTGCCGCGCGTGCAGGGCCTGCCGGCCTGGAAGCCTCCGTACAACCGCGTGTCGGCCTACGACATGAACACCGGTGAGCGACTCTGGTGGGTGCCGATCGGCGACGTGCCCGAGAACGTCGCGAACCACCCGGCGCTGCGGGGCGTCGACACGTCGAACTTCGGCGGCGGCGGCAACTCGGTGAACATGGTGGCGGGCGACCTGCTCTACACGACCGAGGGCTCGAGCGGACCGCCGGTGCTCAACGCTTGGAACAAGCTCACGGGCGAGCACGTGGGTGAGATCGAGCTGCCGGGATCGGTCCAGTACGGCATGATGACGTACGAGCACGAGGGCCAGCAGACCATCGTGGTGCAGAGCGGCCGCCCGGCGCGGCTGATCGCGCTCAGGGTGCGCTAGTCAGTCGGACCTAGACACGGCCCCGCCGTGGCGGGCCGGAGGAAGGTGTGGGGGCGCCTCCGTTCAACGGGGGCGCCCTCCGTCATTCCCGGGTGGCGAGGCTCGTCCGCTGCCGTCCGTGCTCGTCGAAGTTCGACGGCTTCAGCCAGGTCTCCATCGCATCGCGGATCGCCGGCCACTCGGCGTCGGTGATCGAGTACCAGGCCGTGTCCCGGTTTCGCCCCTTGTAGATGCGGTCCTGACGGAACGTGCCTTCGTACGTGAAGCCGAGCCGCTCGGCGGCTGCGCGGGACGGCGCGTTGAGGTCGTCGCACTTCCACTCGTAGCGCCGGTAGCCGAGCTCGTCGAAGGCTCGGCGCGCCATCAGGTACATGGCCTCGGTCGCGACGCGCGTCCGCTGGAGTAGTGGCGAATAGTGGATGTGACCGACTTCGATGGAGCCCATCTCCGGACTGATGCGCAGGTAGCTCGCGACTCCTACCGGACGCCCTTCTTCGTCCATGATGGCGAAGAAGAGCGGGTCGTCGGTCGCGGCCATCTCGGCCAGCCAGGAGCCCAGGGCCTCGGCGTCGGCGAACGGGCCGTACGGCAGGTACGTCCAGCCGACGCCGGCCTCGTCTCGACGGTAGGCGTCGACGAGACCCGCGGCGTGCCGGCCCGCGTCCAGCGGCTCGAGGCGGCCGTACGCACCGACCATCGGCGCCCCCGACGGTCGGGGTCGCGGTGTCCAGTCGGGGAGCACCGCACCAACCGGCGGATCCCCGGCGGCGCGGTGCCCCCTGGACGGTGGCATCGGCTCGTCGACGGTCAGCGAAGCCCTGCGAGCACGGGCGTGAGCAGGCCGGTCCAGAGCGCGTATCCGGGAGGCGTCATGTGGATGCCGTCGCTCAAGAAGAGCTCTGGAATCGGCTGACCATTCCGGTCGAGCAGGTCGGACCCCACGTCCACATAGTGGATGTTGTAGTTGTGGGCCGCGTACGACTCGAGAAGGACGTTGGTCGCGACCGCTTCGGGCCAGGCGCCCATGCGAGCGGGGCTGGGCTTGATGGAGAGGAAGACCACGTGCGTGCCTGGTGCCTCCGCATGGACGGCCTCGGCGAACTCGCGCATGTCCTCGAACACCTGGTCCGCCTTCTTGCCACCGGACGTGTCGTTGTCACCCTCGTAGTAGACGACCACCGAGGGGTCGTACTTGAGGACGGCTTCCTTCACCCAATAGGTCGCGTCCGAGGCGTGTGATCCGCCGAACCCCCGGTTGATGACCGGGAACTGCGGGAAGTACTGGGCCGTCCTCCAGTAGTTGATGCTGGAGCTTCCCACGAAGACAATGGCGTTCTCGGGGAAGGAGTTCTCGGCGTCGTACGTCGCCTGGTCCTCGAAGAAGTCTACGAAACGGGTCGGGTCGGGATCAGCGACCTGCGCCGTGAGGGTGGCTGCACCGACGAGCATCATGACGGCCACGGCGGCCGGGGTGCGGACGAAGCTCAACATCATGAACATCCTTCTTGTGGAGGGTACGGCTGACGGCCGGCACAATGTGGCATTCAGAGGGCGGGTGCGCACGCCGGTCGGTTACATTGCGGCCGCCATGTTCCAGTACAACCTCGAAGCCACGGACGGCTCGGCCCGCGCCGGCACGCTCACCACCCCACACGGGGACGTGCTCACGCCGGCCTTCATGCCCGTCGGCACGCAGGCGACCGTGAAGTCACTCGCGATGGAGGAGGTCAGCGCCCTCGGTGCCCACATGGTCCTCGCGAACACGTACCATCTCTACCTGCGACCTGGGCACCAGCTCGTACGTGAACTGGGCGGGCTGCACGCCTTCATGCGGTGGGACGGCCCCCTGCTCACGGACTCTGGCGGCTTCCAGGTCTTCTCGCTCGAGGGCATTCGCGACATCCACGACAACGGCGTCGTCTTCCAGAGCCACATCGACGGCAGCAAGCACACGTTCACGCCCGAGTCGGTGATGGAGATTCAGCACGCGCTTGGGGCCGACGTCGTAATGGCGTTCGACGAGTGCCCTCCCGGGGGCTGCGACCGCGCAACGGCCGACGCGGCCTGCGAGCGCACGCTCGCGTGGCTGGCCCGTTGCCGCGACCGATTCAGCGCCCTCCACGACGGGTCTGCCCCGGCCACCCAGGCGCTCTTTCCCGTGCTGCAGGGGAACGTGTTCGACGATCTCCGCCTCGAGCACGCGCGGCGCACCCGCGACCTGGACGACTGGGTCGGTTACGGAATCGGTGGCCTCAGCGTCGGGGAAGCCAAGGAGGACATGTGGCGCGTCCTGGAGGGGCTGGACGGGGAGTTGCCGACCGACCGGCCCCGCTACCTCATGGGCGTCGGCTACCCCGACGACCTGCTGGAGGCCATCGCGCGGGGCTGCGACATGTTCGACTGCGTCGCGCCCACGAGAAACGCCCGACACGGCACCGCCTGGACGAGCACCGAAGGCCAGGTGAACTTGAAGGCTGCGCGCTTCAAGAGGGACACGGCCGCTCTCGATTCCGCGTGTGACTGCTACACCTGCTCGCGATACGATCGGGCGTACCTGCGCCACCTAGTGGTGGCCTCGGAGTGGCTCGCAATGCGCCTGCTGTCGATCCACAACCTACGGTTCCTCGTCCGCCTGGCCGAGGAGGCGAGGAGGACGATCGCGGAGGGCACCTTCGAGAGCTGGCGCGTGGATTGGCTTGAACGCTATCGCAAGGAAGGGAGCAGTCCGTGACGTCGCTCGATCTACTCTTGGCGGTGCCCCGCGAAGGCGGGAACGCCGGGGCCATCTTCGTTTTCCAGATGGTCCTGATCATCGCGATCTTCTACTTCCTCTTGCTTCGGCCACAGGCCAAGGAGCGTCAACGCCACGCGGAGATGCTCAAGGGCGTGAAGAAGGGTGACGAGATCGTGACCAACGGCGGGATCATCGGGAAGGTCGTCCACGTCGAGGAGAATCGGCTCACGGTGCGGACCGGCGACAACACGCGTATCACGGTGGATCGCGGCCGCATCGCCAACATCCTGGATGTGAAGGGCGAGGCGAAGAGCTAGTGCTCTGTCGGTAGGCGGTCGGATGGCTCTGCACGATATCGTTCTCCTGGGTGACCCGATCCTCCGAGAGGTGGCGGAGGACATCGAGGACTTCGACGGCGAGTTGCGGTCCCTCGTGCGCGACATGTTCGAGACCATGTACCACGCGGATGGGATCGGCCTCGCAGCGCCCCAGATCGGTCTGCGAAAGCGGGTGATCGTCATCGACCTCAGGCGCGAGGACGAAGACGACCAGCAGATCGCGCTGGTGAACCCGAAGGTGACGTGGCAGAGCAAGGACACCGCGAAGCAGACGGAGGGGTGTCTGAGCATTCCGGGGCTCGAGGAGGTGGTTCAACGTCCCGCCGAGGTTCGTGTGGAGGCGTTCGATCCGGACGGCAATCCGGTGAGCTTCGAAGCCGATGACCTGTTCGCGCGTGCCCTCCAGCACGAAATCGATCATCTCGACGGCATCCTCTTCTTCGATCGCGTAAGCGCCCTCAAACGCCGTATGCTCATGAAGAAGTGGAAGAAGCAATCCGAGGAGGACTGACGGCCGTGCACCACCATGTCACCAAGGCTCGCCCGTCGTGAGGATTCTCTTCTGGGGCACGCCCGACTTCGCCGTGCCGTCGCTCCGAGCCCTGGACGAAGAGGGTTTCGACATCGTGGGCGTCGTCACGCAGCCGGACCGGCCGGCGGGTCGCGGTCGTCACCTCGCGGCTCCCAGGGTCAAGGATGCGGCGGGCGAGATGGGTCTGACGCTCCTGCAGCCGACCAAGCCGCGCACCCCCGAGTTCATGGACGAGATCCGGGCTTTGGAGCCCGACATCTCGGTGGTCGTCGCCTACGGGCACATCCTGACCGACGAAGTCCTCGCGCTCCCGCCCATGGGGTCCGTCAACGTGCACGCCTCGCTCCTGCCCGAGCTCCGGGGCGCCGCCCCGATCACTTGGGCGATCGTGCGGGGCTACGACAGGACCGGGATCACCATCATGCGCATGGTACGTGAGATGGACGCCGGCCCCATCATCCATCAGGTCGAGGAGCCGATCCTTGCCGACGAGACGGGCTCGCAGCTGTCCATCCGCCTGTCGGAGGTCGGGGCCGAGGCGCTCGTCGAGGGGCTGGCCCTCCTGTCCGTGGGCGGGGTCGAGGAGCGGGAGCAGGACCACGCGCGCGCCACCTTCGCTCCGAAGGTCGACCGCGCCGCTGCGCGCATCGACTGGGGAGCGGATGCTCACACGATCTCATGCCTGGTGCGGGGCATGGATACGGTACCCGGTGCCTGGACGACGCTGTCTGGAGACCCGGTCAAGCTCTTCCGACCGTCGCCCTCGGACGCGACGCCGCCGGGAGACTCGGATCCCGGGCAGGTGCTGGAGGCGGACACCCGCACCGGGCTGATCGTACGGGCTGGGGAAGGAGTCGTGGGCATCGCCGAGGTCCAGCCGCCCGGTCGTAAGCGGATGAGCGTGGCCGACTGGATCAACGGACGGGGTGTCGAGGTGGGGCAGCGGTTCGAGTGAGCGCGCCGGACGCCGGCGCCCCGCTCCGGGGTGGGCTCCCCCGGCTACACCTCGTCACCGACGACTCGATCCTCGCTTCCAGGGGCTGGCTCGCAACGGCGTGCGAGGTGCTGGAGGCCGGAGGACCCGGGTTGGCGCTTCACCTACGTGGCCCGAACACGCCGCCGCGCACACTGCTCGATCTGGCCGACGAGCTCCTGTCGACGTCGCGACCCCTGGGGGCCACGCTGCTGGTAAACGACCGCGTGGACGTGGCGCTCGCCACCGACTGCGACGGAGCGCACCTCGGTGGGGGCTCGCTGCCTGCCGCGGCTGCGCGCCTCTTG
>JAHEKM010000009.1:0-19217 GCA_024638325.1 Gemmatimonadota bacterium | reverse complement strand
GCCCGGAGCGGTGGGTCGGCGTCTCGTGCCATGACCTGGGCGAGGTGGACGCGGCTGCCCGATCGGGTTCGGATTACGCGTTCGTGGGTACGATCCACCCGACCGCCTCGCACCCGGGAAGGACCGGAATGGGGCCGAGTGGGCTAGCCGAGATCGCGGCCCGCACCACAGGACTGCCGCTCATGGGCATCGGTGGAATCGGCCCGGACGAAGTCGAGGCGGTGCTGCACGCGGGCGCGCACGGTGTGGCGACGATACGGGGAGTGTGGGCCGCGGCCGATCCCGCAGCCGCCGTGACGCGCTACCTTGAAGCTCTTGGTATCTGAGGAGGAAAGGACCTTGGAAGCGACGGACACGATCAGCGTCCGCCTGAACGGAAAGGACCGGATGGTCGACGCCGGTCACACGGTGGCGAGCCTGCTCGAGTCACTCGAGCTGCACCCGGGCATGGTGGTGGTCGAGTTGAACCGGGAGATCCTCGAGCGCGACCACTACCAGGACGCCGATGTCTCGGAGGGCGACACCATCGAGCTCGTCCACTTCGTGGGTGGAGGTTGAGGTGGCGGGCGAGGAGACGGTCGGACTGATGAACCAGTTGGATGGCCCGCTGACCATCGGTGGGGTGGACTTCAAGACGCGGTTGATCGTAGGGACGGGGAAGTACGCCACCAACCAGGTCATGGTGGACGCGATCCGAGCCTCCGGCGCCGAGATGGTGACGGTCGCCGTGCGGCGCGTCGACCTCGACCGGACGAAGGAGGAGGCGATCCTCCACCACCTGGACCCTGGCGAGTTCTTTCTTCTGGCCAACACCGCGGGCTGCTACACGGCCGAGGATGCCATCCGATACGCTCGCCTGGCACGGGCCGCGGGCTTCAACGAGTTCGTGAAGCTCGAGGTGATCGGCGACGAAGCGACGCTCCTGCCCGACGTGCAGGCCACCTTGGAGGCGGCCAGGACGCTCGCGGACGAAGGCTTCAAGGTCATGGCCTATACCAACGACGACCTCATCACGGCTCTGCGGCTGGAGGACGCCGGGTGCGTGGCCGTGATGCCCCTGGCTAGCCCCATCGGGAGTGGGCTCGGCGTCGTGAATCCGTACTTCATTCGTGAAATCAAACGGCGCCTCTCGGTGCCCGTGATCGTAGACGCAGGCGTGGGGACCGCCTCCGATGCGTGTGTCACCATGGAGCAGGGCGTCGACGGCGTGCTCATGAACACGGCGCTCGCGGCTGCGGACGATCCGGTCCGCATGGCGCACGCCATGAAGCACGCCATTGTGGCGGGGCGCCTAGCGTTCTTGGCCGGCCGCATGCCTTCACGCGAGATCGCGGTACCGTCGTCGCCCACCCGAGGAATGCTCGACTGAGCGAAGCGAGTCCGGCCCGCCGGGCAGCCCTGCGGGTGCGACGACAAGCAGAGCGGGGCAGACGCCTCGACCGCGCTTTCGACGACGAGGCCGCGCACCTCGAGCCGCGGGAGCGGGCCTTCGCCCACGAGCTGGCGTACGGTGCGACCCGATTGCGGGGGCGACTCGATCATCTCCTGGCGCGGCACGTCCACCGGGGTCTCGAGGCGTTGGAAGCGTCGGTGCTGGAGGGCCTGCGTCTCGGGGCGTATCAACTGCTGTACATGGGTGGGGTCCCGACGTACGCCGCTGTCTCCCAGAGCGTCGACCTCGTGCGCGAGGAAGCGGGTGACAAGGCGGCGGGCCTCGCCAACGCCGTGTTGAGGCGAGTCGCTGACGACGGCGACGGTCTCGAGCTCTTTCCCGACTTCGCAACGGACCCCGGCGGCTTTCTCGCGACCTGGGGGTCCCACCCGCGCTGGCTCGTAGACCGCTGGCTCGCCCGCTGGGACCGCGATGCGGTGCGGACGCTCGTCGAAGCCGACAACCGCCGCCCGCCTGTCTACCTCGTTCCGCTCGACTGCACGCCCGCGGAGGCGGAGGCCCGCCTGGCGGCGGCCGGTGTGCCCGCCGAGCCGGTCGACTGGACCGGTTGCGTACGGCTCGGGTCGGACGCCTCGCCGGCCCTCGCCTTCGAGGTGCTCCCCCATGCCGTCGCACAGGACCCCGCCGCCAATCTCGTGACGAGATACGCGGATGTTCCCCCGGGCACGAAGGTTGCAGACCTTTGTGCGGCACCCGGCGGGAAACTCCTCGCCCTGCCAAACCGTCCCGTCTATACTCTTGCCGTCGATCGATCGGAAGCACGCCTGCGCATGGTCAGAGACAACGCAGCCCGAACCGAACGCCGCGTTGGCCTCGCAGTCGCCGATGCTCGGCGCCCGCCCTTGCTGCACATGGATGTCGTCCTGCTCGACGCGCCTTGCACCGGTACCGGCACGCTCGCTCGTCGGCCCGACGCGCGCTGGAGGCTGACGCCCGACTCGGTCGGCGAGATGACAGACCTCCAGGCCGACATGCTGAAGGCCGCGGCAGACGTGGTCGCTCCGGGCGGCCTGCTCGTGTACTCGACGTGCACGTTGGAGCCCGAGGAGAATGAAGACCGGGTCGAGGCTCTTCTGGCGGCGCGTGACGACTTTCGCCTCGAGGCGACGGACGCCGTACCCGCGGAGGTGCTCGACGGCCGTGGACAGCTCGTCGTGCTTCCTCAGGACACCGGCTTCGACGGAGCGTTCGCGGCTCGCCTCCGGAGGGCATCGTGAAGCTCGGGGGCTCGCTCGAGCGGAGCCGGAGCCGGCGGCGCGGGACGAGGGGCTCGCCCGGTGGTCGTGACGGCTTCAAGGGCTTCGATCTCGGCGGTAGGCTGCTCGCCGCGGTCGCCGGGGTTCTGCTCCTCGGTTGGATCGTTGGGTATCTGGTGTCGACGCAGCTGCTCTTTCCTGCACCTCCACCTACCGGTGACCTGTATGAGGTCCCCGACGTGCGCGGGATCGGCGTGGCCAGTGCGCAGGAGCGCCTGGTCGGGGCGGGACTGACCCTCGGTCCGGTCGACTCGCTCCTTCATCCCTCGGTCGGAGAGGGACTCATCCTGGGCCAGTCACCCCTTCCGGGTCAGGTGCTGCGACCGGACTCGCCGGTCCGGCTTACAGTGAGTCGGGGTCCGCAGACCCGCTCCATTCCGGATGTCGTGGCCCTTCAGGTCGACCGGGCCCGCACCGTGTTGGAGACGAGTGGGTTCCTGGTCGCGATCGATACGGCGGAGTCCGAGTTGGAGCGCGGGCGGGTGGTCGGAGTCGTGCCGCCCGTAGACAGCGTCGTTCCGCTGCCCTCGCAGGTGACCCTGGTCGTGAGCACGGGGCCGCCTGTGGTCGTCATGCCCTTCGTCCTGGGACTCGAGGAGGAGGAGGCCCGCCTGCTGCTCGACAGCCTGGGCTTGGTCGTGGCGGAGGTCGAGCCGGTCTTTCGCTTCGGCCGAGATCAGGGCATCGTGGTCCAGCAGGAACCCGCTTCCGACACGGAGTTGGGGCGGGGCAGCGCCGTGCGGCTGCAGGTTGGACAGAGACGTGCGGGGCCCGGGAACAACGAGCCCCTGTGACCGTAGCAGTTCGCGCGGATAGGACCCCCCAGCCGAAGGACCCCAGGACACCGATGAAACGCCTCGTTCGCTCACCCTACCTCTGGCTGATGGTCGCGATCGTAGCCGTGGTCAGCTACGCGTATACGGTGCGCGATCGGTACCGCGAGGCCGCCGTGCTCGCGGGGGCGCAGGCGCCGGACTTCCGCTTCCCGTCGTTGACCCGCGGCGAGCTCGCGCTCTCCGACTTCGAAGACCACGTCGTGCTCATCAACATCTGGGCGACCTGGTGCCTTCCGTGTCGCGAAGAGATGCCTTCGATGCAGCGTCTCTACGATGCCTTCGAGGGCGAGAAGTTCGAGATCCTGGCGGTCAGCGTGGACGCACAGATCGGTGAACGGGACGCCAGCGGCTACGAGGGAGGAGACCTCGCTGCTTTCGCGCGTGAGTACGAGCTGACGTTCCCGATCCTCCACGATCCGTCGGGAGGCATACGCCAGACGTACCTCACCACGGGTGTTCCTGAGACCTTCGTGGTCGCAAAGGGTGGCCAGATCTGGAAGAAGATCGCCGGCCCCACGGAGTGGGACCTGCCCGTGAATCAGGAGCTCATACGCCGGCTCCTGGACAGTTAGCAGGTCGCTGAAGAACGGGGGCGCACCGCGCGCAGGGGTCTCGCGAGGCCAGCAGTAGGAGCGACGACGAGTCGTAGTGATGCCTACGGCGAGGAGGAGAGACGACCTAATGGTCCGCGATCCCCCTGCGCCCAACAATAGGGGTGACATGACCTTTCAAGGCAGCGGGTTGCGGCGGCGCGGCCCCGTCTTCGTCGTTGGAGCTCCTAGACGTAGCTCGGGCTATGCCGTCGTCGCTCCGCGACCCGCGCTGCGCGCGGGTGCCCCCCGGGGCGGTGGCGCGCGTAACGCGGTGCACCCCCGTTCTTCAGCGACCTGCTGATCCATGGCCCGGGTGCAGAGCGCGCTGCTGCGTAACTGGCGGCTCAAGCTCTCGGCGCTCGGGCTGTCGGTGTTTCTCTGGGCACTTGTGCAGACGGAGCCGCTGAGCCAGGAGACCCTCTCCTCGGTGCCGGTCTTCGTGGACGTCACGGACACGGCCTGGACGCTCGCAGGCGCTCCGTCGCCCGAGACGGTCGAGTTGCGCTTGGGCGGTCCAGCTCGCGAGATCATTCGTCTGATTCGCGACGGCACCAGCGTGCGCGTTCCGGTGCCCGCGGTCGGCTCACGCGACACGCTGATCGCGCTTCAACGCGACTGGGTCCAGCTGGGCCAGCGCGCGGGCGTCACCGTCGAGTCGGTGTCCCCCGCGACGATGCGCGTCTCCTTCGAGCGGGCCGTGACCCGCTCCCTTCCGGTGGCCATGCGCCTTCAGGGTGAGCTCCCATCCGACCTATCGTTCTCGAGCGAGCCCCGACTCAGTCCCGACACCGTGGTCGTCCGAGGTCCCGAGAGCAGACTGGCCAGCCTGGACTCCGTGCCTTTGATGCCCTTGGATCTCGGTCGGGTGCGCGACTCGGACATCGTCACGTTGCCCATCGACACGACGGGGCTGGGCGCACCTTCCGTCCTGCCGCCGGACGCGACCGTCGCAATCCGTGTCGAGCCTCGCATCGAGCGTGAGTTCGACGGCCAGGTCGTACACGTCGACGTCCGCGATCCGGCCGTGCAGCTCCAAGTGGATCCGCCGTCGATTCGGGTTCGCATCTTGGGTGCGCGAACGCTCGTCATCGCAATGGACCTCAGCCTGCTCCGGGTCTCGGTGCCGGAGAGCTCGGTGGTTGGCATGCTGCCCGGGGAAGAGAGGGTCGTACGGGTTCAGGTCGACGGTGTGTCGGCCCTCCTCACCGCCAGCCCCGCCATCGACGTCGTCAGGGTGCGGCGAGTGGGAGGTGCCGCGGAAGAAGTCGAGCGGGACCCCACGTGAGCCGGGGGGTGGGCCCCTGCGTCCTGGGCCTCGAGACCTCCTGCGACGAGACGTCCGCGGCCGTGCTCTCGCCAGACATGGAGGTGTTGGGACACGTGATCCTCTCACAAGACGTGCACGAGGTGTACGGCGGCGTCGTGCCGGAGCTTGCGGCGAGGGCCCATTTGCAGAAAGTGGACGCGGTGGTGGACGAGGCGCTGTCCCAGGCCGGTCTCGGTCTCGCCGACGTCGACGTCCTCGGCGTCACGGCGGGCCCAGGGTTGATCGGTCCTCTCTTGGTAGGGGTGTGCTGGGTGAAGGCCGCCGCGTATGGGCTCGGCAAGCCCTGGGTCCCGGTGCACCACATGGAGGCCCATCTGTTCGCCCCGTCGCTGGAGGACCCGAGCGCGGAGCCGCCCTTCGTCGCGCTCCTGGTCTCCGGCGGACACACGCTTCTCCTCCACGCGGCCGCATGGGGTGAGTATCGACTCCTGGGGCAGACGCGCGACGACGCGGCCGGGGAAGCGTTCGACAAGGTGGCCAAGCTCCTCGGCCTCCCTTATCCGGGAGGCCCCGTCATCGAGCGGCTCGCCGCGACAGGCGACCCCGCCAGACACGCCCTCCCGCGCCCAATGCTGGCCCGCAGCCAGAGACCGGGCGACTCTGACTACTACGACTTCTCGTTCAGTGGTCTGAAGACCGCCGTCGTCCAACTGGTTCGCAATCTGGAGGCCGAGGGACGAATGGACGACGAGCGCGCCCACGTCGCGGCTGGCTTCCAGGCCGCGGCCGTGGACGTCCTGGCCGCCAAAACGCTTAGGGCCGTCGAGGAGACGGGCTGCAGGCGTGTGCTGCTCGGGGGGGGCGTGAGCGCAAACGGGGTGCTACGAGCCGAGGTCGCCGACCGGGTCGGTTCCGACGGGTCGGTCTTCCATTCCTCGGTGCGTCTCGCCCTCGACAACGGCGCCATGGTGGCCCGCGCGGCCCGCTTCCGGTTCGACCGTGGGGACGTAGCGGCGGCGTGGGCTTCGGCGTCGGCCAGCCTCCCCTTCCCGGGGCTCGCCCGGGGTGCCGCGTGACGAAAGCCCGTCCAAGGTTACGTTCTTGTAGCATACGCGTCGTCCGCGCCCGATAAGCCCATGTATCCGAACCTCTTCGAGCTGCCCGAGTGGGTCCCGATCCTCGGGGGTGAGCCCATCACCTCCTTCGGGGTCATGATGTTGCTCTCGTTCCTCACCGGCGGCTATCTGCTCCGCGCAGAACTCGGTCGTTTGGGTGAGGATCCCGAGAAGGCGTGGGATCTGGTCTTCATGGCTGTCATCGGGGGGATCCTCGGGGCCAAGGGCTACTACATCCTGCTCAACTACGAGCGCCTGGCTGTCGACGCGTCGGGGTTGATCTTCTCGCGCGGCGGTCTGGTCTGGTACGGCGGCTTCTTGCTGGCAACGGTCCTGGTGATCTGGGAGATCCGACGCCGCGAGCTCCCGCTGGCGAAGACAGCGGACGCGGCTGCGCCCGCCCTCGCCCTGGCGTACGCGGTCGGTCGCGTGGGCTGCTTCCTGGTCGGCGACGACTGGGGCCGCCCCACGGACTCCTGGGTCGGCATCGCGTTCCCGCAGGGGGCTCCACCCACCCGGGTCGACATCATCGAGCAGGAGTTCGGCATCACGGTCGACCCGGCCCTCGTCGAGCAGTACGGGCAGATCGTCCCGGTCCACCCGACCCAGCTGTACGAGGTGGGGCTGAGCACGCTCATCTTCTTCTTCCTGTGGCGCATTCGGCGTACGACGCGCCCGGAGGGCAAGCTCTTCATGATGTGGCTGGCCCTGGCGGGCCTTGAACGCCTCCTGGTCGAGTTCCTCCGGGCGAAGGACGACCGCTTCTTCGGGGTCCTGACACTGGCGCAGGTCATCAGCTTGGGGATCGTCGCGGTCGGTGTCATCGGGGTGGCCCGACTCTCGAAGCAGGTGAACGCCGAGGCGACCACGGCGTAGGACATCGCATGCTCACGGTGCTCCACGCTTCCGACCTCCAGTGCGGGCGCCCGTTCAGGCCCAGCGCCGCCGAGGCGTTCCTTCGCCTGGCGGGCGAGACCGATCCCGATGTCGTCGTCGTCTCGGGCGATCTGACACAGCGCGCCAAGAAGCGCGAATACGCGCTCGCCGCTTCGGTTCTCGCGCGCCTGCCAGCCGTTCCGTGCGTGGTGACGCCTGGCAACCACGACGTCCCGCTCTTCCGCGTCTGGGAGCGGCTATTGGGGCCTCACCGAAACTGGAAGGCGTCCATATCACCCCACCTCGATTCGGTTACCCGCGTGCAGGGAGCGACATTCGTCGCGCTCGACTCATCGGCTCCCCGGCGGAGCATCGTGAACGGCCGCTTGGACGGGGCGCAGCTCGATTTCGCTCGTCGGGCCTTCGGCGACGCCCCGGTCACCGACCTGCGGGTACTGGTCGTGCATCATCATTTCGTGCCCGTACCCGACGGCACCGATGGCCGGCCGCTACCGCGGGCGGCGCGGCTTCTGCGTGCCTTCGAAGAGATGGAGGTCGCCTTCGTCCTGGGCGGTCATGTGCATCAAACGCACATCACGACGTCGAACGACCTGCTGGGAACGAGGGACGGGCCGGGAATACCTCTGATCACGTGCGGGACGACGACGTCGTGGAGAGGGCGCGGGCCTGAGAAGGGCCTCAACAGCCTCAATGTGCTCCGCATCGACGAGGGTGTGGTCGAGGTGACGCCACACGTCCTCGTGGCGGACGGGACCGCCTTCGAGCCCGGCGATCCCGTCGCACTTGCCATCGCCGTCCGCTCGGGGACGCCCGATGTCGTAGGGGAGGGGGACAGGTGAGCCCGCGCTACATCCGCAACGAGCCGGACCGCAGAGATACCGCCGCTGCAGCGCTCGCGTCGGGCTTGCTGGCTGCGGCGGTGGGCGTCGTCGTGTTCTACTTCCTGCGTCTCTTTCTGGCGCGTGACGTGGCGAGCTCGGCCGGGGTCGAGACTACGGACCGGGAACCGTGATGGATGCGCTCCGACGCGTTGGGGTGGTTGCGGCTCTGGCCGCGGCGGCGCTGACTCCGACCGCGACTCAGGCTCAAATCCAGGGCGTCGAGGTGCGGGTCGTCGACTTCGTCGGAAACGAAACGTTCCCCGCGGATTCACTGAGACGTGCCATCGCCACGAGTGAGACGGAGTGCAGTTCCTGGGTCTTCCGCTTCCTCATCCCGGTGTGTCCGCTGTTCGGGTGGGGTGAACGACGCAGCGAGCTCCGAGAGCGGGACATCCCGCTGGACGAGCAGCGTCTGGAGCGGTGGTATCAGGTACGGGGCTTCCGCGGCGTCGACGTCTCGCCGACCGTCGAAATCGGCGTGGACGGGCTGCCTGCAGGCCAGCACGTGCTACGCAGGTGGTCGACCGCGTCCAGGCCTCCGACCCGTGAGCGAGTGACCGTCGAGCCGTTCGAGGAGACCGAGGTGGCGAGTGTCCGCTTCGCGATCACCGAGGGGCAACCCATCCTGGCGGACAGCATTGCCTACGAGGTGCCCGAGGGCTTCGAGGTGGGCGGCTTGCTGGACGGCCTGCCCATTTCGGCGGGTGACCGGTGGAGCACCCTCGTGCTGGACGCCACCCGGGACACGCTCATTCGGCGCCTGCGCAACCGCTCGTATCCCGATGCAGACGTCCTGAGACAGACCGTCCTTCCGCAGGACGAGCCCCTCCACGCGCATGTCACCTTCGAGATCGAGCCAGGCGTATCGGCGCGCTACGGCGCGATTCGCATCGCGGGACTGGACCGTCTCGACGAGACCACCATTCTGCGGACGTTGCCGTTCCGCACAGGCGATCCCTACCAGGTCGACCAGCTCCTGGAGGGACAGACACGCCTTTTCGGCCTCGAGATCATCCGCAACGCGCGGGTCGAACGGGACACCGAGGCAGTGCAGGCACCGGACTCGGTCGTACCGCTCTTCGTGCAGGTGACCGAGGGCGACCCCTACAGGGTCCGAGCCGGCGGTGGGTTCAACACCGCCGAGTGCTTCAACACCGAGGCCCGCTGGACCAGCCGCAACTTCATGGGCGGGGGGCGCGTGTTCCAGCTCCGTGGCCGACTGGCCAACATCGTGGGTGGGTGCACACCAGAGAGCGGCGAGGGTGACTTCGCCGAGCTGACCTGGCTGGCCGCAGCCGACTTCTCCCAGCCATGGATCTTCTCCACGCGGAACTCGTTCAACGCCTCGTTGTTCGGCGAGCGACAGAGCGTCCCCGACATCTTCATTCGGCGGGCGGTCGGTCTCGATCTGTCTCTCGCGAGGGCGATTGGACAGCGCGCGTCGCTGACCCTCTCGTACAGTCCCGAGCTGTCGACGTTGGAGTCGGCCGAGGTGCTTCTGTGCACCGGCTTCCTCGTGTGCCGCCGGGAAGACATCTCGGTGCTTACGGGCGCCCAACGCATCGCGCCGATGCGTTTGAATCTCACCCGTGATCTCGCCAACAGCATCCTCAATCCGACACGCGGGTACCGGCTGACGGTGGATTTGGAGCACGCGGCCCGCTGGACCGGGTCCGAGTACCGCTACAACCGGGCGGTGACGGAGGGCACGTGGTACTCACCACTGGTCGGATCCGCGGTGCTCGCGGGGCGAGCGAGATTGGGATGGGTGGGCTGGGGGGAGTTCACGGGAGGCCAGGACCCTATCGACATCATCCATCCCCAGCGCCGCTTCTACGCGGGGGGTGCCAGCTCCGTGCGTGGCTTCGGCGAGGGGCGCCTGGGCCCGCGCGTGCTCGCCGTGGACAATCCGGGAGCGCTCCTGGAGCCCGTCTCCAACGGCGGTGCCGGGTGTTTGCCGGACGAGATCATCATGTTGACCTGCGACGCGAGCGCGTTGGACGACCGCTTCATCACTTCGCGCCCCATCGGCGGAACACAGGTCTTCGAGGCGAATCTGGAGATCCGCGTCCCGCTCGGTCGGGACTTCGAGGTGGTGGGGTTCGGGGACGTGGGGCAGGTGTGGGGTGCGGGGCAGACGATCGACCCCGCGGATCTGGAGTTCACTCCGGGCGCCGGGGTGCGCTACCTCAGTCCGATTGGCCCGATTCGGGTCGATGTGGGGTATACCTTCCGTGAGAGCGAGCGGCTCTCGGTCGTGACTCAGCAGATCGATGCGTGCACGCCGGCTACGAGCGTGTGTCTGGTGGTGGACGGCTCGGAGATCCCGTACGCGCCGACGGGGGCGATCGCAACGCTCGGCAATCCGGTCCTCTTCGGAGAGGAGAGCGACTTCCTGAGCCGCCTGCAGCTGCACCTGTCGATCGGGCAGGCATTCTGATGGACGAACAGTCGAAAGCGGAAGAGGTCGTCGTCGAAGACGCTGTGGACGTCGAGGGCGGGCCGGACGTGTCCGCCCCGAAGCCGGCACGTCGGCGCCGCTCGCTCTTCCGGCGCCTCCTCAACGGGGCCGGCTGGACCGTTGTCGTGGCTGTCGCGCTGATCGTGCTCTTCTTCAGTCAGACGGCTCGTGGGCAGCGGATCGTGCTGGACGAGGTGCTCGAGCGAGCGCGTGGCTACCTCGCCGGTGAGCTGACAGTGGAGGGCATGAGCAGCAGCACGCTCTTCTTCGGCCTCACGCTACGCGGTGTTCGACTGGACGCCGAGGGTGGCAGACGCTTCCTGGAGGCCGACTCGGTCGTCCTGCGTTATTCGCCTCTTTCGCTGGCCATCGGTAGCCCCCGTCTACGGGCGTCGACGTTCCACGGTCTGGACGTGGAGATCTCCCGGTACACGGGTGAGGACGAAAGCAACGTGAACCGCGTGGCGGCGGCGAGTTCGGACTCCGCCTCCGGGGCGCCACAAACGTTCGGCCTCGGTCGCATCGCCGTTCGAGGCGGCGTCGTCAGGATCCTGACGCCGGCGGAGGCCGGCACCCCGGAAGAGCTGACGGTGCCCGCGCCCGACGGCGGCGTCCTTCGCCGCATGGCCTTGGAGGACGTGGACCTCGACCTCGAGCGGACGTTCGTTCGCAGTGAAGGCCCGGTGATGGTCGACGCGGATCTGGCCTCACTCTCGGCGTCCGTTCTCGTCCTCGAGAAACCGCTCGTGATCCACGAGGCCCAGGGCACCCTCACCTTCGGAGACCGAGGCCTCAGAGTCGAAGACGCAGCAATTCGGCTGCCCGGCTCGTACCTGGAGGGACGCCTCGGATTCGGGCCCGAGCGGCCAGACAATCCTTGGATCCTGACCGCGGACTTTCGCTCGGACGACTGGGCCGACCTCGCGGACATCGGCTGGGTCGACCCCCGAGTGCCCTCGGGCGGTTTTCGTGGCACGGCATCCGTGCGCGTGGAGGACGGCATCCACCTCGGCTTGACCGGCGTCGATGTCCGCAGCGCCGGGAGCTCGCTGAACCTCGACGGGGGGGTCTCCTTCACCGATGCGATGTCCATGCGTTCGCTCCGGGTCGTCGCGAGCCCGCTCGAGCTGTCGCTCTTGGCTCCCTGGTTGGAGGAAGAGCTGCCCGTTGCGGGCACGGTGCGGGGCAACGCGACGTTCGGCGGGACCGTGGCCGACCTGTCCGCCACCGGGCGCATGACGTTCTCTCCCGAGGAGCGACCGGAAGCCGTGGTCACGGCGGATTTCAGCGGCACCCTCCACTCCGGCGCGAACCCCGGCGGAACCGCGCTGGAGCTGCGGCTGGATCCGTTCGACTACCGGGCGCTCGAAGTGCTCTGGCCCAATGCGGGTAGGCTGGGGACGGGTCGGGCGACGCTCTTCCTGGAGGGTCGCGCGGACGAGGGGCTGCTGTTGGTGGCCGACGTAACTCACCGCTCCAGTCCCACGGTCGCGTCGAGAGCGGTGGGCCGCGGCGTCCTTCGGCGCGGTGCCGATCGCGACTGGACGGTCGACGCGCGAGCAGAGCTCGCTCCACTGTCTCTACCGATGCTCGGAAGGCTCTGGCCGGAGATCGATCTCCCCGGCGAGGTCAGCGGCCCGGTTCGCATCAACGGGCGGTTGACCAACCTACAGGTGAGCGGTGACGTGACGAGCCCAGAAGCCGGACGGTTCGTTTTCGACCTCACCACGGACATGACGGATCCGGCCTCCGGCTACGTGCTCGAGGCAGACGCCGAGGGCCTGGATCTGGCGGCGTTCACCTCCAGAGTGCCGACGCCTTCGGTTCTTTCAGGCCACGCCACCATCGAGGGCACCGGCCTGGCCCTTGATTCGCTCTTGGTTTCCTCCGTCGTCGCACTGCGCTCGGCGCGGATCGGCGACCTCACGGTGGACTCAGCGGACGCGGGGGTCCGTATAGACGGCGGGCTCCTCACCGCGGATAGCCTGCATGCGAGCATCGGCGGCATCCTCGTCGAGGGAGAGGGCAGCCTCGGTCTGACGCGGGACGCCTTCGGAGAGGCTCGCCTCTCGTTCGTCGGGGAGACTCTCGCCGGGCTACGACCCGTCTTCATGGGGGATTCCCTGCTGGTCGCCGACACCCTCACGATTCTCGAGCAGGACGCGCTGCAAGCCCGAGGCGTGAGCCTCGACACCCTCCCGACCCTCGAGGACGTGAGAATGGAGGGCCGCCTCCGTGGCTCGGCGGACGTGAGTGGGTGGGTGGGCGACATGAACGTCGACCTCCTTTTCGATCTCATCGAGGCAGCCTACGGCCACAACTCGCTGGACACGGCGCGCATCTCACTGATCGCGACGGGGCTTCCGGAGACCCTGGGCGCGTGGGACGTCGACCTCGACTCGCGCGGAGTGGTGTGGGGCGAACGAGCGTTCGAGCAGGTGGGCTTCGTGGGGTCGATGGTGCAGCGCGCCGGGGAGGGGCAGCTCGAGGTTCGGCGCCGCGCCGGAGAGAGCTACCACCTCGCCGGAGCCTTCGCCTTGGACTCCGTCGGGGGTCAGGTGGAGCTCGCGGAAGCGGCGCTCGAGTTCAGTCAGACGTCCTGGGTCTTGATGCGCCCGAGCTCTCTCGCCTGGAATGAGACGTCCGTATCTGTGGACAGCCTCGAGATTCGGCGAACCGGCTCCGACCCGATGACGCTCGTGGCCGCTGGCACGCTGACCCGCGGCGGTGACTCGGACTTCCGAATGATGATGGAGGGGCTCCACGTAGAGCAGGTGCTGCGCCTGGCTCAGCGCGAGGACATCGACATGATCGGACACGTCGACCTCGACCTCGACATCACGGGGCCTGCGGAGGAGCCCGTGATCACCGCCCGCTTCGCCGTCGAGGAGCCGCGGTACGGCCCTGTGCGCCTGACGCGTGTGGACGGATCACTCCAGTATCAGGATCGTGCGGCGGACGTAGAGCTGAGCGCATGGTCCGGTGAGCGCCGTGTCCTCACGGGGGACGGCGTCGTGCCGGTCGATCTCGCGTTGGCCCAGGTGGAGAGCCGCCTCGTCGAGCGTGAGATGGACCTGACGCTCCGAGCCGACGCGCTGGACGCCGGGTTGGCGTTCGTGTATCTGAGCGCCCTCGAGGACGTGGTCGGTACCGTGTCCGCACAGATGCGCATTCGCGGTACGCCCGTAAGCCCACGGCCGAGCGGGACCGTCACGCTGACGAACGCCGCGTGGACAGTGGATGCCATCGGCGTCCGCCATACGGGCGTCTCGGGCGAGCTGCTGCTCCAGCCCAACGGCACGGTCGGGGTGAAGCTCGCCGCCGCGGGCACCGGCAACGGTGCGACCGGCACTTCGAGTATCTCGGGTCTGGTTCAGCTCGACACGCTCCAGAACCCGCGCCTCGACCTGGCGATCGACTTCGATCGCTTTCTCAGCGTGGATCGACGAGACATGCAGGGTCGGGTGAGCGGCGCCCTCACGCTCACGGGACGCTACCGCCTCCCCGTGGCTCGCGGTGACCTGACGCTCGACGAGGCCACGCTCTTCGTGGAGGAGTTCGCCCGCAATGCCGACGTCGTCGACCTGCGCAGCCCGCTGCTCTATGCTCCGGGCATCGCGGTGGACACGACGGTCTTCGTGAGTCAGCCGTTGATCGCCGGCTTGAACAACCCCTTCTTCGACAACCTCCGCATGGATGTCGACCTGGTGGTGCCGCGCAATCTCTGGCTGCGTTCGCCGGAGATGAACGTGGAGCTCGGAGGTGAGCTCATCGTGGCGTACGACAGGGGCGAGGGAGACCTCGTGCTCGTCGGCGAGCTCGAGGCGCTCAGGGGGTCGTACGCGGTCTTCGGCCGCACGTTCGACGTGGATGGCGGTACCGCTTCGTTCCTCGGGCAGCCCGGCGTCAACCCGACGCTCGACATTCAGGCGCTCACACGCGTGCGAAGGCAGGAGGGTGGACCGCTCGAGGTCCGAGCGACGGTGGGCGGCACGTTGGTTGAGCCGCTCGTTACCCTATCGACCGAGGAGGCGGGCCTCTCGCAGGCCGACCTCGTGTCGTATCTGGTCTTCGGGCAGTCCATCGGGGAGGCCGGAGCCTCGGGCGTGAGTCTCACGGATGCCGGCATCAGCTTTGCCGCGGGAGCACTCGTAAACCAGCTGGGCACGGCGCTCGCACAGGAGATACCCCTGGTGAACACCTTGGACTACCTGGCCTTCTCGCAGTCCAACCGGGCGCAGGACTACCAGTCCATCGGATCGAACCCAGGAAACGTCCTTGGCGGTACGCAGGTAGAACTCGGCAAGTACCTGAACGACCGGGTCTTCGTGATCTTCGTTCTGGGTGGCCGTCAGGGTGACCAAGGGACGGGGGCGAGCCTACAGCTCCGAGGTGTTCGACTGGAGCTCGCGGTCGCGGAGAATTTCTTCATCGAAGGTTTCGTAGAAGATCGGTTCCTCAGGAGCGGGTCCACACTCGGATCGACCGACCTCGACGGGAGGCCGATCATCGGTGCGTTCTTATTCCGCGAGTGGGGCTACGGCTCCAGCCAGCAAGACTAGGAGATAGACGGAATGCAGATGGTCAAAGTCATCGGCCTGATGACCGGCCTGACCGTGTTGATGGTCGGCGTCGGCCAATACTTCGCAGGCTCCAGCGGGGCGGTGCTGTTCCTCGCGATGGCAGCGATCATGAACTTCGGCATGTACTGGTTCAGCGATAAGGCCGTGCTGAAGATGTACAAGGCGCGGATTCTAGGCCCCGAGGATGCGCCCGACCTCTACCGCATGGTCGACCGGCTCCGCCAGGAGGCCGACCTACCGATGCCGACTTTGGCGCTCGCTCCTTCGGAGCAGCCCAACGCGTTCGCCACCGGCCGTAACCCGGCCCACGCGGTCGTGTGCGTCACGGCGGGTATCGTGAAGCTGCTCCCGCCCCGGGAGTTGGAGGGTGTCATCGCGCACGAGCTCGCGCACATCAAGCACCGGCACATGCTCGTCGGTACCGTCGCAGCCACCATGGCGGGTGCGGTGGCGATGCTCGCCAGCATCGCGCGCTGGGGGCTCATCTTCGGCATGGGTGGCCGCGACAACCGCGGCCAGAACCCCCTCGCTCTGCTCGT
The DNA here is from genome assembly GCA_024638325.1 of Gemmatimonadota bacterium. Taxonomy (GTDB): domain Bacteria; phylum Gemmatimonadota; class Gemmatimonadetes; order Longimicrobiales; family Gaopeijiaceae; genus UBA2982. The sequence goes on along the minus strand of JAHEKM010000009.1, from coordinate 3,336 downwards.
CACCGTGATCGTGGCGCCCATCGCGGCCATGATCGTGCAGATGGCGATCAGCCGGCAAAACGAGTTCCAGGCGGACGCGACCGCCGCGAAGCTCACCAGGGATCCCGGCGGCCTCGCCAGTGCGCTTCAGCACATCGAGGGTTACGCCAAGCAGATCCCCATGGCCGTCAATCCGGCCGCCGCGCAGCTGGCGATCATCAACCCGTTGTCCGGTCCTCGACAACAGGCCTTCACGGGCCTCTTCCGCACGCACCCTCCGACGGAGGAGCGCATCGCGCGGCTGGGGGAGCTGAGGATCTAGACCGGGCCGACCGGGGTGTGTCGAAGCCGCCTCCCGTGTGGGGGGCGGCTTCTTCTTTTGCCGGCACCCCCAGGATTGAGTCGACCTTGCCGGCCCGGTTAGACTTCCAGGCTATGCCAGGATCCAGGACGAAAAAGAAGGGGAAGGCTCCTTCGAACGGTGCCGGGGGCGAGAAGCTGATCGTCCGCGGTGCCCGCGAGCACAACCTCAAGAACATCCACGTCGAGTTCCCGAGGGAGAAGCTCGTGGTCATCACGGGCCTCTCGGGCTCCGGGAAGTCCTCGCTCGCGTTCGACACGATCTATGCGGAGGGCCAGCGGCGCTATGTCGAGTCGCTTTCGGCCTACGCGCGTCAGTTCCTGGGCCTCATGGAGAAGCCCGACGTCGACGCCATCGAGGGCTTGTCCCCGGCGATCTCCATCGAGCAGAAGACCGTCAGCAAGAATCCGCGCTCTACGGTCGGCACGGTCACCGAGGTGTACGACTACCTCCGGCTCCTCTGGGCTCGCGTGGGCACGCCTCACTGCCCCGAGTGCGGGGAGCCGGTGCTGCGTCAGTCGGCGACGCAGATCGTCGACCGCATCCTGGGGCTGGACGAGGGCACACCGGTCGAGTTGCTGGCGCCACTCGTCCGCGGCCGGAAGGGCGAGTTCCGCGACTTGTTCGAGAAGGCCCGCAAGGACGGCTTTGTTCGCGTCCGTGTGGACGGCGAGACCCACGACCTGACGGAGGTGCCGTCGCTCAGTCGGTACGAGAACCACGACATCGCCGTGGTGGTCGACCGACTCGTGATTCGCGAGTCGGACCGGGAGCGGCTGGCGGACTCGGTCGAAACGGCCCTACGGACCGCGGACGGAATCGTCGAGGTGCTCGAGAATCCCAGGCGGAAGGAGCCTACGCACCACGTCTTCAGCGAGCGCTATGCCTGTAGCGGCTGTGGCACCAGCCTGCCCGAGCTCGAGCCGCGCCAGTTCTCCTTCAACTCACCGTACGGTGCCTGTGAGGAGTGCGGCGGGCTCGGGACCCGCAAGGACGTGAACCCGGACCTGATCACGGCCGACGGGAGCCTCTCGATTCTCGAGGGCGTCATCATCCCCTGGGGCTCGCCGTCGGGACACCTCCGGCGATCGGTCATCCCCGGCCTGGCCGAGGCGTACGAGTTCGACCCGAACACGCCGTGGGGCGACCTGTCGCTGGACACCCGCGAAGGCATCCTGCTGGGCTCGGGGACCATGAAGATCCGCTTCCCGTACAAGTCGGGCACCGGCAAGTTCGATGGCCACTACGAGGACCTCTGGGAAGGCGTCGTCGCCAACATCGAGCGGCGGTACCGAGAGACGGAGTCGGAGTCCGTCCGGAACCAGCTCGAGGACTACATGTCCACGGTGGCGTGCACCGTCTGCGACGGGAGCCGCCTCAGGTCCGCCTCCCGGGCGGTGACCATCGAAGGCAAGTCGCTCGGGGAGGTCGTCGACATGTCCATCACGGATGCCGCGTCCTTCCTCGGAGGCCTCGCCGTCACCTCGACCAACGGCAGGCCCAAGAAGTCGGGGAGGACGACGTATCCGCCTCTGGCCGGGGAGATCGCGGGCCCGATCCTCAAGGAGGTCGCGGAGAGACTCCGCTTCCTGGAGGACGTCGGACTCGGCTACCTCACGCTCGGTCGTGCCGCGGGCACGCTGTCCGGCGGTGAGGCGCAGCGCATCCGGTTGGCGACCCAGATCGGCAGCAGGCTCGTCGGCGTGTTGTACATCTTGGACGAACCCTCCATCGGGCTCCATCAACGCGACAACTCCCGCCTCCTCGACACGCTCATGCGTCTGCGCGACCTGGGGAACACCGTCGTGGTGGTCGAGCACGACGAGGACGCCATTCGAGCGGCCGACTACCTGATCGATCTCGGGCCGGGAGCCGGCAGGCACGGGGGTGAGGTCGTCGCGGCGGGCCCCCTGGAGGTCCTGCTCGAGGCGGAGCGCTCGCTCACGGGTGCGTACCTGCGCGGTGAGCGCGAGATCGGTGTTCCGGAGGAGCGGAGGACGGTGGACCCCGAGCGGGCTCTCGTCGTGAAGCGCGCGCGCGGCCACAACCTCAAGGATCTGGACGTGAGGTTCCCGCTGGGCGCCTTCCTTTGCGTCACGGGTGTCTCGGGGTCTGGGAAGTCGACGTTGGTCAACGAGACGCTCTACCATGCGCTGGCGCGCCACTTCTTCCGTAGCAAGCTCGTGGCGGAATCGCACGACGGCATCGACGGCGTCGAACTCGTGGACAAGGTGATCGACGTCGATCAGTCGCCCATTGGGCGAACACCCAGGTCGAATCCGGCCACCTACACCGGCCTTTTCACGCCTATCCGGGACCTCTTCGCGCAACTCCCCGAGTCACAGATGCGAGGCTACGGACCGGGCCGCTTCTCGTTCAACGTGAAGGGTGGTCGCTGCGAAGCCTGCGCCGGGGACGGTCTCGTGAAGATCGAGATGCACTTCCTACCCGACGTCTACGTGCCGTGCGACGTCTGTCGCGGTCGGCGCTACAACCGCGAGACGCTCGACGTGTTCTACAAGGGCAAGAACATCGCGGACGTGCTCGACCTGACCGTCGCCGACGCGCTCGAGTTCTTCGAGGCGGTCCCGTCCATCAAGCGCAAGCTGGAGACCCTGCACGACGTCGGGCTGGGCTACATCCATCTCGGGCAGGCGGCGACGACGCTGTCGGGCGGAGAGGCCCAGCGCGTGAAGCTCGCGACCGAGCTGTCGAAGCGTGCGACGGGCAACACCGTCTACATCCTGGATGAGCCGACGACGGGGCTCCACTTCGAGGACGTGCGGCTCCTGCTCGACGTGCTGCACCAACTCGTGGACCGCGGCAACACGGTCATCGTCATCGAACACAACCTGCACGTCATCAAGACCGCCGATTGGATTATCGACCTGGGCCCTGAAGGTGGGGAGTCCGGAGGACGTATCGTGGTCGAAGGGACGCCGGAACACGTCGCGAAGTCGAAGACGTCCTTCACCGGCCAGCACTTGGCGTCCGTG